>NZ_CAUTEG010000020.1:0-32395 GCF_963537195.1 Oribacterium sinus | reverse complement strand
GATCCGAACGGAAATTTTTCTCCTCAATGGAAATCTCCGCCCTTCTTCCTTCCTTGTAATAAAACTCATGGTTCGCGGTATTGTTGTCATAGCTTACACTGAGTACAGGGGCAGTTTTATCCACGGTAAAGTCCAAAGCTGCCTGAGTACCCTCTGCATAGACCAGGTCTTCCATGGCATTTCCGGCCAAGTCCTCTCCGGTGATGGAAAGCTGATAATCTCCGTCCTTATTGAAGTAAATACGGCTTTCCCATCTGGTGCTGTCTCCGCTTCCGGAAACCTTTTGGAAGGAATCCCTTTCCACCTCCAAAAGCCTGCCGTCCTTTCCTCCCGCCGGGTCTGTAATCAAAATCTTGAAGGCATCCTGGGAGAAGTTTCTCTCCTCTACCGTAATGGTAGCCGTTCGATTTTCTTTAAAATAAAACTCATTTTCCACACGATTGTTGTCGAAAGATAATGTGACCCTTGGTTTTGTAATATCAATGCTGAGACGCTCTTCCTTTACCGTTTGGTTTCCGGCATTGTCCACTGCCTTGATTTTCAGTAACACGTCATTACTGTTGTTGTCCTTAGCCAAAATCGTAAGAGCATGAGCATCATCATAGGACTTCTTTAAGTCGTTTAGCTGAGGCTCCTCCTTGGAAAAATGATAGAGAGAGCCTGCCTGGGTTTCTATACCGTCTCTGTAAACGGTATAGCTTACATCCTTTAAACCGGCATAGCTGTTTCCGGGGCTGGGCTCCGTTACGGAAATGCCTACCACCACATCCTTCTTATAGAGGCCGTTCTTCTCCTCTTCCTTAGGCAAAGTAATGTGAATTTCCGGATTCTGCTGGTCTAAAATTACCCCATCAGAGCTTAGGTAATACTGGTTTCCGGCCATATCCTTTAAGTGGACATAGGTAATAAAGGTCTCGTTGGGGGAGATTTCCTTGGACCAGTAACCGTCCTTTACTTCGCTTGTAACATTCTTAAAGGAAGCGCTGGCCTGCAGGTCTGCAAGGCTCATCTTCTCCCTTGTCCGAAGAACTTCCACCAGCCCGACACCGCTTAAGTTATCCTCTGCCTGTAAACGAATAACCTGCTTCTTATTGCTGAATCGACCAAAGCTGATACGATCCAGGAGCTTAGTCCAAAGGGTTCCATCCTTGGAACGATCCCAATCGCCGATCTTCAAGGCACCTGTGGGGGCTTTTCTATCCACCACAAAATCAAAGGCCGCCTTGGTCTCTCCTACTTCGATGGGAGCATTTTCATTGCCTGCCAGATCCTTTACCTTTAGGCCAAGATGATAAATGCCGTCTTCGGTAAACTCTACCAAGCAGGTATATTTATTTCCCTCTTGTGTCCAGCTCTCCGAGTTCTTCAAATATGCTGCATGATTCCTTGCGGTAGATACCGGATTCCCCGCCTTGTCCTTTACGGAAAAATCTACCTGAAGAGAAGAGAAATCCAAGTGGGCATCCTCGATTTCGATTTTTCCCTTTCTGACTTCTCTAAAGTATTTCTCATTGGCTAAGCCGTCATTGGATAAAGTCAGCCGAATCTTAGGCGGTGTTTTATCCACAACCAAAATGTTGGAGGCACTGGCCTTTCTTCCGGAAAAATCTGTGGTATGTAAGTTCACCACATATTTACCATCTTCACTTAAGGAAAGCTCCGCCTTATTCAAAGTGGAATCGGAAGCCTTTTCCTTCTTCCAGCTTATATTGTTCGGCCGTATACTTCTTTCCCCTGTTCCGGAAGAAAGGCTGCTGGAACTTGCCACAGCAGTTCGCCCCTCCACCCTATCCGGGGTAAATATATAAGAAAGATCGGTGGCTGCCGGATTAAAGTTTTCTTCCAGCACATTGGCCTTCAGCTTAACATCCTTGGCAAAGTACCGTACCTGTCCACTTTCGGAAGAAGGGTCAAAGAAAATCTTGGGATCCGTCGTATCCACAGTGACTTTCAATCCTCCTTCTGACAAGCCATAATCCTTATCCCATTCTATAGGATTCCCGGAGGGATCCTTATAGTTTAAGGAAAGTCTGTAATGCCCTTCCTCAGAAAAATCAAACAGTAAAAGAGGATTGTCCATGGAAGTTGGTGGCGAATACCGAATGAAAGACTCTTTTTTTCTATCCAGTAGATTTCTTTTTCCATCATCCAGGATACCGGTATCTTTCTTTAGGGAATAATGCTCTTGACCATCAAATAGTGCCTGATAGCTTGCTTCTTTTTCTTCTCCATTTCTTCTTCCATAAACCTTCAAGGAAAAATCCTTATCTTCAGGGAAGAAATTTCTTTCTTTAATGTTCAGGCTAAGATGTGTGCCATCTTGAAAGTAATAATGCCCCCCTACCTCTTCAAAAGTTTGGTCATATTCCAGATTTCCCTTAGGCTTTACTGTATCCAAAACCAAAACTCTATCTGTAACTTGTTTACTACTTTCATTGCCTGCATTATCTACTGCATAGTATCGAATTCTTCCTCGAAACTGCGGATTCAGGGGAAACTTTACAATCACCTTATTACTATTATTTATTTTTTCAAATCCCTCTTTTCCTTCTTTCATTTCTATCCATTCCCCCCGAGTTTTTCCTTCCTCTTCAAGGCGATAATGAATGGCGGAAACCTGAGATTTTGCATCCTCTGCTTTCAGCTCTATCTCCAGTGGATCTTTATAAAAGTCATACTCTCTAATGCTTTTTATTTTTGTTTCCTTGTTCTTGGAATCTACAATAGAGGAAAGTTGAGGGGGAGTACCGTCAATCTGAAAATCCTCCAGTTCTCCTCCAATAGAAATCTTTCCGTTTTCATTGCGCTTTAGAAAAATTTTCTGTCCTTTTGTGAGAGAAGCATCTTCTTCGAAAGTAAGCTTATTCTTCCATTCACCGGAATCCTTCCAAGAATTGCTAAGGGAAATGCTATATCCATCCGGGGCTGTGTATGTTATGCTTTTATACCAGCCCTTCGCACTTGGAAGTTCATCTTGCTTTACTGTGATGGAATTTTCATAGTATACCTCTACCTTTGCTACAATCTTCTTTGATTCATAGCTTTTATCCTCCGATGCCGGTGCCGTAGCTGAAACTATTACCGTTCCAATTTGCCCATCCTTAAACTTAAGAATACCGTGTTCTTTGTCTAAGTCCGCAATCTGTTCGCCTTCCTCCAGTTCATAGATTACTTTTCCTTGTGATTTTTGCCCAATCGTTTTAAGGGAGAAACTATGGTCTCCACTCCCGTCTATATTTGTTAATCCATAAGGAATTTTATACTCATATGTTGAAACATCATTATCTTCTGCAATTCCTACCTGATACTGAGTTGAGGCAAATCGAAAGCCACTTTGGTTGCCGGGTTTAATATTAATTGTGAAATCATCTGTAAAAGAGCTATAAGGAACCCCGTCTTTATACCAAGATGAAATATGAGCTATAATTTGCACTTTCCCCACTTTATTCATCAGAATTTTTTTATGATCAGGGGAAAAGACGACTATATTATTTTTTCTATCCTCATCACTTGCATATTCATAAGTAACTTCGCCTGCTACTTCTTCAAATACATGGGGTAGTACTTCTCCTCCATTATCTCCGAAATGAAAGTCTTCGTTCCGATTACGAAAATAATTCCCTGCATATTTCTTTCTTGCCGGCAAGTCTCCTTCCGCAATTAAATCACTATAATTTTCATCACCGGGGATTATTGCAAAAACTTTATATATTCCGGGTTCTTCTATTATAAAATTTGTATGATTTTCTATACGTTGTCTTTGTTTCTTAGAATCCTCAAGATAATACTCTATCTCACGAGGAGGGGTTTCACCATCATTGTAAGTAGCGTTAATACTGTACCTTAAAGATTTCTCATCCTTAAATACTTGCTCCGGTATCTCCTCTATCTTTAGCTTTCCGGGCCAAACCGGTTTCTCTTTAAATGTTAGCAGGATTTTATTTGCCTCTCCTGTATCATTTCGATCTACCTCTCTTTTTCCATCATTATATTCAATAAGCCGTTCAATAGAAATGCCCTTATAAACACCACGAAGATTCAGTAGAATAGTATAACCCTCTTTAAAATACGTTGGAGAAATTGCATGAGTTACTTCTCCGGAGTCATCGGTCTTTCCCTCATAGGACCAAGCCAGTATCAATCTATCCGATGGACTAAGTTTATTGCTCTCTGGTTTTTCTACTATTTTATTTACTTCCTCTACGCTTAATGGTCTTATTTCTTTTGTTGTTTCTTCTTGAAATATGCTACTATCACTTACTCTTCCATTGGTTCCGGGGGAAGAGTCGCTTGCTTTTTCTCCATTGTTATGGATGTCCGGTATAAGATTGGAAGATGCTTCATCCTCCGGTTCTATTTCTTCCGTGTTTCTTTCAACATCCCTTTCCTCATTATCTCCATGGAAAAATACCAGCATATCAAGCTGTAAAGAACCCTCTCCTCTTGGAATATTCTTTTGATCTTGGTTTTGAAATTGAATAGTGATCTTATTCTTGTCAGATTCATTTGCCTCTACTTTCCATTTTACCGGAAACTGAAAGAGAACTTGCAGTATCACAAGACACAAAGCAATTATTCTCTTTCCTCGCTTTCCCAAGATTAAGCCTTTCATCTGTAAACTCCCTTTCTCTGAAAGCAGGAAAGAGGATAATGCTCTTTCCTGCTTTCAATCTTTCTTCTACCTAATACTATTTTATCTTTTCCCTAAAATAGTTTCTTCGCAAGCCTTTGGATTGATTACAACCCTACTTCTTATGTTGCACTGCTCCATTCACTACCCATCTTCCTTCCGAATCTACGGTAAAACCATCGGGGGTAGTGGTGTTTCTATAAAGGGCTCCTTCATTCTGTCCTTGAGGGGCTAAGTAGTAGCAGTTTCCGTCAATCCACTGCCAACCGGTGAGCATTCTGCCTTTCCATCCGTCAGAGTTTGGGAAGAGGTAATATTTACTGCCATTTACCTCTACCCAGCCTGTAGCCATATAGCCGGAATCCAAGAAATAGTACCAATAGGACTTTCCGTTATAGGCTTCATAGCCCCAGCTATTCTTCGGATAGCTTCCGTCCGGTCTTTTGTACCACCAGCCCTTTTCATCCTGTATCCACTGTCCTCCGGATAGGGAACGATCTACACCAAGTACCTGTCCGGTCAAGCTACTGCTGACCTTAAAGCTTCCGGAACCGCCGCTGGAACTTCCCCCTGATCCGCCGGAGCCGGAAGAACTTCCTCCGGAACCTCCTGAGCTTCCGGAATTTCCAGAACTATTGTTGGATGGATTTTCTATTTTTTGGGCATCAAAAAAAGGAGAGGTTATTAATGGTACAGGTGTTAAATCAGCTTCAGGTTCCGCAGGAATCTCCGTAATATATAGCTCATTGTTGACATAGAATTCCGTTCCATTCTTCCCATAGTTATCATCCGTTCCCTTTACCAAAAGACGATACTTGTCTATTTTGTAATTTTGTTGAAGCAAGTATGAAATCTGATAACGTCCCGGAGTAAAAGCCTTAGTCTCTTTTATATTTGGGACATGTCCTATATAGCCATCCTCAGTATGAACTCTGGCCAGTGCTAGACTCCATTGATCTAAGTTGTTGGGATAGCTATTGTAAGGATTTGTGAAAAATAATGGATTTTTATCCGGTGTAATCTCTGTACCATCCGTTAATACTATTTTTTCGGTAGACAAGGTAGCCCTCTTCATCAAGTCCCCTACATGAACATTGTGAATATCAAAGCTGGACTTTAGATAGACCTTGCTGATTGTCTTTTGGGCTTCTACTGTGAATTCCTTACTTACCAGAAGGTATTTTCTTCCCTTAGCACTATCCAACTCTAATGGTAATATCTTATCAATTTGACGAGAATTGTTCGCAATATGATAATAATACTTTGTTGTAGTGAAATATACTGCAGTTTTATTATACGAATCTTCATCATCATCTCTAAGCATAAAATATAAATCGGATCCTTTTTGTATCTCAAATATATATTTATAACGATAGACGCCGGGAGTATAGTAGCCCAAGTTATAGACTTCCCATTCCTCATTCACTTTTTTCTCTACAATTCTGTTCGGCTGGATATGTAGTAAGCTGAAATCTTTTGGTACTCCATCTTCTTGTACTGAATAGCCCAGTATATTAATATCTTTGTTACGTATTACTTTCATATGGTCTCTGGCAGCCACATCAGCTGTATTAAATTCTACTGTAACGGACATAATTCGATTTTTCCTATCCGCCTTTTCTTCCTCATAACTAGCATAGCGGGGAGGATCTGCCAAGGCTCTTCTACTTCTGCTTAATGGAGTGAGAATCTCTTCTGCAGCTCTGTCCGTGCCACCTAAGGCTTCTGTAGAAAAGGAGGATTCCTCTTCTGCCTCTTCCTTTTCCTTATCAGAGGCTTCCATTTCCTCTACAGCTGAAGAATCTTCCGCTGTGTCTTTCTCTGCGTCTTCCTCCGCAACAGTCGCTGTATTGGAAGCTGTTTCTTCTGTATTTCCCACTTCTGACGCACTCGTCTGATGGCTTTCTTCCTGCTCTAAAGGAAGAGCATAGGCGAGGGTGCTACTCGCACCTACTCCCAGTACAAAGCTAAGTCCTAAAGCCAGCATGTTTTTTCTTCTCATCTCCATCGTCCTTTCTTATTTCTTGCCATTTCACGATATAAAATTATACTATATTTCTATCCATTTGTGGAAATTTTATTGTTTTTGCACTGCTCCATTCACTACCCATCTTCCTTCCGAATCCACTGTAAAACCATCGGGAGTAGTGGTATTTCTATAAAGGGCTCCTTCATTCTGTCCTTGTGTGTCTAAGTAGTAGCAGTTTCCGTCAATCCACTGCCAACCGGTGAGCATTCTACCCTTCCAACCGTCAGAGTTTGGGAAGAGATAATATTTGCTGCCGTTCACCTCTACCCAGCCTGTAGCCATATAGCCGGAATCCAAGAAATAGTACCAGTAAGACTTTCCATTATAGGCTTCATAGCCCCAGCTGTTCTTCGGATAGCTTCCGTCCGGTCTTTTATACCACCAGCCCTTTTCATCCTGTATCCACTGGCCTCCGGATAAAGAACGGTCTACGCCAAGTACCTGTCCTGAAAAGCTACTACTGACCTTAAAGCTTCCGGAACCACCACCGGAACTTCCTCCTGAGCTAGCGGAGCCACCACTTGATCCACCGGAACTACTGGAGACAGCTTTAGAGGCAGAACCGGAATTGCCTGTATTGCCGGAATGATTTTCTTTCTTCTCTACTTTTACCGCATCGAAGAAAGGGGATGTTATTGATGTAATAGTTGATATATTATAAACGGGAATAACCCCATAGACTTTATAGGGCTCATTATTTACATAAATCTCTGTACCTTGGCCATAAGGATCATCAGTTTCCGACACTAAGAAACGATAGTTATCAACTGTATAATAAGGCTGTATTACATATAGTACCTTATAACGGCCTTCCGGAAAAATTGTGTCTTCTTCCTGCGTAAATCTGAGATTTCCGTTTTTTCCCGCTTCATTCGGATAGCTTTCCAAATAGAGTTTATACTGATCCAGGTTTTTGGGAAAATCATTACGAAAATTCATAAGAAAAGGCTGTGGCAAATCCTTAGACAGAAGCTCCGTACCATCTTTTAAGACAACCTTCTCCACTTGAAGTGTTGCCCTCTTCGTAGTATCACCAACCTTAACATTATGGATGTCAAAGCTGGAACGGAGATACACTTTCGTCATGATCTTTGCTTCCTTCACGGTAAAAGATTCACTTTCCAAGGTATAATATTTATATTTTGCATCTTCCCGTTGCGTAGCTTTCAAATTGTCCTGATAATAACTATGTGTCCCTCTATGATAAAAATACCTTTCTTCAATAGAAACTCTTGTATAAGTAAGTTTTCCGTCTCCGTCCTGTTCAGCTATTGGCAAAAGATAGTATGGACTCTTTTTTCCTTCAGCCAGTGTATATACGTAGTGATACTCTCCAGGGGTAAAGTAGTTGAGATTGTAAGGAACCCACTGATCATTTACTTTCTTTTCAACTTCCCTCTCCGGGAGAATTTTATAAAGATCCTGGCTAGGATTGTTGATGACTCCAACTTCTCCTCCTCTTAAGGCAATACCTGTTACATTTACCTTTTTATCCCGAAGCACTCTCATGTGATCTCTTGCGGGAAAATCCCAATCTTCAAATGAAACAAGCAAAGTTACAATCTTATTATCAAGTGGTTTTGTCACTGCAGCACTTCTAAACCCTGAATATCCGGAGGTCACTATCGTAGATTCTGTTTCCCTTATACCTTCTGTAGAGTCCTCTGTAGACTCACTCTTTCGCTCAGCAAGTTCCTCTGAGTCTTCCGCTTCAGTAGTCGACACTTCTTCCTCTATAGATGCGCTTTCCCCTTCCACAGCAGTCTCTTCCGGAAAATCGTCTAATCCTTCTACAGCACTTGCTGTTTCAAAGCTATTTTTTTCAGAGCTTGTTTCTACCTCCGGTACGTAAGAATCCTTCGTATCTATACTATCCGCATAGCTTGCAGGGGCAAAAAGCCCTGTGCAAAGTACTGCACTCAGTCCTAAAGCCAGCATATTTTTTCTTCTCATTTTCTTCATCCTTTTTCCCTGTTATTTTCCAATGTATTCTTACACTATATTTTTTTCTTTAGGAGAATCTTTTACTTCTTTCTATAACAAACTATAAAGCTCTATCCAAATCTATAATGATTCTGTTTCCATACTTATTTTCATACTTATTTTCATACGTACTTTTATACTTATTTTTATATTTATTTCTATACATATCTCTATACCTATTGTTGCACTTATTTATACGCTTATTTCTTTATATAGTTTCAGGGAAAGGTTAAAATTTCATGGTAGTAGCCTTTCCCTGATGGGAGAAAGACACATTTTCCAACAAGATTCCTGTTCAGGCAAATGCTTACTTATCCTGCTATGTCTTCTCCCTGATTGGTGCCTTAAGCTTTACTACGCCTGAACGAAGAGCTTTGCTCTTTCGATTCTAAGCTTCGTAATCTTTCTTATTGCACCCCATATTCAATTTTTCCTTCGGCTTAGTTAGCAGTGCTGTTGATGAAGGTAGATACCTTCTGGCCTACCAGCTCCAAAAGTTCCTTACCTACTGTCTTAAATGCACTTGCCAAGAATACAGCTACTGCAATAAGAATCAGCATAGAGATGAAGTTTGTGTCTCCGTTCTCCTCATGGAAGAAACGATCTAAAGCCTTCTCTCCGCGAATTTTTGTTGCCAAAATCATGTCGTCAAGTCTGGTCATAAAGACTCCTTTCTCTCAGCGAGACACCGATTCGGTGCTCTTGTGTGATAGTGTTTGATATTTATTGAAAAGTAACCTAAGGCTACTACCATGAACGACTTAGTGCTTAAAGCAAGAGGAACTGGAACTCTTCGTTCCCCAGACGAATGCTTGCCTTGTCCTGTAAGGGAAGCTCCACATTGCTTACGCATTGCTGTCCATTTAGGAAGCTATGGTTTGTGGAATTGTTATCTTGCAGAAAATACTGTCCGTTTCTGCTGATAATATTGGCATGGCTTCGGCTGATGGCCTCATTGTCATGAATCACATAATCCACAAACTTTTCTTCTTTTCCCAAACGGAAAATGTTGCCTGTAATAGGAATCCTTTCCCCGTTCTT
The DNA here is from genome assembly GCF_963537195.1 of Oribacterium sinus. Taxonomy (GTDB): domain Bacteria; phylum Bacillota; class Clostridia; order Lachnospirales; family Lachnospiraceae; genus Oribacterium; species Oribacterium sinus_A. Next base: position 22,712 of record NZ_CAUTEG010000020.1, on the reverse strand, counting down.
AATCCGGAGTAGATATGGCTGCTTCGGTGTGTCCGGTGCCTTGGTATAGTTTAATACCGAGGTTTCTTCCCCTCGAAAGCCACTATGCAAAACCGTGGTATCTCCGAAGTTTCTTCCTCCATTTCCTACAGCTTCTTGCTGATTAGAAAACAGGGGGCTTGGCTTAGCCGGCTGTAAAGTTCCCTTCGCTACCGAAGGATTGCTCTTCGGGATATTCATCCCGGAACCGACCGAAGGATTGCTCTTCGGGATATTCATCCCGGAACCAATCGGAGTACTGACTTTGGGATTCCCTGCGAAATTTCCTTGGCTATTTACCGGGGCATTGGGCAAGCTTTTTATCCCGGGCAGTTCCTCCCCCGGCTTGTCTTTTCCGGACTCCTTTCCGGGAACCTGGAAGGAAAATCCTCCGGAAGCCGGTTTTTTCGCCTTCGGAGCAGCAGAAGCGGTTTTCGACTTTCCTCCGGGAAGATTGAGGGAGGCAGCGGATTTTTTCTTTCCGCCCTTCTTCGCCAGTTCAATCTTCTTTAAGGCCTCTTTTCTTGCCTTCAGCTGTTTCTGCTGTGCCATATATTCCTTGGCTCTGTTGTTGTTGTAATGCTGCAAGAGGTAGAAAAGAGAGATTCTTTCTTCCTTGGGAATATCATCCGGTACAGGAATATCCGGAATGGCTTCCTCCACTGCATTTTCCTGCTTAAGAGCTCCTGCAGGGGAGAGGGAGGATTGCTCGAAAAAGCTTGCCGCCATGCCCCCTACGGAAGAATTGGCAACGGCATTTCCGATTTCGGCTACGCCCTGCTGCAGGCTTTCCTTTGCTGCCGGAGCAAGGGGTGTTCTATCCTTCTTTCCTTCCCGTTCCATCTCTGTCAACAGGTTCAAGAAATCCAGTGAAGAAAATACCGGAATGCTGTTTAAGTAATTCAGGATTCTGGTGACATAGCTTCCCTCCTCCGGATTCTCAAACTGTGCCTGGAACATTACAGACTTCAGGAATTCTCTCTGATCCTTCTGCTCTTTCTCATTTTCCACCGGAAGGCAGATACACTCCGTCTCCCCGGTGGATACATCGGTATAAATCTGGTTCAAATCCAAGAGGATGCAGGCCGGATCCAGCATATATTCCTCTGCGGATACCATGGCCTCCGTGATTCCCTTGAAAATCCCCATAAAGCTTTGCTTAGTTACCGGCCGGGCAAAGAACTGGTTTGCCGTAATCTTTCCGGTAATGGTGTAGCGGATAAAACGCTGTGTATCCATCTGCATATAGTTGGTAGAGGCCAGTCCCTTGGCCTTGTTGCTGGTAAGCATATTCAGACTGATATTGTCCAGCACATCCTCTTCCTTGAGCTGATAAACCAGAAAACTGCTGGCTCCTTGGTTTTCGTATTTGAATTCTTTCATACTATTGCTCCTTTTTGCTTACTTTTCTCCCCACATTTTGGCTTTGGCACTCTGGGTAATATCCATCTTTTTCTTTCCGAACATGTCAAACCAGACGCCCATTTTATATGTGACGGTAAGGGTAACATCTCCTCCTGAACTTTCGACCTTGAAGTTCATGCCGTCCAAACCTCTCTCTACCCCGAAGGCTTTCAATTTTTGATTTGCCTTGGAGTCACTGGTGTCTCCGGTCAGGTAGGCTACAAAACGTCTTTTGGCATCATCATTTCCCATACCCAGGGCGGCACCCATGCCTTTCTTTTTTCCGGCATACCAGTCGTTGGGGCTGGAAAAGTATTTGCTGGAAAAGAATCTTCTGTAGCCGTCTTGAATGAGGTCGCTAAGGCTTCCCCAGAAGCCGTTGGCTCCGTCCAGGCCCGAGGCAATCTGATTGTTGGCATAGGAATCCATGCCCAGGCTGGTTGCGGATTGTACCAGTGCGTGTGCGATTTGGTTTTGGGCGTTAAACACAAAGAAGAATCCGTTTAATGCCATAAACAAAGCGCAAAAGATAGGAAGAATGATGGCTGCTTCTATGGTTACCGAGCCTTTTTCCGTATTCTCTCGTTTCATCTTTACTCCCTTCTCCTTTAATACGCCAAATCCTTTTGCTTTTCGTATGGGAAGCCTCCGGTAAGCGTAGGAGATAAATTCATAAATATGTTCAGCTTGTATTTGTTGTCGGAATGTACACTGGTGTAAGCCTTGTTGATGTCGAAATCAAAGTCCTTCTTGTGCTTTTCCTTGGCTTCCAGCTGAATGAGGTTCTGCATCCGATCTGTATATTGATCGTAGGGGGTGCATAAAATCATCAAAATAGCGCCGTGGGCAGTGTAGTCCAGCGGGAAATAACCCATCTCGTTTTTGTCATTGGTTTTTCCCGAGCCATCCTGTCCTCCATGCTTGGCAGGATCATCATGGTACACGGCTACTTCCGTGCCGGTGGAGCTACCTCCCCCTCGCTCCCTTTCAAACATCCCACCTAAGGTTGATTTCTGATCATCACTTAAATCCAGGATTCCGGCCATGTCTTGTGCCAAATGGGGTAATCCCTTAGTGGAAAGGTACGCCGTGGTCTTGAAAAGCACCTGGGTTCCTCCATTTACCAAAATTACCATATCCAGGAAGGGTTCCAGTAAGAGGAAGATGACGGTGGCTACAATTCGTACCGGTCCCAAACCGGAAAGTGCTTTCAGGATATCCGAGTTAAATACCGCATAGCAATCTACCATCAGGCGAAGCATATAGCCGTCAAAGAAGGCGCCGGCCTGGGCAGTGTACTCGGAGTTTGCACCGGTAAGCATATATTCCAGTTCCGCTCCCTTAAACATCGGATCCGATCCGGAATTATTCCCTAAAGAGGCGATGTCGCTCATGGCACCCCCTTTTCCACCCTTATCCGATCCGCCTGCCAGGCTAAATACCTTTTGGAAGCTATATCCGGTTAAAGTGGATCCTTTCTTATAGGTCGTTCGATTCGGCAGGTTGTATGCCGCGTAGCCATATAAGAGGAAGGCGTGATAATACTCTTGGTAGTTCACCAGGAACTTCGCCAGATTGATAAAGTGCTCTGCCATCCAGGTTACCAATCCCGCTAAAAACTTTGCCAGATTAATCAAGAAGCTGGCTAATTTTGTAACCATTTTGAAAACATTCGGAACTCCGTAGCAGGCATCCGCAAAATCTATCGCATCCTGTAGCATCCCTGCAAATCCGGAAGCCGTTAAGAGGGTTGAGGTATCAAAGGAGCTGGTATGCGCTAATAAAGCCGGATTAATATTGGAGTCCAAGCTGTTGTCATAAAAAATCTTCATATCCATCAGCTTTTGTGCCAATCTTCCGACGGCAATAACTTCCTTGACTCCCTCTTGGTCCGCAGTCGCTGATTTGTCTAAAATATCTACCAGCTTATCCACATACTTAGCCACGTCCTCCTTAAAGCCCTTCATTTCTATCTTTCCTAAAGGAGCGGAGGATAATTCCGCCATGGAATGACCGGAAGCGGTGAAGGAGCTCAGGGCAGCGGCCTGATTGTTTAAGCTTGTTTTTTCCGCCTCCACAATGGCATCGATTCCTTTTTGAATCTGTTGATTGGCAAAATCTTCCGTGGCCTTATGCATTTCCTCAAACCACTTATAGGCATCCGTTCCTATGGTTTCCGCCCCTTCTCCATCAGGAATTTCCCCATCTGCGGCAGTTCCTGTTGTTGCCACCTCCGTGCTGCCATTCGCCGGTACTGTGGCTACCTCTGTACCGGTGCCGTTGCCTGCTGCAGGAATTGTAGCAATCTCTGTACCGGTGGAAGCTGCGCTCTCCGTTGCCGCCTCTTTGCTTTCCTCTTTCTTTTTCTTCGTGGCCTCCTTCACTTCACTAAGGTCTTTTTTCACCTTTTCCATCTTTTCCTTTAAATCCTTGGAGGCATCATAAAGGTTTCCAAGACTGGTGCTAAGCTCCTTCGTAGCGGTAGCCAGCTCTCTGGCCGCTGCATCCGCTGCCGCCTCTGCGGCGGGAAGACCTTCCTCCTGCCCGCTGTTTCTGATGGATTCAACGGTTTGCATCGCCGTTTGAAAGGCTTGATATTTTGTTTTGTAATTCTGACATTTCTCCTTGAAGTCCTTCGCCTTCTCCTGAAAATCCTTGACACTGTTAATCATATCCTTGGTGTCATTGGCATAGCCTACCGCCTTGTTCGCCACTTCCGCTCCGGCGTTCAGCTGCTTCATTCCGGGAAGACCGTCCAGCTTCTTCTTAATACGATCCAGGTCGAAACCGTCCCACATGGCCTGTGCCATAACCGTATATTCACTGGCCTCATAAATCTGCTGCTTCAGGATGGAGGCGCTACCCAGACTATGCTGTCCGGAAGCCTCCATACTCTGTATGCTTGCCCCCTTACCCAAAGCATTCATATTGGCCTTCATATAACCCTGGTAAGTGGTATTGACATCATCCTTTTGAGAAATGGAAAGCAAGTCAAAACGCTCTTCCACATAATCATCATAGTGACCTAAAGTTGAATAGAGGGAGCTTCCCATGACCTCCTTCATTAATTCCTGAATACTCTGGATTCTTGCGTACTCTATGAAAATGAAGGTGGACATCAATAGCGGAGAAACCACTAAGGCTAAAAAGATGGATAGCATGCCCTTCGTCCCGTTGACTTTCCTTTTCAGAAAATGTCGTATTGCTTTTCTTTTTTCTTTAAACCATGCTTTCATATTCTTCTCCCCTATGAAAAAAATTTGTTAAGGCCTTTAACCACCTTGTCCACCGTTTCCAATACAGTTGCAAAGCTCTTCACCTTTTCACTGGCATATTTTGCAAGCTTTACGGAATGAACATAATCCAAGGCATCAAAGTCGTTGCAGGCTACCGTCGCATCCAATTGCTTGGTTTCGGAAACGCCGATAAAACGCATTAACTCTCCAAATAAAAATCCATAGTTTTTGTGCATGGTAATTTCAATATGATGTCTTCCGATATCATCGTTGGCACGTTCTACCTTAATATCCACCTCACCCTTTGACTTTGCCAGGCTCACATTGGTGAGACGATTGTTCAGAAAATTAGAGGCTCTGGAATTTGCCGCATCGATTCGATCTTGCTTTTTCCCCATAATCCAAAGGTAGCGATACACCCCGATATTCGTAATATCTTCTTCACTCACCAGATTCAAATCCTTCTTGGCAGATCCATACTTGTAATTCTCCGCCACAACCTGCGCCGCCTCATTGGCCGTAACATGGAACATGACATTTTGGTAAAGGTACATACTAAATCCGATAAAGAACACCAGTATCAGAATGCACAGCAGCATACCGATGGACCATTCAATCATGACGGTGCCATCTTCCCCTTTCTCTCGAAATCCCTTTCTCATCTTGACTCCTTTTCCTTACAGAAAATCCTTCTCCTTCGGTACCGAAGCTTTTCCCTCCGGCACCCTCTTCAGCACTTTTCCTACTGAAGCTTTTTTCTTCGTAATAACGCTCTTCTGCGAAAGCATTATTTTTCGTCGTAATACTGCTTTCTACGGAAGCTTTACTCTCCGTCGTAGTACTGCTTTTCTCCTAAGATTCCGAATACATCCTCAAAGTTTTTGTCCAGCCAGGAATCCTTCACAACATAGAAATTGCCCTTTCCGGTGGAAGCAAAGGAATCCGGAAGCACCTTTAAATTTTCAATTTCCTTGGGGAAGTAATAAGAATCCACAGGATCCGCGGCAAAGGCACCGCTGCCGATTTCCTTTAAATTCTTGGGCATGTGAACTTCCTTCAGGGACTTACAATCCTGAAATGCCGCTTCTTCAATACTTTCTACGGAATTGGGGATGCTAATCTTCTCCAGTGCGGAACAGTTCAGAAAAGCGGAGTCCGGAATCACCTTTAACTGTTCTCCCAGGAAATTCACTTCCTTTAAGCTGGTGCAGTCTCTAAAGCCGAACCTAGCAATGCTAGTTACCCCTGCCGGAATATCCAGACTTTCCAGGTTATGGTCAGACTGTACGTCGACCTCGGAGGTCTGATTCTTCGGCAGCACAATCTTCTTTACCTTCTTCAAAAGAGTCAGGCCGTAGCCCAGCTGAAAATCGTCATCACTTTCAAAATACAGTTCTTCCAGCTGCACATCATCATCCGGTCCTAAGCCGGAGTCAAAGGACTTTGCCCGCTTGGGAATCACAATCACCTTCTGCTTAGAACCCTCTTCATTCAGATTGGCAATGGAGTCCTCTCCCATCCATTCGAAATAGTCTTCATTTGCCTTGGCATTGGCTTTCTCATTTCCCTTACCGCTGTCTGCCTCCTGCTTGCTGTCTCCCTGAGCACTCTTCTCTTTTCCTCCACAGGCTGAAAGCCCTAAAGCTAAAGCAAGGATGCCTAAACCTAATAGTGTTCTTCTCTTCATTTTTATTCCCCTTTCTGATTGTTTTCTTTTGCTTTTTATCTTCTATTACTTTAATTAGCCAACGAACTTCTGTGTATTTCCAAGCTTCTACGTATTCCGCTCTTAAATATTTTCCTTTAATAATTCCTCGAAGAAGGTCTTCTCCGCCAAAGTCTCCACCAGCGCCTCTGTTCCGGCGTGTTCATATCTTGGTACCCCTCCCAGCTCTCGAATGCCGATTTTGGGAAGGCTCTGGCCGGTTTTATTACTGAACTTGTTATATACGGTGTACATTCTCTTCATGATGGGAACGGGGGAATTTTCCTCCTTAATCTGCAAGGCTTGGAGCATTCTTAGGAACTTATCGTTTCCGATTTCCGATCCGTCTACGGTGAGGACAATGCCGTGCACTCCCCGGTAAACCGCTAAGCTGTCGTCATCAATGGAGAAGTCCCCGTCCAGGATGATAATGTCATAGGAGCCTCCCAGCTTTAGCTCCCGAAGCAGCTTCTGTCTCTCCTCTAAGGAAAGCTCCATCATATCCAGGGCAATCTTGGCTTTAGAGAAGAAGTACACCCCTCTTGGATCCTGGCGAACCGCACTTTCCAGCTTTAAACGGAAGTTGGCCTTCTGCTCCTTTAAGGCAAATACCACATCGCTCATGTCCAGCTGTCCTCCGGCATGGAAGAAGAGATCCGCCGAGCCGTAGCGCTCCATATTCAAGTACAAAACCCGGTGTCCCGCCTGGGCGAAATGATAGGCACAGGCTGCCGCCATGGTGGATGCACCGGTTCCTCCGGCTACCGAGCCGAAGGCAAAGACCTTACAGGGATCTTCTCCGATTTTCAAACCGGTAATGCCCTGAATCCGCTCCGCATAAAGGCTTAAAATCTGCTTATAAATCAGCTCCGCCTTCTGGTACTTGGAGATAGCCGCCTCGTCCTTATAGCTTTCGATTTCCGCGGACTCCACGAAATACGCAAAGCTGCACTGCTTGGGAAGAAGGGCGGTGTTGATGTCAAAGGAGGCATCCGCCACCAGCACATCCATCTTTACCTCCCGAACGGTCTTTAAGGCCAGTTCTTCGTCGGTAAAGGAATACAGCTCAAACTTCTCTCCAAAGCGGGTGCTAAACACCGTTACGATTCTTTGTAAGTATTCCTTGTCCTGTTCCAAAATCGCTAATTTGATTTTCATTTCCTTCTCCTTTGCTCTTTTCCAGCTTATTGATTGCTATCTTCGTTCCATCTGCGCCCTATCCTGCTGCCGGAGCCCCTCCTTCTGCAGGGGGTGCTTCTTCCCCTTCCGGGGGAGCTGCCGCTGCCGTTTCTCCCCCTTCTACAGGGGCTTCCGGTGCTGCTTCCGGTGCTGCCTCCGTTCCTTCCGCCGGGGCTTCCGATGCTGCTTCTGTTCCTTCTGTCGGCGCTTCGGTGGCTGCTTCCGTCATTGCTTCTGTTGCCGCTTCCGTTGTTTCTTCGGGCTTTGTTTCCTTTTCCTTGCCCTTCTCTTCTTTGGTAGCGTCCTTGCTGTCTTCCGTAAAGATTTCCTTCTTCACGATATTTCGTTTGATAAACTGATATACCTCCGGAGTGGTTTCCACTATGCATACGCCTTTTTTGTTGAAGTAATCCACGCCGAAGAACTGGGGGGTAATGACCATTTCTCCTTTTAAGTTGATAAAGCCCCAGTAATCGTCCTCCATCACACCGGCAAGGCCTTCCGAGAAACTTTTCGCCGCCTTGTACTTAGGCTCCAGTACCACTTCTCCCTTCAGGTTGGCAAAGCCCCATTTTCCCTTCTTGGAAAAGGCGAAAATGCCGTCCTTTCCGATTCCGTCCACTTCCTCAGCGGAGAAGTCCGAAATCTGTTCCCAGTTTTCATTGTAGATATGGTAGGCGCCGTCCTCCTTGGCCAGGATGCAGCCCTGGGCAATAAAGCTGTAGTCCGGATTGATCTGCACCGCTTCGAACTTTCGTTCTTGTTCTATCTTCTTTCCGTTTTCGTCTTTTTTCTCCTTACCCTTTTCATCCTTTACCGTATACTTAAGCTCCAGCTCCTTGCCTTCCGAATCGATAAAGAAGACCCTTTTCGCCTTTTTCACCACTGCCTTTCCTTTTTGGAAACGGCTGGCTTCGGAGAATCCGCCGAAAAGTCGGTCTCCCAAGGCATTGTAGTAGCTGTATTCTCCCTCTTCCTTGATGGGAATTCTGTCCTCCGCATAGTAGCCGATGTCTTCGGGATTTTTATTGGAAAATACACCCTGCGTCACTTCATTTTTATCCATCAAAATGGTTTTTCCGTCCTTACGTAGCAGACGATATCCCTTCTCTCCGATGGGCCCTACAAATTCCTGCTTTAAGGAGTTGGAGGATTCCCCGTCTGCCGGGATATAGCCTGCTCCCTCCTTGTTTTTCACCCCGTAGAAGCCGTTGGAAAGGGGATAATAGCTGTTGTAGTTTCCATACAATGTCTTGAAGGAATACAGCATTTTCCGGTATTCCTTTTGGAAGGTCTTATCCTTGGAGCCTGCCTTTTTCGCCTTATCCAAAAAGTAAAAGGCATTGGCATAGTCGTTTTTCTGAATGTACAGTCGGGAAATCGCCAGAGCAAAATGCGGATTTTCCGGATAGGCCGCCTGTGCCATCTCTGCCGCCTCCATATATTCCTTGTAGCGGTCTTCCTTTTCCTCATAGGCTTTCTCGTAGGCATCCATCATCTTTTCATAGATGGCTTCCTCCTTCTTAATGCCTAAGGCCTCTTTGTAATTTTCTCCTGCCTTTTGGTACAGGCCTCTCTTCTCAAAGTCCGCGGCTTCCGCCACTTCCTGCTGATACCTTTTTATCTGTCTCTGCTGGTCGGAAATCTTACTATACCAACCCATACCGGTAATCAATACCAGGGCAAAGGCAACCCCCATCTGTGTCTGTGTCACAAGCTGCTCCTTTCTAAATCAGAGATAGCATGGCTGCAAAGCCAAAACCGAAGTAGATAAAAGGTCCCAAGGGAAGGGCGTCCTTTAACTTCTTTTTCTTTAAGAGTAAAACCGGAAGGGAACACAGGGCACAGAGCAGGAAGGAAAAAAGTAAGCTCACGCAAAATCCGTACATCCCTGTGAAGAACGCAAGACCGGTAAAAATCTTGATGTCTCCCATACCCAAGCCGGAGCGGGAAATCTTATATAAGAGGCACAATAAAATCAAAGCGATAAATGCAGGTACAAAGCTGTTGAGTAAAATCATGGGGAAGTCCCCCTTGTAAAACAGAAGCTCCGGAATCATAAAAAGGATTCTGCCCGCTAGAAGCACTATGGTGCAGAGGTTTGGTATCTTCATGGTGTAAGCATCCACCAGCCCTGCCCACTCCAAAACCATGAAGCAAAAAAGAATCATGGCTAAGGCCAGGGTATGCACCGCCGTTTGTCGTACGTAGTAGCCTGTCAGGAAGGAAAAAAAGGCCAAAGCGCCAATCACGGCATAGGGGTTTAAGAAGGACGACCTTGCCTGCCCTTTTAAAAATATCTTTATTACGAGAAAATACACGGCAATGCTGCATATACTGAAAACAGCGCCGCTAATAAGTCCTTGCATCATTTTCCTTTGATTCCTTTCCCATATCCGGTTTTGTATTGTTTCTATTCCTTACAAAATTCCAAAGTACTGTTCTTTCGACAGTGGCCTCTTCTACGATTGCTTCTTCTACTGTTGCTTCTCCTACTGTTGATTCTTCTACTGTTGCTTCTCCTACAGGGAAATTCCCGCAAAGGCGGAGGATAAAATAATGATAATAATGCCTAAGAAAATCAGCATGATGGGCATTAAGAGCTTGGCGGAAGCCTGTTCTCCCTTTTGTAAGAGTCTTTGCTTTTTCTCGTTCCAAAGGTCACTGGACTGTCTTGCCAAAAAGAGGGGCAGCTCTCCTGCACCCTTTCCCATACTTTGCATTAAGGCACTGGTAAACTTGATAATCTCCGGAGAATTGGTGGCTCTTCCGAACTTGGCTATAGCCTCACTGTCCGCATGGCCGTTTCGAATATCCTCACTGGCATCCCGCATCAGGGCGTAGATATCTCCTTCCCCTCTGCCGCCCACCATGTTCCAGGCGTCTCTAAGGATCATGCCGGAGTTCACCAGAATCGCCATGGTGGAAACTACCTCCGGAAGCTCCGTCTCGCAGTTCTCCGTTCTCTTTACCAGCTTCTGTCGCATGGAGTCGCAACCGTAAATCAGTCCCACAATCGCTAGAAAGATGCCCAGATAGAAGAAGTTCCTGCTATCCTGCCAGCCTGCCAGAAGGCAGCCAAAGCATAAGATAAAGTGGAAAAAGCTAAGGGCCATGGCGTAATACACATTGGCATAGTATTCCGCATACATCTCTCCGTATAAGACCTTGGCGTTTTGCTCCAGTCGCTCGAAAAGCACGCCTCTCAAGCGAAGAGGCGGTAATTCTGCCCAGCTAAATCCAACAGTATAAATATCTTTTAAAGGAAATTCCTTTTCCTCCAAACCCTCCACCAGCTCTTCGTACTTCTGTCCCCGAAAAAGCTGAATCAGGAACAAAATTGCCAGAATGGTTCCTAAAATCATTGCTATGCTTCGCATCATTTTCCCCTTCTTACTTCACCACCTGCATAATCCGCTGTCCCATCACATAAGCTCCCGCAAAGATGCCGATGGCGATGGTCACCGCAACAATTCCGATGGGTGTGGAAAAGCTTCGATTAAAGCTGGATCCCATGCCCCTAAGCATTCCCGTAAGCACCACCGGGATAATCATCATGGCGGTAAACTGAATCTTATTGGAAGAAATCGCCGTCTGGATTTCCTCACTGATTTCCATCTTTTCTCCGATAATATCCGCGGTTCTTCGGACGATTTCCTTGATATTTCCGCCGGCCCGATAGCTTACATTGAAAATGATGGCAAAGTTCTCAATATCCTTGTTGGCACTGCGCTTTCCCAAAGAAAGCATCATGTCCTCAATGGCTAAGTTGTTTCGCAAGCCCAAAATCATTTCCGCGGTTTCCTTCGTGATTTTTTCATCCTCTCCGAATTCCATCACCATATCCTTATAGGTGCTGTCCAGAGAATCGTGCATGTTCATTCCGCTGGCCAGCGCCACCGCCAAGGATTCCAAAAAGCCTCTGAACTGTCTGGCTAATTCCTTCAGCCGTTTTTCCTTACATTGACCGGCCCGAATGGGGAGGAAGAAGAAGCCGCAGAGACTTCCCACCAACAGGAAAATGACGATATTGCCATACATGGTGGCCTTCGTAGCCCTTCCTGTGGCATCCAAAAACTGATTGCCGTAAAACACCAGACTCACTGCACCGCCGATGAACAGCGCTATAGCAAAGGCCTGAAGCTTTTCCCTGAAATTCAGATAATATACGTTGTAATTGGTCAGCTCCGTTCCCAAGGGGGAAAGGTAGCTTGCCGGTTCCTTTTCCTTCTTTTTCCGAAAAAACATTTGTCCCTCCAAACGAAGCTTCATTCCTTCCGGTGATTTTCGATCAACGGCCGAAATTCCGCTTCGGCACTTTACATTCCTGTATGACTTCCGATTCTCGCTTTAGATAACCGTATTGATTCCTGCTAAACGGAGCTTAAAGTCCTTCTGCATCTTATTTTCCGTCCGCTTCAAAACGCCGTGTACCTTGGTCACGGTACTCTGCTCATCCTCTTCAAAAACATAGAGGGGGTTCAGAAGAATCTCTCCGTTATGGAATCCTAAAACCTCCGTAATCTCCATGGTCTTTCTGGAACGGTCTCTGAGACGGGACAGGTGAATGATGATGTCCACCGCAGATCCGATCTGCTGCTTAATGGCTTCCAAGGGTACATTTGCCGCACCCTGCAACACCATGGTTTCCAAACGGCTTAACATATCCCTTGTGGAGTTGGCGTGTCCTGTGGAAAGGGATCCGTCATGTCCGGTGTTCATGGCCTGCAGCATATCTAAAGCCTCTCGACCACGAACCTCTCCCACAACGATACGGTCCGGTCTCATTCGAAGAGAGGACTTAATCAAATCCGTCATGGAAATCTCCCCCACGCCGGCGGAGTTGGCGTTTCTGGTTTCCAGTCGTACCAGGTTGTCTACATTTTCAATCTGTAACTCTGCGGTATCTTCTACGGTGATAACACGCTCGTCTCTTGGGATATAGTTGGACAGGGCATTCAGGAAGGTGGTCTTTCCGGAACCCGTACCGCCGCAGACGAATATGTTGTAACGAGCCTTGACCAAAAGCTGAAGCTTCTCCGCAATTTCCTTGGTTAAGGAGCCGAAGCGAATCAGCTTCTCCATGGTCATAGGTTCCTTGGAGAACTTACGGATGGTAATGGTGGGACCGCAGAGGGCAATGGGAGGAAGCACCACATTGACACGGGATCCGTCCGGCAGGGTAGTATCACAAATAGGATTGGCCTGGTTTACCTCACGGCCTGCCAATCCTACGATTCTTTGGATAATATCCTCCAGCCTCTTCTCGCTTTCAAACTGCCGATCCAGCTGGAACAGATGTCCCTTTTGCTCTATGAAAATGTTTTCCGGGCCGTTAATCATGACCTCGGTAATGCTTTCATCCTTTAAAATAGCATCCAAAAGGCCGAAGCCTCTGATAGCTCCGTAAACCTGCTGAACGATGGAGAGCTTCTGCTCCACGGAGCAGTAAGAGTTGCCGATTCTCTGGGCAACCACTTCCTTCACCTTCTCCTCCAACACGTCATCTTCAATCTGGCTTAAAACAAAGTTCGAAGAAATAAAGGATTTTAACTCCTCAACCAATCTTTGCTCCTCTGCGTAGGTCATGCACACTCCTTTCCCTCATTACGAAAATGCCAAAACCGCCCCCAACCCCCTTCCTTTTCCAAAGAGGGTTCGGTTTTTCCCGAGATATCCTTATTCAATTTTTTCTTTCTAAAACACGATTTATACCCTTTAAATTTTTTATTAAAATAATAAAATTAGAAGAAATTGCAAGATAAATAATAGTTAGTTTGGCCTTTCCTGTCAATATAATTCTATTTTATATTAATTTAAATTTAATTTATCCAATAATTTAATTAATGGAAAAGCGTTATTTTACGTGTATTTGTGTGCAAATTTAATGTTTATTCCTGCCTTTTTTTCTTCTTTTTCCCCTTGTTTTTGTAAATATCCTACAAAAATACTATGGTTTTTTCTAAAATTTGGCCAAGAAAAAAAGAGAAACTGTACAAAAATAGTTTCTCTTTTGATTTTTAAGGCTCGCTCCGATGCAGTGTGGGTCTATAATTGGGGTACGCTCCCGCTTAACCTCGCCTCTGCGAAGGGAAGGGCTGTATTCATTGATGAAGCTCGCTCCTATGCAGTGTGGGTCTATAATTGGGGCACGCTCCCGCTAACTTCGCCTTCGTAGCAGTACTAACTTCAAGCTTCGCTTTAGCTCGCTTTCAGTAAGTACTGACGGGCTCAGATTGCCCCTATTATAGACCCACACTGCTTCAGTCGCTTCATTTATTGATTTTTACAGTCCTTCCCTTCGCGGGTTTTCGGTAAGTTTCGATGGGCTCAGATTGCCCCTATTACAGACCCATACTGCTTCATTCGCTTCATCTTATTGATTTCTACAGTCCTTCCCTTCGCAGGTTTTCGTAAATACCGTCGGGCTCAGATTGCTCTCTTTCATACCCATACTGCTTCTGTCGCTTCACTAGATTGATTTCTACAGTCCTTCCCTTCGCCAGTTTTCGTAAATACCTGAGAGCTCAGATTGCCCCCTATTACAGACCTATACTGCTTCTGTCGCTTCATTTATTGATTTTTGCAGTCCTTCCCTTCGCGGGATTTACTTATCTTCATAACGTTTCACATCAAATGAATCCCATTCTATTTTTAGTTTATCGTTTCAACTTTGCCCTGCAATAAGCGCAATAGGCTACAACAATACTAAGGTAAGGGATGAGCTGAATAAACTGTAATGGTACTCCGGTGTTTTGCAGGTAGTTGGCCATGCTTTGGCAGAAGCCGAAGAGCAGAGAGGCCAGAAAAGCCAGATAGGCATTTCCTCCGGCAATGGCTTGGGTCGCCAAAGCAATATAGCCTCGTCCTGCAGTCATTCCTGCGGAAAACAGTCCCACATAGCCCATGGAAAGAAAGGCTCCTGCCATACCGGTTAAGGCTCCGCTGATGAGAAGTGCTGTCCGCTTCACTCCTTTTACGGAAATCCCCAGGGATTCCGCCGCCTCGGGATTCTCTCCCACCGCAATAATTTCCATTCCCAGACGACTCTTCTTAAAGAGGGTAGCAATCACAAAAACCAAAAGCAGGCTCAGGTAGGTCAAGATATGCTGTCCGGAAAGAATCTTTCCCACGAAGGGAATGTTCTCTATCAAAGGGATATTTAAAGCAGGAAGTTTTAAGCTGTGCAAAGAAGTGGAGGCTCCCTTTTCCCCGGTAATCAAAAATAAAAGAAAGATGGTTCCGCCGGAAGCCAAGGTATTTAAGGCAATACCGGAAAGAATACCGTTGGAATGCAGTTCCAAAATAAAGTAAGACAGAAGCAGGGAAATCAAAAGCCCTATCCCTACTGCCGCCAAAAAGCCCAAAAGAGCGCTTTGGCTAAAGGCACTGACAATCACCCCGAAGAAGGCGGCAAAAAGCATGGTGCCCTCTAAGGCAATGTTGCTGACTCCCGCTCGGGAGGCGGTCATGGCTCCCAGGGTAGTAAGGAGTACCGGTGTTGCGGTACGAAGCATGGCAAAGTAAAAGTCTTCCTTTCCCAAAATGGATAGTATCTCTCCCATTACGCCTCCTCCTTTCCCGGTTCCGAAAGCATCTTAGTTCCTGCAGCCAAGGATTCCTTCACCTCTCTTCTATGCTCCCAGCCGGAAAGAAAGGCTTCCGCGGTTACGAAGAGAATCAGTAAGGCCTGTATCAGAGCTACCAATTCATTTTGCACATCGGACTTTCTGGACATGATATCCGCTCCCACACGGATATAGGCCAGGAAGAGGGCGGAAAAGGGCACCAGCGCCGGATTGTTTCGGGAAAGAATGGCAATAATCACCCCGTCCCAGGCATAGGAGGGGGACTCCTGCCAGTTAAAACGCTGATACATGCCCATTTGCTCCACCGCCCCTCCAAGGCCGGCCACCATTCCCGCCAGAACCTGGGTCAGGAGGATCACCTTTGATGAGGAAATGCCCACCATTTTCGCAAAGGAAGGATTGCTTCCGGAAAGCCGAAGCTCATAGCCGAAGCGGGTTTTGTACAGCAAAATGCTGAAAAGTACCGCCAAAAGCAGGGCCAGGAAAAAGCCCAGGTGCAGCTTACTGCCCTTCACCAAAATCGGCAGTACCGCAGTTTTGGCATACTTTAAGGAAGCAAAGGTTCCCGCCTCCCGATCCGCAAAGTATTTACTGATGGTAAAGAGTCCCAGATAGAAAAAGACATAGTTTAGCATCAAGGAAGTAACCAGTTCATTGGCCTTAAAATACAGCTTCGCCAATGCAGGCAGGCTTCCGATAATGCCTCCCATCACTGCCGCCAAAAGCAAAATCACCAAGGGATGCAGGGGGAAGGGCAGGCTCAGGCGGATGGCCAAGGCCGCGGTAAGTACCGCGGTAATATAGAGGCAGGCATCCGTAATCATGGAAAAGTTTCCCGATTTAAAACAAAGGCTTAGGGCAAGCCCTGTAAAAATCAGCGGGGTGGCCTGGGCAAAGATGGAAAGAAAGTGCCGCATACTGCCAAAGGGGCCTAAGAGTAGATAAGAAATGGCTGTCCAAGGCTCCTTACTGACCAAAAAGATAATCAGCATGGAAATGCCAAGGGAAATCCCCAGTGCCAGGATAAAACGAAAAAGCTGAAATTGTTGTTTACTGCTCATAAGCCTCTCCTATTCTCTCCTGACTGTCTTCCTTAACTCCCAGCATATATAAGCCCAGCTCCTCCTCCGTCAGACTGTCGTCATTGTCCAGATAGCCCACAAAGCGCCCCTCATGCATCACAAGGATATGGTCACTTAGGGACAAAAGCTCCGTAAGATCTGCGGAAATGAGTAGCACCGCCTTCTTATTCTTCCGCATATCCAAAATTTTCTTTCGGATAAAGGCAATGGCACCCACATCAATTCCTCTTGTGGGCTGATTTAGGATGAACAAATGGGGATTGGCCTCATATTCCCGTCCGAAAATCAGCTTCTGGGCATTTCCGCCGGAAAGGGATTTCACATCCTGCTTGGTATTTTTGTATTTTACGGAAAAGGCCGAAAGCACCTTCTTGGTAAAGGCCTGAATCTTTCCGCTGTTTAGAAGTCCGAAGGAAAAAAGCGCCTTCTCCCTATAGCTACGGGAAATGGCATTTTCCTCCAAGCTAAGCTTGGGCGCAGAGCCATAAAGGAAGCGATCCTCCGACACATAGGAAATTCCCAGGTCCTGTCGCTTCTGTACGGAAAATGCGGAAAAGTCCTGGGAAAAAAGCTGTAGCTCTGCTCCATTTGCAGGAAGCGTCCCCACCAAGACCTGACAAAGCTCATTTTGTCCATTTCCGTCAATACCGGCAATCCCCAGAATTTCTCCCTCGGAAAGAGAGAAGGACAGATTTTGTAAAATCGCCTTTCCCCCCTCTCCCTGCAGGAAAATGTTTTTCCCGGAAAAGACCTTTTTTCCCGGAGAATAGGACTCTTTCTCGATATCCAGATGAATTTCTCTTCCCACCATCAGTCGGGAAATGTCCGCCTCCGACAGGCTTTCCACCCCATAGGTTCCCATGGTCTTTCCGTCCCGAAGAATGGTCATTCTGTCGCAAAGAGCCTTTACTTCCTGCAATTTATGGGAAATAAAGAGGATGGTATGCCCCTTTTCCCGCAAGCTCCTAAGCTGCACGAAAAGCTCCTCGGTTTCCTGAGGCGTCAGCACCGCTGTGGGCTCGTCCAGAATAAAGATTTCCGCTCCTCTGTAAAGTGCCTTTAGAATTTCCAGCTTCTGTCGCATGGCAATGGAAATGTCGGAAACCTTTTTTTCCGCCTCCACTTGCAGACCGTATTTTTCGGAAAGGGCCTTGCACTCCTCCACAGCCTTCTTTCGGTCTACAAAAAGACTCTTTCCCGTGCCCAGCACCAGATTCTCCGCCACCGTCATGGAAGGAATCTGCATAAAATGCTGGTGTACCATGCCGATGCCTTTTTCCATGGCTTCTTTGGAGGAGTGAAACTCCACTTCCTCCCCCTTTACCAGTATTTTCCCCTTTGTAGGGGCAATTTCCCCATAGAGCATCTTCATCAATGTGGACTTGCCTGCTCCATTTTCCCCTACTAAAGCATGAATCTCTCCTTTTTCCACGGAGAGATTCACGTCTTCATTGGCCAAAACGCCACCGGGATAGATCTGGTAAAGTCCTCTTCCTGCTATGACTTCCACAGTTCCTCCTGTTGATATTCCTGATTCTATGCTGTAACTGATTCTCCACTTAGCCTTTCTTAGCAAAGCTTTCCGGGCAAGCGAAGATTTTATCGAGATTTATTCGCCGCTGATAATGCTCTTTAACTTGCTTTCTTCCATACCGTAAGCTGTGTCTACGGTCACCTTGCCGCCAAGGATATCCTGCTTTGCATCCTCTACCTTCTTCTGCACGTCTTCCGGTACTTCCTTCTTGTAAATGTCGTTTTCCGCAATACCGACTACACCGTCCTTAAGGCCCAGCACCTCCGCCTCACCAAAGGGAAGCTTGCCCTCTGTCGCCTTTTCTACGGAAAGATACAGGCTTTCTCCCACATTTTTGATTGCGGAGGAAATGATGTATTCCTGCTCGGGCTTTCCTGCATACGCTTCCGCCTGGTCGGAGTCTACCCCGATAACATACTTCTTGCTCTCCGCCGCAGCCTCGATAACCCCTACGCTGGCGGGACCTGCTGCTACAAAGACAGTGTCCGCATTGTTGGCATACTGGGTTAATGCCAGATCCTTTGCTGTTGCGGAATCCACATAGGAGCCTACATAGGAAACCAATACCTTTACTTCCGGATCCATAAACTTTGCGCCCTGAATATATCCTACTGCAGAGTCATTGATTACCGCAGCGGTATCCTTTGCCCCTACGAAACCGATAACATTATCCGCATTGGCATAAGGCATGGAAGACTTGGTTACCCCTGCTGCCAAAACACCGGCCAGGAAGGCACCCTCATTTTGCTTATAACTCATGGAATACACATTGGAAAGGTCTCCCGCAGTGTAATCTACAGCGGTATCGAAAAGGATGTACTTCTTCTCCGGATATTCCTGGGCAATCTTCTCGGTGATTTCCTTCATATCCCAAAGTCCGGTGATAATCAAGTCCGCATCGGACTCGGAAGCATCCTGCATAGCGCCTTCGAACTTGGTCTTGTCGCTTCCCATTTCCACCATGGTCACTTCCGCCTTGTCGGAAAGCTCTTCCTGAATCTTCTTCATTCCTGCCTGCGCGGAATCGTTAAAGGCCTTATCTCCGAAGGAACCGGTTACCAAAAGAGTGACCTTCAGCTTCTTGCCGTTACTTTCCTTATTGCCTTCCGCCTTCTCCTCCTTAGCTGCCGGGGTAGTTCCCTCCTTCGCCGCCTCTGTAGCGGATGTGGTGGCTTTAGCATTTGCATTGCCTCCGCAGGCAGCTAAAACTGCCATCATGCCTACTGCACTCAATCCTAAAATCCAGTTCTTTTTTCTCATAATTCCTTCTCCCTTTCGTAAAATAAACTTGTATGAAGTCTATCCAGCTCTGCCAGATAGTTCTCCTTAGTGAATTTGGGTATAAAGCTCTCTTGGATTCTCTTGGCTTCCGCCCCATCGTGCTCCAAAAGTCGCATGACCGTGTCCACAAAATAGTGGGCGGGAATCTGGTAGGCTTCCCTTTCATTTTCCGTACCGAAATCCCGGCCGTGAATACGCCCCTTGAAGCCGGAAATGCCGATTTCCACCGTGGGGAAGAGCATGGACAGGTCTCCCATATCCCCGGAGGCTGTGCCGTGGGTGCCCTCCGCAATCCGACTTTCCGGCATGTAGCGAAGAATCTGGCTCCGCACCAGCTCCGTAAGAGCCGGATCCTGCTTTAAGGGAAGATAGCCCGGGGTATTTTGGATTTCCAGGTCGCAGTTTATCGCAAGAGCCGCCCCCCGTAAAGCCCGATCCACCTTTTTCTCCGTGCTTCGGATGGCTTCCACGGTCTTAGCACGAATATACATTTCCATCCTGGTTCTGGCCGGAACGGAATTCACCGTCTGTCCGCCCTCTGTCACGATGTAATGCACCCGGATGCAATCCTCCTCCGGAAAGCTTTCCCGAAGAGCATTGATGGCGGAAATGGCTAAAGTCATGGCGTGAAGGGCATTTACCCCCAAATGAGGATTCGCCCCGGCATGAGCCTCCGTGCCCAGGAAGGTGACCTTCTTTTGACAGAAGCCGTTTAAGGAAGCCCCCACCTCTGCCTGATAGTCCGTATCGATCAGCCCCATACTGTGACAGGACAGAAGCACCGCACACTCATCAAAGAGCCCCAGCGAAATCATTTCCTGCTTGCCGGAGGAATGGGAAACCTTCCCCTCTCTGATGAGATCTCTTCGATAATCCATGTCGCAGAATTCTTCCGCGGGAGTAAAGAAGAGCTTCACCTTTCCCGTAAGCCTTTCCATCACACCGGCTTCCTTCAGCGCCAAAAATACGGCAAGCATCACCCCGGTCTGGGCATAGTGGCCACAGGCATGGGCGGCATTTTGATCGGTTGATGCATAGGGATGCCCCAACACCGGCACCGCATCAAACTCTGCAATCAAGCCGATACAGGGGCCTTCCTTTCCGGAATCCAAAGTCGCCATAAGTCCTGTGTAAGCCACCTCGGTAAAGGGAATCTCCGCATCCTTCAAGGCCTCTTCCACCTTTTCTCGGCTCCGAAATTCCTTATAGCCCAGCTCCGGGTTTCTGAAAATGTCTTCCGCCAAGGCGATGGCCTTGGGCAAAATGCGTTCCAGTTCTTCATGCACTTTTTGCATAGGATCTCCATCCTTTCTTTAATGTGCTGACTTGCTGTCGCCGTTCCCTCGGCGCAACAATTTGTTGCAAAAGTAAATATCTCTCGTATTCGTTCTTTGGCTGACTGCTATCGAAAAAGCCCCTTATCGCTTCTCCCGCCTTGCCTTCTTGGTGACTTGCAGCATTCTTCTATAGGTAAATACCATAAAAAGCAGAAGGAACATGGAGTAATAGGGGAAGAGCTTCATGCTGAAGCTTCGTCCCAGAACCCCAAAGAGGGGAGGCATAATCAAGGTTCCCACATAGGCGGCGGCCATTTGCGCCCCAATCAGGGCAGAGGAATGTTCCACACCGAAATTATAGGGAGTGGAATGAATTACGGAAGGATAAACCGGGGCACAGCCCAGACCAATCAGAATTAAGGCCGGCAGTACCATAGCCTTACTCCAGGGCGTAAAGAGGAGAAAAATACCGAAGAAGACAATGGCGCTTCCCCCCAGTACCAACTGCTCATCCTTCCATTTCATGGTAAAAAAGCCGGAAAGAAAACGGCCGAAGGTAATCCCAAAGTAATACAAAGCCACAAAGGAAGCCGCCAGATTCTCTTCCATTCCAAGAGCCAGCACCATGAAAGAGCCTGCCCATAAGCCCACGGTCTGCTCCAGAGCACAGTAGGAATAAAAGCTTGCCATACATTCCTTGGCTCCGGGAATGGCAAAAATCTCTTTCAGGCTTAAAGCTTTTTGTTTGGAGACTCCAGATGGAAGAGCTTCTTGCTTTTTAGCTTCTTCAGAACAGGATTCCAGCTGAGATTCATTTTGCCGGAACTCATTTTGCTGAGAATTTTCTTGTTTTGCAGTGCTTGCAGCATTTTCCTTAAGTTCCTCCGGCTTTTTCTTCCATAAAGAAAGACTGCAAAAAAGGGCAATAGCCAGAGCAAATTGAATCAGAGAAACAATCAGGTACCCCCTGCTCCAAGGCTCGCCCCTTTGTAAAACAAAGCCCATAATATAAGGACCTACGGAGGCTCCCAAGCCCCACATACAATGTAGCCAGCTCATGTGTCTGCTGGAATAGTGCAGAGCCACATAATGGTTTAAAGCCGCATCCACAGAACCGGCTCCAAGGCCATAGGGAATGGCAAAAAGGCAGAGCATAAGGAAGCTGTGGCTAATAGAGAAACCAAATAAGGCAATGGCGGTTAAAAGCACCGAAATTGCCGTAATTTTCCCGGTTCCAAAGCGACGATTCAATTTTTCACTGTTTAAACTGGAGAGAATCGTTCCTCCGCAAATAATCATAAAAACTGTTCCCGAATAGGATACGGGAACAGCAAATTCCTGATACATGATCGGCCAGGCCGAGCCCAGCAAAGCATCCGGCAGTCCCAGACTGACAAATGCCAGATAAATCATGAGCAACAGTATAGAAAACATCTTCTCTCCCCCTTACAATACAATACCGCTCAAGAATACTCTGAAACGATGTTCTATGCAATCGATTTTAGGGAAAGTTATGATTTGGAAGCGATCATTTGAAAATGATAGTTTAGCCGCTTACTTTTTGCTGGGATCTCCTATAGTAGTCCAGAAAATAGTCAGATCCTTCCTTCCACAATCCGGAATCAAAATTATAAAGACACTTACATGCATTGGAACTCAAAAGCCTATTTCTCGACTCTTCAATGGAGATATTCTCTTCCTCAGCCATATCCTCAATAGCATTTGTGAGTATCATGTCTGCACATATATTCATTTTTTCAAATGACATATTTTCTTGCCTCCTGAAAGCTTAGCTTCACGAAATCGCTCCTTTCGCCTTCAAAACAGTGCTGATTTCATCTAAATTGTACTCATCACCATTAATATGGAAAGTGTCATAGCATGACTCTATATATTGCCAAATTTTATATTTTGAGAAGAGGGCATTGGCAGCAGCCCGACTCATTTTATATTTTTGACAAAACTCTCCTAATAATCTAATTTCCATAAATAATATTTCATTAATCATAAGAGTGTTACTCCTTATATGTTTAAGCATCCAAATAGCAGTAAAATTAGTTTCTGACACTACATTCTTATGAAATGATAATATCACAATTTATGAAATGCACCAATATACAGTACTTCAACTTAGTCATTTCAGTCCGCTATTTAGTCTAAACTTGGAACAATTTCTATACTGTCCAGTAAAATCTCCATATTCACTACAGGATTTCCGGAGAGTTTTACTTTCTTTAAGTTCGGAAAATTCCGGAGGGCGGAGATATCAGAGATGTAATTTTCCGAAATATCCAACTCCTCAAGAGTTGTAAGCCCCTCTATACAATCCAGGTTCTCCAGTGTATTTCCGGCAATGTACAGCCTTTTCAGAGCCTTAAAATGGGAGAGATAGGCCTTTGCGTTGGGA
>NZ_CAUTEG010000019.1:0-32454 GCF_963537195.1 Oribacterium sinus | reverse complement strand
GTAAGAACTCATCAATTAAAGCTTTATGCTCATCTTCGTGGATTTCCTTCTCCACAACTTTTCCCGCAATATCCATAGCAATGCTTCCGATTTCATCCTTTACCTCATTCAAGGCTTTCTTTCTCTCTAAACGGATATCCTCTTCTGCCTTTGCCTTAATGGAGCTTGCGTGCTGTTCCGCCTCTTTAATCAATTCCTCGGCACGGAGGTTGGCATCCTTCTTCGCATCCTCGATGATACGGTTTGCCTCTCCTCTAGCATCAGACATACTGGTCTCATATTCTGTCTTAACAGCCTCAGCTGCTTCTTTTGCTTTCTTTGCCTCTTGTATATCCTTATCTGCCGCTTCCTGTCTCTTCTTTAAAACCTCGTTAATGGGCTTAAAAAGAAAACGCTTAATGAGATATACCTGAATAAAAAGGTTCAAAATCTGGGCAATGAAGGTCCATGGAATGATGGTTACCAACTGTTGCGATTCCATACTTTTCTCCTTTCTTCGCTTTGCTTCGTACTTGTTCTTACTTTAAGAAATTCATGAACATACCGGGAGCAACGAAGATCAGAAGAAGACCGGTTACGAATCCGTAAATACCGGTTGTCTCGGCAATCGCACAACCTAATAACATGGTAGAAGTAACATCACCCTTACACTCGGGCTGTCTTCCGATAGCTTCCAAAGCCTTAGCTACAGCGTTACCTTCTCCGATACCGGGTCCGATACCGGCGATTAATGCAGCACCTGCACCGATTCCACATCCTGCTAATGCAATACCTCTTGCTAAAAACTGAAATTCACTCATTTTCTTGTCCTCCTAAATTAATTTGTTTATCCTTCTGCTGCGTTGGCGATATACATGATCGTCAACATGGTAAAAATAAATGCCTGCATGGCACTGGAAAACCAGTCAAAATAAAATCCTACGATAGCGGGCAGACCCACTGCAAAAATAGGAATGTTTGATAGAAAATCTCCTACAACACCGGGAATCAATCCCAAAACTGCGGAAGAGGCAATGGTCAATGATGCATAAATCAAACCACTGATAACCACTCCTGACAAAATGTTACCGAAATGACGACATGCCATACTAATGGGGGTAGCCACATCCGAAAGGATGTTAAACGGCGTCATAACCGGAATGGGCTGGGTAAATCCCTTCAAAAATCCAATAACTCCACCTGCCTTAATCTTGTTTGCAATGATGATTACGTAAACCGTAAGTGCCCAGGCTGCCTCTGTGGACAGATCTGCGGTAGGGCTTCGTAATCCGGTCAAACTGATTAAGTTGGAAACGATACTGGTGCCAAAAAGGGCTGCCACAAAAGGAATCATCTTATCAAACTTGGTTCCTCCCGTATTACTGCGCACTAAGTTGTTGGCACTTTCTACAATCAGCTCTGCAATGGCTTGTCGTTTACTAATATTTTCCACCCGCAGATTTCGGGTAAGGAAGATACATAGTCCGGTGATAATCGCCATAACTATCCAGCTGACCACTAGGGTTTCCGAAAGCAGAAAATCTCCTAGGAAAGGAATTCCTGTAGGAATTTTAAGGAATATTTTTGCTCCAGAAATATCAAAATTCATACTCTAGTTTTCACCTCCTTGTGTTTTCGTATTCTTTTTCCAGTCGAGAACCCCTCGTATTCTCAGAAATGCTCCCGGAAAAAGTAAGGGAACAATACCCGCTACGGCGTTAAAAATGGGAGCGATTAGCGCTATCACAATCCAAATCAACTGTAGCATGGTACGGTTTCGGTAAGATGCTCTCATCTTCTGGTAAGCATCCTCCTGATTTTCCGTGTTGACAATCTCCTGAACAGTAATCCCCATGAGATAAAAATTCATTACTGCCACAAAGCTTCCCAATACGGCGGAAAGAATCACCTTATAATCAAAGCTGACTATTTCCGGTTTTGCTATATGAAGAAAGAAAAAACAGATTAGCAGCACAAGGCAAGCTATTCCGCACTGCACAGCAATCTGCACAGTTTCTTTTTTCACAGTAGATTGTACCTTCATTTTTCTTATCCTTTCTAATGTAAAAGCTAAAGTCGGAGCTTCCTAACGATGTTGGTTAAAAGCTCTATCCTTTGTTTCTTGCTTCTTCTCCTTCTCGGAAACAGACAGATAAAACTTATAGGCTGTCATAAAGGAAGCCGCAAGACCGAAGAAAAATGCAGGCAGGTATATCCAGTAAGAAAGGTGAAAGTGCTCTCTTAATTGATATGCCACAAATAAGCATAATAAAAGCGGCATTGCAAGGGATAATCCAAACTGACTCAGAATCGTTAGATTTCTGAATGCCTTTGACCATTCCTTCATGCCGCTCTCCTCCTTGATTGCTCACTTACGAGATAATTCCCGTTGCCATTTTCCATATAAAGAGGATTCTACACTAGCCCTGAGAAATAGACAATATTGTTAAGAAAAAAACTTTTACAATTTCTTTCAAAGCAAAAGCAAATTTTATGGTAGTTCTTTTTTACTTTTAGTACTTTTTACTGTAATTTTCTTTCTTATTTTGTCTTTTCGGGACAGTTCCCTTTTTATGAAAATTTTCACAACAGATACTTTATCGACTACTTTTGTAAGTTTTAAAAGAGTTTTATGAAAATTTTTATTCAGTTTATTTCTTTATGCTTATGAAATACTCTTTTCTGCCATATCCTGATGATGATAAAGATATCTTTTGCATTTAGCCTGCGGAAACGGGAGCTTCCTTAGCCTCTTCCTTCTTTTCCTGTACGGGAGCTTCCTTTGCTTCTACCTTCTTCACTCTTTTTCCAGTAATGGCGGAAGTGGGACACTTCTGGGCACAAATACCGCAATCGGTACATTTTTCATTCATCACCGCCAAATCATTCAGGACATGAATGGCATCGAAGGGGCAATTCTTTTCACAAATTCCACAGGCAATACAGCCGATGGAACAGCTATCCTTTACCGCCTTGCCCTTTAAGAGATTCTTACAGGAAACAATGTGTTTCTTCTTATAAGGAACAAAGGAAATCAACGCCTTGGGGCAAGCTTTAATACAAGCACCGCAGGCTGTACACTTCTCCTTATCCACAATGGCAACACCATCCACCACATGAATAGCATCAAAGGCACAGACCTTTACGCAGGAGCCATAGCCACAGCAAGAGTATGGGCAGGACTTTTCCGTTCCTCCCGGAACCACCGCCAAGTCATTGCAATCGGCAATACCTGTATAGCTGGCAATCTGCTTTGTCTTGGAGCAGGATCCCTGGCAGTGTACATGGGCAACCTTTTTTTCCTGGTCCATGGACACCTCTCCGGTGCCAAGAATTTGCGCAATCTTCTCCGCTACGGGACTTCCTCCTACCGGACACTGTGTTACAGGAGCCTCTCCCAATGCCATAGCCTTAGCACAGCCGTCACAGCCGGGGAATCCGCAGGCACCGCAGTTGTTTCCCGGAAGTGCCGCACGAATCTTCGCCTCTGTTTCATCCACCTCCACCTTGAATTTCTCGGAGGCCACTCCTAAAAATACGCCCAAAATCAAACCTGTTGCACCCACTAAACCGGCGGCAACCAGGACCAATGTTGTCATTAGACTCATACTCAATCCTCCTTAAATCAATCCGCCAAAGCCGAAGAATGCAATCGCCATAAGGGCTGCGGTAACCAGTACAATGGGAGAACCCTGGAAAGAGTGGGGAATCCTGTCGTTCCCTTCGATAATATTCTCCCGGATTCCTGCCATAAGCAATAATGCTAAAGCAAAACCTACGGAAATTCCCAGTCCGTATACTAAGCTCTGGGCAAAGTTATAACCATAAGAAACATTATTCAAGGCCACACCCAAAACCGCACAGTTTGTGGTAATCAGAGGAAGATACACACCCAAGGACTCATAAAGAGAAGGTACATTCTTCTTTAAGAACATCTCTACAAACTGTACCAGAGCCGCAATAACCAAGATGAACACGATGGTATTCAGATACTCTAAACCATCCGTTAAGCCCAGGGCCTTGCAAAGGGGGCTGGAAGCCGCCAGGAAGGCAACATAGATTCCATGGGTAATTACGGAGGCAATCACGATAACGAAGATTACCGCTCCTCCCATACCCTTGGAGGACTCTGTCTTCTTTGATACTCCCAGGAAAGGACAGATTCCCAAGAACTGGGAAAGCACTACGTTACTGACCAGGGAATATTTAATGGCAATCAATAGCAAATCAATCATACTGCCGCCTCCTTCTTCTCTACTTCACTCTTTTCAGGAGCTTTTTCTTTGCACTCGGAGAAGCAGCCCATGCAGTTTCCGCCGCAAACAAATTCCTCCGGAGCATCCCCATTGGTTGCAGAGGGAAGACGCAGCTTGTTCTGAATTGCGGTAAGAACCGCCAGAACCAGGAAGGCTCCAGGAGCCAATACGAAAATACTGATGCTGTAGGCCTCCGGAATCAGTCTAAAGTTAAAGATGGTTCCTGCACCGATTAACTCTCTTACGGATCCGATAACGGTTAAGGCCAAAGTGAAGCCGATGCCCATGCCCAGACCGTCAAAGAAGGATAAGGCCGGGCCGTTAAACAAAGCATAGGACTCCGCTCTTCCTAAAATGATACAGTTAACTACAATCAAAGGAATATAAATTCCCAAAGCCTCATATAAAGCCGGTACATAGGCCTGAATCAAAAGCTGAACAATGGTAACCAAAGATGCTACTACCACGATTTCTCCCGGAAGACGCATACGCTCCGGAATAGTTTTACGAAGGGCGGAAATCAGCATATTGGAAAACATTAATACCGCTGTGGTGGACAATCCCATTCCCAATCCGTTTATCGCACTGGTGGTGGTTGCCAAGGTAGGACACATTCCCAGCATGATAATGAAGGTAGGGTTTTCTTTGATAATACCGTTATATAATCTTTCTATGTATTTATTCATTTCCCCCTCCTACTTTAAAACGTAATTTTCCACAAATTCCGTGGATGCATTTACCGTATTGGTTACCGCAGTACTGGTAATGGTGGCACCGGAAATCGCATCGATTTCATTCTCTCCTGCACCGCCGCCTTTTTTCACGGCAATCTTTGTGGTTTTTCCGGCAAACTGCTCGTAGAACTCGGGAAGAGTTGCTTTTTGTCCAAGACCTGCCGTCTCCGGTAAGGTTTCCGGGAAAGAAATTCCGGTAACCTTTAAGTCTTTATCCACACCTACAACCACTACAACGGGACCGCCGTAGCCTGCTGCATGTCCCTTCAGCACATATCCTACAGTTTCTCCTGAAGCATCCTTCGCCACAATGGCGTCCGTCAGCTCTGCACCGCCGTTATCCGTTGCCAAGGTACCTTCTTCGGTAGCCTTCTGCAAAGTATCCTTCAGTTCCTCACTGTCATAATCCGCAGCATCCAAAACCACTTTGTAGGCTTTGTTGGTTGCTTCTTTAATGGCATTGGCAATGGTATCCTTCGTCATTCCGTATACCACGCCCAAAAGCAGTCCGGAGATCAAGGTAATGGCAGTAAGCACTAAGGCGTCTTTCATAAAGGAATCTTTTTTCATCTTACTTTCCCTCCCTGCCAAATGCCTTCGGTATCGTCATGTTATTAATCGTCGGTACCAAAATATTGCTCAAAATAATCGCATAGGAAACTCCCTCTGCAGAACCGCCGAAAAGACGGAAGAGTCCGGTTAAAATTCCCACAAGCACCGCAAAGACAATCTGTCCGTTGGGGGTAATGGGAGAAGATACATAGTCTGTCAGCATAAAAAAGGCACCGAAAATCAGTCCGCCTCCTAAGATTTCGGAAGCAAGGTAATGCATATCAAATCCTCTTCCGGAGAAGATCAGGGTAAACAGCGCTACGGTTCCGATATAAATCAAAGGCATTTTCGGAGAAATAACCTTCCGAACAATCAGGTATAAAGCACCGATCAAAAGACAAATCTTAGATACCTCTCCGATGGTTCCCGGAATTCTTCCCACAAACATATCCATCAAATTCATGCTGGCATCCGGAGTTGTTTTTAAAATTGCAAGAGGGGTTGCGGTGGCAATTCCGTCTGCCCCTGCGTTGTTGAAAGCAGTCATCTTTCCTGCAAAGGAAATCAGCAGGAAGCAACGAGCCGCTAAAGCCGGGTTCATGAAGTTGGCTCCCAAGCCTCCGTAAAGCTGCTTAACCACAATAATGGCAAACACGGATCCCACCATAGGAATCCAATAAGGAATTCCCGGAGGACAGTTTAATGCCAAAATCATACCGGTTACCGCGGCCGACCAGTCATTCACCGTCACCGGCAGCTTCATAGCCTTCTGATAAGCAAACTCTGTAAATACCGCCATCAAAGTGGTGAGTACCACTACCAATAGAGCGTGAAATCCCCACTGTAAAACACCGTAAATAGCGGTGGGAAGCATGGCAATCACAACGTCTCTCATTAATTCCGCGGAAGTCACCCTGTCACGCACATGGGGATTCGCAGAAAGATGTAAAAGTTTCATTTATTTACCTCCCTGGGCCTTTGCGGCTTTTGCTCTCTTCTCTGCATTGACTTTTCTCTTCATCTGCTTAAAGCCCTGGGTTAAAGGACGCTTTGCGGGACACACATAAGAACAGCATCCGCACTCGATACACTCCATACCGTAAAGCTTTTCAAAGCGTTCCGTGTTCTTTTGAAGAGAAGCCACCATCATCAATGTAGGCATCAAATTCTCCGGGCAGGCAGTAACGCATCTTCCGCAGTTAATGCAGGGAGTGGTCGCTTCTTCCGCCACCGGATCCTTCTTAAATGCCAAAATAGAGCTGGAGTTCTTGGTCACAGGAATATCCAGCACAAAAAGCGGCATACCCATCATGGGACCTCCGGAAATCACCTTCTCCGGATCCTCCGAGAAACCGCCTGCTGCAGAAATCACCTGCTGATAATTGGTTCCCAAGGGCACACGAAAGTTACCGGGACTTGCTACCGCATCTCCGGTTACGGTTAAAATCTTTCTGACCAAAGGCTTGGACTCGCAAACCGCCTCATAAATAGCCACAACGGTGTCTACATTGTCCACTACAACCCCTGCATCCGCCGGTAACATGGAGGAATTAATCTTTCTTCCGCTGGCAGCATAAATCAGCTGACGCTCTCCCCCCTGAGGGTAACGGGTTCTTAAGGCTACTACCTCAATATTGTCCATGCCCTTAACTTTTTCCGTCAAAAGCTTGATTGCTTCCGGTTTGTTGTCTTCAATGCAAATCTTTCCCCTGGCATTGGGGAAAATGGAGAGGACTACCTGTAAACCGCCAATCAGTTTCTCCGGCATCTCCATCATATCTCTGTAATCGGAGGTAAGATAAGGCTCACACTCTGCACCGTTTACCAAAAATAAATCAATCTTATCGATTTCTTTCGGACTAAGCTTTACAAAAGTAGGGAAACCGGCGCCTCCTAAGCCCACAATGCCGGCGTCTCTTACGATGTTTACAATTTCTTCCCGAGACATTGCTTTGTAGTCTCTTTTATCACCAAAGCCCGGAATGGATTCATATTGTTGATCATTATCCACCACAATGGACTCCACCATAGCTCCCCCTACGGTCAGTCTCTTCTCAATGGCTTTAACGGTACCTGACACAGAAGAAATAACAGGTGCGGAAATAAAGCCGTTTGCCTCTGCAATCTTCTGTCCTAAAAGAACCCGATCTCCCTTTTGTACCAAGGGCTTGGCAGGGGCTCCAATGTGCTGCGAAAGTGGATAAACCATCAACCCCTCAGGACGCAAATCAACAATGGACTTATCCATTGCCAATTCCTTTCCATCATAGGGATGAACGCCACCCTTAAAAGTGGTAACACCCATTTTTATACCTCCCAAAATCTTTCTCATAGACAATTCTTATTATACTATGAAGATTCTTAAAAACAAAGAAAGAGAACCCTATGCACGGAATTTTGTGCATAGAATTCTCCTATATTTTCTTACTTTTTTTATGATATTTGTACAAGTAGCAAAAAATTTTTTTGTCAAATTTTTGTCACTAGCTCTTGAAGACTTCCCTTTCATTTTCTATTTCTGTTAAAAATTTTCTGAAAATAGAAAGAAGGGGCTGTAAAAAAAATCAAAATAGTTTTCTAAGCAATATAGGTCTAAATTCGGGGCACGCTCTCGCTAGCTTCGCCACGTAGCGGATACTAAGCGAAAAACTTCGATTCTCTTGTTTTTCGCAAGTACCGACGGGCTCAGACTACCTTTCATTTAGACCTATATTGCCGAAAATCTATTTATCATTTTGATTTTTTACAGCTCCTTATCCCTTCTCCTGTAAACGGTAGGCTTTCAAAAGCTGCTTGGCCAATACCGCAGTAGTTACAGCCCCCAAACCTCCGGGTACAGGAGAAATCTTTCCGGCAACGGTAGCCATGGTATCAAAATCCACATCTCCTACAATATTTCCCTTTTCATCCCGGTTGGTTCCCACGTCGATTACCGTAGCCCCCTCCTTACAATAAGAAGAGCCTATTGCTTTTGCTTTTCCCATACAGCAAACCAAAACATCCGTTCTCTTGGTCACTTCTTTTATATTACTCGTTTTACTGTGACAGAGAGTTACCGTGGCATCCTCATTGGTCATCAGGATGGACAAGGGTCTTCCCACTACCAAAGAACGTCCCAAAATGCAAACTTCCTTTCCCGCCAGGGGAATCTTATAAAAACGGCACATTTCCATAACTGCCTGTGCAGTGCAGGGCGCAAAGGCACTTTCATCCTTTAAAATCAAGCCCGCCATATTCTCTCTGCTGACCCCTTCCACATCCTTTTCTCTCTTAATCATTCTGAAGGCTGTTTCCTGATCCAAATGAGAGGGAAGGGGACGAAATATCATGATTCCGTGAATCTCTTCATCATCATTTAAAAATTGAATAACCTCCTGAAACTGTTCATTGCTGCAATCCGCCGGAAGCTGATAGCTCTTTACTTCCAATCCGAAGGATAGAAAACGCTTTTTAATGGCCTTCTCATAGGTAACATCCGCCGTCCTTTCTCCTACACGGATAAGCGCCAGAGCCGGCATCACCCCGGGTCTTTCCGCCAAAAAGGCCACACATTCCTTCTCTATTTCTTCCGCCACCGGTTTTCCCAATAATTCTTCCATACTTCCTTACTACTCCTTTCCCCATTTGAAATTAAGTCTTTATGCTCCTCTTACCACGTTTTCCACCGCCTGAATAATCTCTTCCAGCGAAGAAATGCCCGTTCTTGCCCTATGGCAAACTGCCTCTCTTTTCGCCTTGATTTCCCGATTCTGCATACTTTTGGTATTGATATATACATTCAGTATGGCACTTTCCATGGCTGTCTTCAGGAAGCCGGCACCCACCCCCACATCCGACAGGGCAATTCGGGATCCCTTCTCCTGTAATCGGGCAAATAATGGAAGCTTCTCTAAGCATAGCTCCAAAAGCTCTGTGGGTACCAAGGATGCCTCTATAAGACAGTTCTCCATAGTTTCCCTGTAAATCTTTTGTTCTTCCTCTGTTTCTCTGGGTAAGGAATATGCCTTTGACAGAGGCAGGAAAACCTCTTCATCCCTTGCTTCCAACGCTAGGGCTTTCTGTTTTGCTTCCTCCAGGGATTTCATGATTTCTTCCAACTCATTCTGAAAATCCGCATAGCTCTTCTTTCCCAATGTAAGATTTCCCACCATCATTCCCAGAGAAAAGGCAAATGCAGCCGATAGCGCTGCCGCCCCGCCGCCTCCGGGAATAGGGCTCTTGGAAGAAAGAGCCTCTAAATACTGAACAACGGTTTCTTGCTTCTGCTCTTTCATAGCTTTCCCCCTCCTGCACTCGGCCCTTAATGGACTTCTATAACATACCAATCCTATATCCTATAATTTTGCTGTTTATACTAGCATAATATTTCTGTTTTATACAAGTTTTCTGTTTTACACAAGCTTTCCGTTTCGCACAAGCTTTCTGTTATACACAAGCTTTCTCAATGCAATATGATCGCCCAAATCGCTTGAGTGACGCCAACAAGACAGGACACGATACAGGGAGAACAGACCTAAACACAAAGCAAGGTTCCAAGCCCTCTTCCTCCACCGGCTTGGAACCTTCACACAGTATTTTGCTTTATTATTCTTCGAAGGAAAGAATTTATTCTTATGAAAAACTTCCTTTTACGCTTTCTTCTCCTGTAAAGCCCTTACTAGCTCCGGGAGTCCGAAAAGAGTGATGAAGCCCCCGGCATCCTTATGATCATATAAATCTCCCGTGGTAAAGCTTGCCAGGGAAGCATTGTAAAGAGAATAGGGAGAAGAGGTTCCCGCCTTTATGATATTTCCCTTATAAAGCTTCATCTTGGTCTCTCCGGATACCTTCTCCTGGGTGCTCTTCACAAAGGCCTGCAAAGCTTCCCGAAGAGGAGCAAACCACTTTCCTTCATAAACCACCTGAGAAAACTTCTCCTCTACGATTTTCTTCATTTCCATGGTCTGCCGATCCAAAATCAGCTCTTCCAACTGCTTATGGGCTTCCAAAAGAATGGTTCCCCCGGGAGTTTCGTAAACTCCACGACTCTTCATCCCCACCACGCGGTTCTCCACAATATCCACAATACCGATACCGTTCTTTCCCCCCAGGTGATTCAGTTCCTCAATCATCTCCTTCAAGGACATTTTCTTCCCATTTAGTGCCACCGGCACTCCCTTTTCCCAAGTAATGGATAGAGCGGTTTCCTGATCCGGTGCCTTCTGGGGCGTTACGGAGAGCATCAAAAGATGCTCATAATTCGGCTCCGTCTCCGGGTCCTCCAGCTCCAAGCCTTCATGGGAAATATGCCAAAGATTTCTGTCCCTGCTGTAGGAATTCTCATGGCTTCCAAAAGCCAGGTCAATGCCCTTTTCCTTACAGTATGCCATTTCATCTTCCCTGGACTGAAAGGTCCAAAGCTCCGTCATCCGCCAAGGGGCAAGAATATGCAGCTCCGGTGCTAAGGCCTTAATGCCCAGCTCAAAACGAATCTGATCGTTACCCTTTCCGGTAGCTCCGTGACAAATGGCGGTAGCCCCCTCCTTCTTGGCGATCTCCACCAATCTTTTTGCAATAGCCGGACGAGCCATGGAAGTCCCCAAAAGATATTTATTTTCATAGCAGGCATTGGCTTGAATACAGGGAAGAACATATTCCTCGCAAAATTCATCCTGAATATGTTCGATATACAGTTTCTCCGCTCCGGACAACTTCGCCCGTTCCGGAAGGTCGGAGAGCTCCTCTTCCTGCCCCACATCCACGCAGACACAAATCACCTTATAGCCAAAATTCTCCTTCAGCCAGGGAATAATGGCAGTGGTATCCAAACCTCCCGAATAAGCCAGGATAATCTTCTCCCCCTTGGTATTTCCCTCCGGTATCATGCTTCCCATATTGACTCCTTTCAAAAATCCATCTTCTCCAAAAACGCTGCTCTATCCTCAAGACCAGCTTAGAATAATAGATATTTATTCATATGTCAAGCATATTTATTCAATTATATCCACAATTATTCCTTTTTTATGAATATTAATTCCTCCATAGAGAATAATAATTTCTCCTCATTTCGATAGTTCCCGATGTATTCTTTTTTCAGCGACCGGGAAATAAAAAAGAAGATGCAAACAAGCTTACTTTTCCGAATGCATAGGTCTAAAAGAAGGACAATCTGAGCCCGTGGGTACTTGCGAAAAACAAAGGTACTGCAGTTTTTCGCTTAGTATCCCCTACGAGGCGAGGTTAGCGAGAGCGTGTCCTGATTTCAGACCTATACATTAAGGAAAAGTCCTGAAGTTTACATCCTCTATTTTATTTCTCCCAAAGCGCTCCGGGAGCTCCTTTGGTCTTCCTGTTCTTTACGCAGCTTTCCAGAGAAATAGCATCATAGATATCCTCTTCCACTAAATCGGAAAACTTTCTGTACTCTTCCAAGGAAAGCTCTTCCAAATCCTTTCCTTCCTTCTCACAGTACAAAACCAACTCTCCCACAACACCGTGGGCAGTACGGAAGGGCATGCCTTTTTTCACCAGATAATCTGCCACATCCGTAGCATTGCTGAAGCCCTTTTTCGCGCTTTCCCGAAGGCGTTCCAAACGGAATTCCATGCTGTCCAGCATTTTCGCCATGACGCGAAGACAAAATTGCAGGGTGTCCATACTGTCGAAGGCCACCTCCTTATCCTCCTGCATATCCTTGTTATAGGCCAGGGGCAGTCCCTTCATGGTGGTCAGAAGAGAAAAGAGATTGCCGTAAACTCTTCCGGTTTTTCCCCGAATCAACTCCGCCATATCCGGATTCTTCTTCTGGGGCATAATGCTGGAGCCTGTGGAATATTTGTCGGACAAGCGGATGTAGCCATAATCGTTGCTGTTCCAAAGAATGATTTCCTCACACAGTCTGGATAAATGCATACTGATCATGGACAGACTGAATAGATATTCAATCAGATAGTCCCGATCCGAAACGGAATCCATGGAATTTTCCGTAGCAGCGGTAAAGCCAAGCTCCTTTGCCACCATTTCCCGGTCCAGAGGATAGGTGGTGCCGCCGAAAGCTCCGGCGCCCAAGGGAGAGAAATTCATTCTCTTCTCTCCGTCCAAAAGACGACTCCTGTCTCTTAAAAACATTTCCTTATAGGCCCCGAAGTGATGAGCGATGGTAGTTGGTTGAGCCTTTTGCAAATGGGTAAAGCCCGGCATAATATCTCTTCTATGCTTCTCCATGAGTTTTTCAATGACGGCAAGTAATTCCTCCAGATACCCTCTGCATTCTTCACTGTTTCTCCGTACATAAAGACGCATATCCAGTGCTACCTGGTCATTTCGAGAGCGGCCGGTATGCAATTTCTTCCCCAGCTCTCCGATTCTTTGAATTAAAACCGTTTCCACAAAGGAATGAATGTCCTCCGCATCCCCTTCTATCAAAAGCTTCCCGGACTGTAAATCCTTTCGAATCCCTTCCAATCCCTCTTGGATCTTCCGACCTTCCTCTTCCGTGAGAACCCCCACCTTGGAAAGCATTTTCACATGGGCAAGGGAGCCCTCCAAGTCCTCCACGGCCAAACGCTTATCAAAGGGGAGAGAGGCATTGAAGGCCTGCGCCAACTCATCCACGTTTTCCGTAAATCTTCCACCCCACAATTTCATCCGCTACTCCTTTACATCCATTTTTTCCACTTCCAGTCCCCGTTTTCTTCCTCTGGGAAGTCTACCGGTATAAACCTTTATCGGGTAGGGACTGTGTCCCCTTTTCCGGCTTCTTCCGTTGGGAATATTGTCATGGGGAATCTTCACCCGCAGGTTCTCTGCCCCGGAACGCTGCTCCAAGCTTTTTGGTGCCGGCCCCAGCTTCTTCCGAATCAAGAGAAATGCTGCGAAGAAAAGGATTGCCGTAAAGCTTAGTAAGAGTCCGAATCTCCATCCCTCCGGCGTATATTGTAAACGAATGGTATGCTGTCCTTCCGATACGGGAACGCCTAAAAATCCTGTGAAGACTGCCTCCGGTTCCACCTTATTTCCATCTACCGTGACCTTCCAGCCCGGATCATAGGGAATACTGAAGAAAATCTTCCCTTCTTCCTTGGCCTGCACCGTACCTTCTATCGTTCTTGTATTCATTTTGCCAAGCTTAAATCCTCGTCCGGACAGAGCCTCCACAAAATCGGAAAGTACATCATAATGAAAACGATATACGGTGGCATCCATGCTCTGCCCCTCCGTCTTGGAGCTGAGCTTTACTTCCGCTCCGGCTGAAAGATAGCCTAAATCCAGCAAATATCCTCTATCCACATGGTCATAGCTTTTCTCTCTCTCCGGAAATTGCACCTTGACCTCTTCCACCTTCGTGTTATTCACATAGGCAAAATAGTGACCTTCCTCGCCGGCAGTAAAACGGTAATCTTCTCCTTCTCTTTCACCAAGAATGGTTTCCAGGGCATTTTCCCCTGTTAAAGATTCGGAAATACTGTTTTGTACCAGCGCCGGAGTTCCCGCCTTTTCATTCCACTGCTTCAGCTCCTCTTCGCTTAAAGCAAAGCCTACCGGCAGTGTTTGGGTATTTTCATACAGGCGATAGTCTCCCTCTCCTGTCCAATAAGCCAGCCCCTGTTCCTCCGCATTCTTCAATTCTTCCTTGGTAATCAGATATTTTACCGAAAGAAGACTATTCATCAAGGGTGTGGCCCCGTTAATCGCGTAAGCATTGGTGGAAGCTTCCATTCCCAAGAGAGTATAAACCTCCGACATTTTCCCGTAGGCTGTGGAGGAGAAAATAGAGGCACTGGGATACTGCATAAGAGCTCCGTCATCCTTGGTTTTACGATCCGCCCTATCCACACGGTAAAAATCGGAATCCTCCAGCTTGACTTCCGAAAGCAGGGTAGCCGTTTCCTTTTGCCCCTCCAGATAATTCGCCCGATTGGTTGTGGGTACGGAGGTCACCGCCATATTTGCCGTAGCTTCTATAAAGCAAAGAGCCAGCAAGGTATAGAAAAAGCTTCTTGGGGTAAATGCTTTTTTCTCCAGCACAAAGAGAAGATAATACAAAAAGCTGAAGAGCATGCCCAGATAGAACACAGACCAGTGAAAGCCCTCCACCGTAATCAGCTTCTGGCACAAAAGCGCAAAGACAAAGCAGAGGAAGAAGGAAAGGCTGTAGTCTTTTTTCGTATTCCCTTTACGCTTCACCATAAGCTCCGCCCCCTGGGTAAGGAGGAGGAAAATGTACAAGAAGCTCTGTCTTGCAGGCAGGCTGTTGGGATAATGAAAGCCATGCCAGATAAAATTCAAAACATTGATGGAAAAGCTTAAAAAGAAGAAAATGCTCAGGATAGCGTAAAAGCATTTTCGAGAAAGGGAAATGCTTTGATTTCGATAATACAAAGGCAACAAAAAGAGCAACAAGGTTCCGGCATAAATATTAGGCCAATGTTTTAAGCCCTGTTCCGTTTCCACGAAGGCAAACTGTCTGGCCAGCATGTCGATAATGCCAAAGTATTGGGTAAAGGTCTTCGGAAAGGAAATGCTGGAAGAAGCGGTAAAACGCAGGGCAAAATAAGCCGGGAGCAGAAAAACCGCCGCCATTGCCCCGGCCAACAAGGAATAAAGGCCGAAGCGAAAAAGAATGAGAAAAATCCCCTGTCTTCTTTCCCGGAGGATAAAGAAAAACTGGAACAGGAAATATACCACCAAAAAAAGGCAGATCATAATGCTGATGTAATAATTGGAAAGAATGGAAAGAGCCAAGCTTACCGTATACAGTCCAACCTCTCCCCTTTCCATCATTCGCTCCAAGCCCAGGAGAATCAAAGGGAAAAGCAGTACACAATCCAGCCACATTACATTCCAGGAATAGGCCGCGATATAGCCGGACAGGGCATAAAGCAGGGCGAAGATTATAAAGTAGGGACTGTTTTTCTGAAAATGATAGCGAAAATACAGGGATGCCGTAGCGCCCGCCAGCGCAATTTTCAGAAGCACCAAATAACTTACATACTCAATCACCAAGCCCTTAGGAAAAAGCAAAATAAACCAATTCAAAGGGCTGGCCAGATAGTAGGCAATCAGAGCAATAAAATTGCTGCCAAGACCTATATGAAAGCTATAGAGTAAAGATTCCCCGGATTGCAGCTTTCTTTGAAATTCCTGAAAAAAGGGAGCGTACTGGTGATATAAGTCCGTACGCAAAAAGCTTTCTTTTCCAAAAGGAAATATGCCCTTTGCCACAAAAATTCCCAGCATGGCCAGAAGGGGGAGCAGGAAGGAAATGATTTCCTGCTTTCCTAAACGGATTTTCTCGAAAGCGTTTCTCTCTTTATTCATAGCATCTTCTCCTTACTTAAAAATCAAAAATTTGCTGGCAAAGTAATTTCCCACCAGATTAATGACCGAACTTCCCAGCCATCCCAGCCCATGGGAAAAATGCAAAATATCCACAAAAAATACCAGCAGGAAAAAACTGGCTATGCCGGAAAACACCCTCAGGGAAAAGAAAGAAATAAATTCCTGAATTCCCTTCTTTTCCGTTTTTTGAAAGACAAAAAACTTATTTCCGTAGTAGGCAAAGACCACCGCCAAGAAGAAGGCAACCCCATAGGAGATTTTATAGGAAAAGAAGGGAGAAATTGATTGCTTTTGCAAAAGAAGATCCAGAACATGATAAATCACGTAATTCACTAAAGTGGTGAGAACTCCCATTACAAGATATCGTATACTTTCTAATAATTGCTTATTCATTATATTTTTTAACACCTTAAATTCTATTCTTAGTTTTTGAACATGCCTAGTATACGAAAAGAGGGAGGGGAAAGCAAGAAGGGATAGGGAAGTCCGGGAAAATAATACTGTAGGCAAGAAGAGAAAATAATACGCTATAAAAAACAGCTTTGGTACAGGGGCTAAGATTGTCCCTGCGCCAAAGCTGTTTTTATATAAGTATCTTTTGTATCGCTGTTTTGGTAAAGCTGCGTATCCCTTACTTTCTTACAGCCTCTAGCTTTCTACCATCTTTTCTTACCGACTTCTCCATCTACTCTATGCTCTAGCCGGCCTTCTTGGGAGAATGGGCATGGATTCTTTCTTCCACCTCCACTCTAGGGATGCTGAGGGAAATGGAGAGTTCCTCGTAAAGAATATCCTCTGCCTGCTCCATAAAGTGTAAGTCCAAAAGAGTGAGTTTTTTCCCCTGTCTTGCCCGTTCCACTCTTCTTTCCATTAAGGTCTTAATCACCTGTAACAACGCATCCGGCGCACAGCTCTTGATACTGTCTCTGCAATTCTCTTCCCGCTGTTTCGGCGTTTTACATTGTAAAGCATGAATGTTCTCCACACTAAGCATAAAGCTTTCCGCCTGCTCTCTGGTCATTACCGATCGCATGTTGGTCTTGCCTGCCTCTACCGGAGCATATACGGCACCATCCGGTTTCTTTACTGCCTGCAAGATATAATATTCTTTGTCTTTTGGAATTCCTTCTAAATTCAGGTGTGTCGTTCCGATAATCTTATGGACACCCTTACAGCCATAAACCACATACGTGCCTGACTGGTACATTTTCTCCTCCTATTCTATTGAGATATTTACGATTTCCTTAAAACTGCTTTTGATTGTAACATTCTCCCAATAGGATTACCAGCATTTTGCACGATTTATAAAATTTTTGTCTGACTTAAATAAAAAGAATTTATAAGCAATGGCTTTTTTATGCGTTTTTCTTTTTTACTTATGATAAGGTTCCCCTGCATTTATACGGAAGGCTCTGTATATTTGCTCCAAAAGAATCACTCGCATAAGCTGGTGAGGAAAGGTCATGGCAGAGAAGCTTAAAGAATAGTTGGCCCTGGAAAGAACGGAGGGGGCCAGTCCCAGAGAGCCTCCTATCACAAAACAGAATTCACTTTCTCCGTGGAGAGCCTGCTTTTCCAAAAATTTGGCAAAGGCTACGGAGTCCAGCTCCTTTCCCAGGATGGCAAGGGCAATCACAAAGGCACGATCCGGAATTTTACCAAGTATTCTTTCTCCCTCCTTCTCCAAAACCTGCAAAACCTCCGTTTCACTGGCTTCTTCCTTGGTCTTTTCATCTGCCACTTCAATAATTTCCCATTTACAATAGGAAGAAAGGCGCTTTCCGTATTCAGAAAGTGCCTCTCGATAAAACTTCTCTTTGATTTTCCCAACAGCAATAATTTTGATAGTCATAAAATCTCTACTCTGTATTCACTCTGTATTTACGCTGTATTTACTCTGTGTTTACGCTGTATTCTTCTCTATCTATGCTCTTTCGAATTTTAGCGATTACAGGACATTCTATACTCTTTAGACTCTGCCTCTTGGATACTTCGTCACATCAAAGGAAATCAGCTTCTTATCCGCATAGCCCAGAGCATCAAAGTAATAGTTTTTCCCCTCAATCAGATAGGAAATGTTGGTTTCTCCCTCAGCCTGTACCATGCCTCTGGGGCGTCCCTGCTCATCCTTTTCAAAGTAGAAAGTGTGGAACTTTCCATTTTCATCCGGAATGCTTGCCCATCCTGTTAGAACTACGCCTGCAGTATCGCTGTTTTGCTCTTTATTGTCGTACTGGGCGAAAAACCAGTGGCTGTCCTCGTTAAACCAGCCTTCAGCCATCTTTCCTTCGGCATTAAAGTAATAAAAACGGTCTCCAATCTGTACCCAACGATCCTTGGCATACTTCCAGGACTTACTCTTTACGTCCAGATACAAAAGCTTCCAGGCGCTGTCTTCCTTTTCCCAGATATAGGCTGTGGTGCTTCCCTTCTTCACGCCGGTAAGCTCTTCCTTGGTGGCTGCCCTTTCCTCGGCATGTCCTTGAAAACTCTGAAAAGAAAAGAGGAAGAAGAAGGAGAAAAGCAGGAGCAAGGTGCCCCATACTCTTCTCTTCTTTTCCTCTACCGTTGTTCTCTCTGCTTTACACATAAAACCTCCCGTCTACTCGGGAAGTTAAAGCTTAGGAAAGAGCCTTCTTTCTTTCCAGAACCTGCTCAAGCATCTGTCTATACTTCATAGCCTTTTCTTCTTCCTCCTGCACCTTTTCCTTCGGTGCCTTGGACAGGAAGCGCTCATTCTTTAACATTCCCTCTGCACGTTGAATTTCTTTCTTCAGCCTCTCCTCTTCCTTCTCCAAACGCTCTCTTTCCTGATCCAAATCCACCAGATCAGAGAAGGGAAGGAAAATGTTGGCCTTCGGTATCAAGACAGAAACAGCATTT
Source organism: Oribacterium sinus (assembly GCF_963537195.1). Lineage (GTDB taxonomy): Bacteria > Bacillota > Clostridia > Lachnospirales > Lachnospiraceae > Oribacterium > Oribacterium sinus_A. The sequence goes on along the minus strand of NZ_CAUTEG010000019.1, from coordinate 13,730 downwards.
TCAGGAATACCTGTTCTGTCTTGCTGTATTATAACATCCTGTGCATAAGCAAGGGTAGCAAAGAATACCTTACTATGTGTAAACGTTTTTCTTAACCCCTCGTCCTCGCTTACGATGTAAACCGTAGCCTTTTTGGATGGGGGAACATTCATTTCCGTACGAATATTTCGGATGGCGCGAACCGCTTCCTTGATGGTCTCTCCCTCTTTTTCCGCCTCGGAAAAGTCCAGTTCTTCCGCAAAAACAGGCCAATCCGACAGCATCAGCATCTTCTCTTCGCCCGGGAATAAAGACTTCTCCGTATCGTAAATCTCTTCCGTAATGAAGGGGCAGAAGGGGTGCAACAAACTTAAGGAAGTTTTCAAAACCTTTAAGAGAGTCCAAAGAGCAAGAGTCTTACTCTCTCCACCCTCACTGTACAATCTGGGCTTCACCATCTCGATATACCAGTCACAGAACTCTTCCCAGATAAAGTTTTGAATCTTATCCAGGGCGATTCCCAGGTCAAAGGACTCTAAGTTTCTGGTCACCTCCGAAACGGTGTGGTTACACTTGGAAAGAATCCACTGATCTGCCAGAGCCAGGTTCTTGGGAATGACGGAAAGCACCTCTTCAAGACTTGCTTCCTTCTTTCCTACCAAAGAGAGAAGAGCTTCTTTCTCCTCTTCCTTTACATTCATAAAGAGGAAACGGGAAGCATTCCAAACCTTATTCATAAAGTTTCTGCTGGCTTCCACACGGCTATGATAGAAACGCATATCATTTCCGGGAGCATTTCCGGTAAGAAGCGTCATTCTCAAGGCATCTGCCCCGTAGGTACCGATGATTTCCAAAGGATCGATTCCGTTTCCCAAGGACTTACTCATCTTTCTTCCCTGATCGTCTCGCACCAGACCGTGGATCAGTACCTTCTTAAAAGGTGTCTTTCCGGTCTGCTCAATTCCGGAGAATACCATTCTAACTACCCAGAAGAAAATGATGTCATAGCCGGTAACCAGCACATCCGTAGGATAGAAATATTTGTAATCTTCCGTCTCCTCCGGCCAGCCCAGAGTCTCAAAGGGCCAAAGGGCACTGGAGAACCAGGTATCCAGGGTATCCTCATCCTGACGAAGGGCGGTGCTCTTACACTTTGGACAGCATTCCGGCTTTTCCAAAGATACGATTAGCTCCCCGCAGTCCTCACAATAGTAAGCGGGAATACGGTGTCCCCACCAAAGCTGACGGGAAATACACCAGTCCTTGATATTTTCCAGCCAATGCAGATAGGTCTTTCCGTAATTTTCCGGAACAAATTCCAAATCTCCCTTGTTCAGTGCTTCGATAGCAGGCTTTGCCAGCTCTTCCATCTTCACAAACCACTGGGGCTTCACCATAGGCTCAACGGTGGTTCCGCAACGATCATGCACCCCTACGTTGTGGCTGTGGGGCACTACCTTCTTTAAGAGTCCCTGCTTTTCTAAATCCTCCACCATCTTCTTTCTGGCTTCATAACGATCCATGCCGTTATAGGGGGAGCCTTCACAGAGAATCTTGGCATCATCCGTTAAGATGTTTAAAACCTCTAAGCCGTGTCTTTCTCCTACAAGGAAGTCGTTGGGATCATGGGCAGGAGTAATCTTTACACAACCGGTTCCGAATTCCTTATCCACATAGGCATCCGCAATCACCGGAATCACTCTGTCCGTTAAAGGAAGATGCAGCTGTTTTCCTACGATGTCCTTATATCTTTCATCCTCAGGATTTACAGCCACCGCCATATCCCCTAAGAGAGTTTCCGGTCTGGTGGTAGCAATCTCCACAAAGCGACCTTCCTCTCCCACTACAGGGTAAAGGATGTGCCAGAAGGAGCCTTCCTGCTCCTCATGTAAAACCTCCGCATCGGAAATGGAGGTATTACAAACAGGACACCAGTTAATCATTCTGGAACCGCGGTAAATTAAACCCTTCTTATACAGGCGAACAAAGGTTTCCAGCACCGCATGGGAGCAGCCCTCGTCCATGGTAAAACGAAGACGATCCCAGTCTGCGGAGGAGCCCATCTTATGGAGCTGGTTTACAATACGATCCTCGTATTCTTCCTTCCACTTCCAGGCCTCCTTTAAGAAGCCTTCTCTTCCCAGCTCCCACTTATCAATGCCCATATCCTTCAGCTTATTGATAACCTTTACCTCGGTGGCAATGGCTGCATGATCCGTTCCCGGCTGCCACAAGGCCTCAAAGCCCTGCATTCTTTTAAAACGAATCAGGGTATCTTGTAAAGCATTGTCCAGGGCGTGTCCCATGTGCAGCTGCCCGGTAACATTGGGAGGCGGCATCATAATGGTAAAGGGCTTCTTCTTCGGATTTACCTTTGCGGCGAAGGCATTTCCCTTCAGCCACTTTTCGTAGATACGGTCCTCTACCTCTTCCGGATTATATTGTTTTGCAAGTTCTTTCATTTTCCCCTCCTGTACTAGGCTCTACCACGTATTTCTTCTTTCCAGGCTTCCAGCTTTTTCTCCGCTTCTTGGAAAAATGCCTCTTCTCCCTCGTTATAGGCATTCTTCAGCTCTAAAATTCCTTCCGCCTGATCCGCTTCTTCCAAAGCCTCTTCCCACTCTGCCTGCCATTCCTTGACCAGGTCTTCCTCTACCCCCTGCCAAAGCTCCTTATACCGATCCTTCGGAAAGGTAATCTGAGACAGGAAATACAGTCTTCGTAAAGCGGCCTTATCCTGATTTTTTTTATACAATTTCGCAAAAGCATCCCCTGCTCTTTGAAACTGCTTTAGATAAAGGTAGGACTCCGCAATCTTACGAAGCCTTCTGCCATTTTCCTCCAAATGATATGCGTCCTGATAGGCATCCAAGGCCTTTCTATATTTCTTCAAGGAAAAGAAGCTGTCTCCCATCCTTTCCTTCCGTTCCGGCTCGGACAAAGCCTGAATCCTTCTAAGCTCTAAGGAAAAATCCTCCAGCTCTCTCTCCGTAAAATAGGAGCACTCCCGAAGCAGACGGAAAAGCAAACGCTCCTCCCGCTCCCCCATGTCCTTTAATTGCTTCAGCTTTTCGGAAAGCATGGGGCGATTTAAGCCGGTACTGACCCATTCCAATAGACGATGATCCACAAAATGCTCCGGAATCAGGAGGGGATACTTCCCCACCGCATAGCAAAGCTCCTCCAAGGAATGGATGGAAATATCCAATCGCTCATAATAATAGGGAAATGTAGCTTCTTTTTGACATAAAATCACTGCCATGCTTTACTCCTTTCCCAAACTGATTCGCTCTTCAATCACCATTCCGGAGGCAGGGTGCAAGTCTCCCAAGCCCTTGTCCTCCACCCGAATCAAAATGGTGGAAGCATCTACAAATCGACTCTTTAAAGAGAGCTTCGTGCAACGCTCCTCTCTCTTCGGAAAGCCATCCAGCAGCATCCGAAGCTGCCTTCCCTTGCTTCCCACGAAGGGCTGCACCGTAAAATCAATATAATCCTGTCGGTCCGGTAGGAGCAAAAGCTCCTCTTCCTTTTCCAGCCAGGCATCTCCCGCCTTTGCCAGATAATAGGGGAATTCCCTTTCCTTCTGACTCACCCGGAGGGAAACATCATAAGCCACCCTGGTTTCACAAAGAAGAAGATACTCCTCCTCTTCTCCACTTCCCAAAAGCTTGGCATATTCCAAAGCCCCGATGGCAAAGAGGAAGGATTCCACACAAACTCTTCTTCCCTTTAAAAGCTTCTTCATAAAGCCCGGAGCAAATTCTGTACTTTCAAAGCCCTTTCCGGACAAAAAGAAGGCACTATAGACCTTCCCTCTGGTAATTTTATCGCTAAGCCCGGAAAGAATCTGGTCTGCCATCCGCTTTCCCTGGGGCTTTTCCATAATGTCGAAGGAAATGGCCTCCGGCTGGGCTTCCCCGGCGGAAATAGCATACTTCTTCGCCCCCTTGGACACCTGCATTTCATAGTAGTGAAGCACCTGGTTGGAAAATTCAAACATGCCCACCAATCGGTTATAGAGGGTTTTATCCTGCCGTAAAAGGTAGTGGGCAAAGGCCTCGGTGTGGCTGATGCACTGCACCGAATACTCCTCTCCGAAAAGCTTTTCCAGAAGCTCCTTTAATCTTTTAAAGAGCTCCGGCTCTCCCTCCCGAAGGGTAAGGACTAAAGTATCCTTTCCCTCTTCCTCCGGAAGCTCCTTTTCCTCTATCCGCTTCTCTCCTTCTTTCAGCAGGGAACGAAGGAAGATGGACAGAAGCTCCTCCGCCTCATAGCACTGCCCTTCAATGGTGGCACTGCCCTTTTTCTTAAACAGGGACAGAAGCTTGTCCACCAATACTACTCCTCCGGTGAGATTCTTCTTGTATGCTTCCTCACCGATGGAAAACTGCGTCCCTCGCTTCTCTCTACAAAGAAGAGTAGGAAAGCGATATGTATATTCTTCCTGATATAGGGAAATGTCGGTATAATCATCCCCTAAACTAATGCCAATGCTTTTCACAAATACCTCTTTCTCTTACTCCTCCAGTAATTTCGATAAAGCAATTTCCTTCTTGCCGTACTCTTCCATCATTTCCAGTAAAGGCTCTGCCTGCTTCTCCGTCATCAGCTCACACATCCGACAAAGCTTGGTATAGGCATCCTCTCCCGCATAGGATTTCTCGGATGATTCCTTCTTCAGGGTGGACTGATACAATAGCGTGTCCTCTTTTCCTACAGTAAAGCGATATTCCATGCTTTCTCCCGGGAAAAGCAGGAAGGAAGCGGTGTAAATGCCGTGATAGCACTCCTGTAATTCCTCTCTGTGGAACTCCTCTTCTCCCTGATTTCTTATAGACAGGAAAGGCTTTTCCTCTTCTCTTCCGTGATATTCCAGGACGGATTTTTCTAATATTTCATTGGGCAGGGAAACAAATTTTCCCAGTTCCTTGGTATAGCTGAAAATCAAAGATTTTTCCAAAAGAATCGGCAGGAAGACGTTAAGCTCCTCCAGCTCTTCCTCCTTAAGCTCCTTTCTCCTGGAGAAAGAAAGACTCAATGCCAAAAGATAAAGCACCGGCACTCTTTCCTTATGGCTTTCTCCCCGAACCTCTTCAAAAATCTGCTGCATAATCCATTCTTTTTCCGGCTTCTGTCCCAGGAAGACAGAGGCGGAATAGGCTGTAAAAAAGGCACGAAGAAGCAAAGGATCCGCTCCCCCGTAACGGGTATAGAGGGCAAAAATCTCTTCGCTTTCCTTTCGTTTTTCCGCAAAAAGGCTCTGGGCCAAAAGTCGCTCTCCCATGTTTAAGAAGGAGGAAGAAGGAATCTTCGCCTTCTGCTGCTTCCTTTGGTCTGCTGCCCGCATCATTTGCAGCATCTCTTCCGTAGTACCGTTATACTCCTCCAAAAGGAAATGAAGAATACTGTCCTTTTCCAGCTTGGAAAGAAAGGCCTTTTCCGAAAGATACAAAAGCATCTCCCTTTCCTCTTCTCCATAGACCTTCTCTCCCCGGGCCTGGGAAAGAGCTCCCTCTAAAAATGCTTCCAATGCCCGCTTATCCAGGGAAAGGTAGGGATAAGCAATGAGATATTCCAATGCCTTGTCATAGTCCCCCCGATAAATCAGGGCACTGAGCACATCCTCCTTCTCTTCCTTCTTTAAAGCCCCAAAGGGAAGGGCATGGAAAAATTCCAGATTCTCCTTCGGGAACTCTACCCCCTCCGCCTTCTTATGGTAGGAAAGAATCAGATGCAAAATCTTCATCCGAAAATACAGGGTAAAATCCTCATAGGAAAAGGCCTTTTCCATCAGTTCCAGGTCCTTACTGTCGGAAATTCCCTTTTCCACCAGGCTAAGAGTCTTCCGAATCAGGAAAATGCCCTTGTCCTCCGAAAGGCTTTGGCACTTCTTCTCCAACTCCGCCTCTTCCATCAGTCTGGTCTTTCTGTGGGGTACCCGGCTGTAGCGGTTTCCCAAGGCATCCTGGAAAAGAAGAATCATGTTGGGAAGGGGCATGGGCACCGTACAAAATCCCCCCTTCACCGGGAAGGAACATTCCCTGCGCAAAGCAGGGTGAGTCAGTACCAGACGCTCAATGCTCTGATCCTCCACCTCCACCAGATAACTGTTTAAAATCTTCGGAAGGAACTCCGCCATCCTTTCATCAATCATTTCCGGTAAAATCAGCTTGCTATACAACAAAGCCAGCTCCTCATTGATTTCCCCCCGCAAAAGACAGGAAATGGCATAGTCCTGCATCGGCCTTGCAAAGTGAGAGAAAATCTCGGAACCTTCCTGGAAATTCTTCAAAATATTATAATAAAGAGGAAGCTTGATTCCCTCTTCTAAACGATACTCATAGGAGAAATAAAGATATACCCCCTTGGGTAATTCTTCCGAATATCCCATGGGCATAGCATAAAGGAGGTTCTCATATAATTTTGTAATCTTAACATTCTCCTCTACACCCTTTTTGTAAAGGGCAAAGGCGCTAAGACTCCAGTCTCCTCTGTGGATGCACTCCGTAATCTTTTCTTCCAGGCTTGCATCCTCCGGAAAATGAAGAACTTCTTCCCTTTCCTCCCGTCTTTGGTAGGGAAGCACTTCCCGCCTCATGGCATTCTTCGGGCGATGTGAGAAATAGGTCAAAAACTCTTCTAAAGCAAGGGTTCTGTCTCCGCAGGACTTTAAAAACTCATAGAGTCTAAGGGCGGTAATATCCTGAAAAATCGGGGCTTCCAAAAAATCGCTGTAATCAAAGATTCTGCTGCAAGCCTTTCTGTCCTCCTCCGCCATGTGTTGCAAATGAGAAAAGTCCTTAATCTCATGGATTTGCTTTGCAGAGGGCTGTTTTTCCACCACAAAGGAATAGGGAATCCGCTTCTCTCCCCCATTGTAGACAAAGCAAAGCTCCCCTTTGATTTCTTCTTCATCCCCCAGGTTCTTCGTATCAATGGTAAAGCTTACCTTGGTACGTACACCTCCAAAGGCGGATTTATGCAGGGTTAGATAGGGTCCCTTGGCATAGACCAGGCCACGCATGGCGACTCCGTTTACCGACTGCAAAAAGATTTCAAATGTTCGACTTTCCCGATAAGGAATTACAGCCATAATCTGCTCAACAGAAAAATGCAGGGAAGGGATTCCTTCCTCGATAATTCCTCTGGCTAACTTATTGATTTTTTCTCTCATAGCAAACTCTCCATAGGGCTTTATTTTAGCACAGGAAGCCCTTTCGAGAAAGACAGAATTTTCCATTAACGCTTCCTTCTATTGCAACTAGGCTTACAATTCTGTTAAACTAATTCCATTCTTTGCTTTTTTCTCTTTTAGGCTCAGGCTTTTCTTTCGGAAAAGCAATTTCCTTAGAGCAGTATAGCGTATTTCTTAGAAAAAAGCGCATTTTGCAAAGATTTATATTCTGAACAAGACGGAAACTCCCATCAAAAACAGAAACTCCCATTTTTATGGGATAAAGAAAGGAATTTATGGCTACAGAAGCATTGACCCAATACAAACTGATGATTCTTTATTTACTCCATTCCGTAAAATACCCCCTAAGCAACAGTCGGCTTAGCGGATTTTTTTTAGAAAATGAATATACCACCTATTTCACTTTACAGCAATGCATCAATGATTTGGAGGAGGCTTCCCTTATTTCCGCAGAGCACAGCCAAAGCACCACCCGCTACGAAATCACGGAGGAGGGCAAGCAGACATTAAATTTCTTTTCCCAGGATATTCCGGAGCTGGTGCGGGAGGACATGGACCTCTTTCTTTCCAAAAATAAAAGCCGCCTGCAAAGTGAGGCGGCCCTATATTCCGATTATTCGGAGACAGACACAAAGGAATACCTTGTGCAGCTGGAAATTCGGGAAAATCGCACTCTACTCTGTAGAGTGGAGCTTACGGTTCCCGATGAAGAAAGTGCCAAGGCTCTCTGCTTAAAATGGGAGGCCAAGCACCAAAAGGTCTATACCTACCTTTTACAGGAATTTTTAGGGGAAGAGTAGCCTTTAAGCCTGTCCTTCCTTCTTATCCTTTAAAAGCTTTTCCACACTTACCAGCTTTACACAGAGGGTGAAAAGCTCGGAGGCAATACGCAGATCCTCCAATGGTGGGTAAGTTGGAGCAATACGGATATTGCTGTCATTGGGATCCTTCTTGTAGGGGAAGGCAGAACCTGCGGGAGTCAGCTTTACGCCGGCCTTTTTGCATTTATCCACTACAGCCTTTGCACAGCCGGGAAGGGTTTCAAAGCTGATGAAATATCCGCCCTTCGGCTTAGTCCATTCTCCCACGCCGGTTCCTGCAAGGTTCTTCTCGAAAATATCCTCCACCATCTCAAACTTGGGACGAAGAATATTGGCATGCTTCTGCATGTGCTTCACCATACCGTGAATATCCTGGAAGAAACGAACATGACGAAGCTGGTTTACCTTATCGTGTCCGATGGTCTGGTACTGTACCTGCTTCTTAATATCTTCCAGATTGTTCAAGCTGGTTGCCATGGAAGCAATACCGGAGCCCGGGAAGGAAATCTTGGAGGTGGAGGCGAACTTATACACCAAATCCGGATGTCCCGCTCTCTTACACTCCGCCAAAATCTCAATCAAATAATCCTGCTCATGGTCATAAAGGTGATGCATACCATAGGCATTGTCCCAGTAGATACGGAAGTCTCTGGCTGCAGGCTTCAGGCGGGCAAAACGGCGTACCGTCTCATCGGAATAGCTGTAGCCCTGAGGATTGGAATACTTCGGCACACACCAGATTCCCTTAATCGCCTCATCGGAAGCTACCAGCTCCTCCACAATGTCCATATCCGGACCATGCTCCGTCATAGGTACCGGAATCATCTTAATCCCAAAGTACTCGGTAATGGCAAAGTGACGATCGTAACCGGGAACCGGGCAAAGCCACTTTACCTCATCCAGCTTGCACCAGGGGGTACTTCCCATAACACCGTGGGTCATGGAACGGGAAATGGAGTCATACATAACATTCAAAGAAGAGTTTCCGAAAATGAGGATATGATCCGGATGATTTTCCATCATATCGGAAAGAAGCTCCTTCGCCTCTGCGATACCATCCAATACACCGTAATTTCGAACATCCACACCTTCGCTGGAATACATATCCGCATTGCTGTCCAGAGCATCCATCATATCATTGCTCAAATCCAGCTGCTCTCTACAGGGCTTTCCTCTACTCATATCCAGATTCATATCCATGGTCTGGTAGCGCCTGTACTCATCCTTTAATTCCGCTCTTAAGGCTTCCAACTCCTCTACGGATAATTCCTCATATCTTGCCATATTTGCACCTCTTTCTCCTACTTGCTTTCCCGTTTTTTTCTTCGCCATCTGCTACTCTCCTTTGGGCATAAGTATACGAGAAAAAAGTATACTATCCTTTTCCTGTCCTCGCAAGAAAATTTCCATGTCTACGACTTTGATTTCCATTTGTACAGCTTTAATTTCCATTCTACTGCTTCAAATCCAATAGCCAGTCTCTTGCATTCAGAATCTTTATGCCGTCTATATCCCTTGGAGGATCATCATCCAGTGTAAGGAGCACCTTGGGATAGTCGTCCTGAAGCATTTGCAATGGTCTTAATTCTCTATTCAAGGTAGCTTCTTCTCTTACCGTCAGAGCCACCTGATAATAATGATTGCCATCCTGATTCTGTGCGACAAAATCCACTTCAAAGCTATCTACCTTTCCCACATACACATCATAGGATCTGCGAAGCAGTTCCAAATAAATGATATTTTCCAATATATGTCCTGCATCCATAGCTTGTTTGCCCAGAAGCATATATCGAAGTCCAATATCTACCGCATAGTATTTATCCAAGGTCTTAAGGTACTGTTTCCCTTTGATATCAAAGCGTTTAGCTTGATAAATGACGTAAGATTCCTGCAAAGCCGTAAGATATTTTTCTATCGTTTTAGAATCAATCTTCCTACCGTCGGAAGTCATGGTATCCGCTATTTTCTTGGTGGAGAAGGGATTCCCGATATTGTCAAAAATAAACTTCAAAACACTTTGAAGCATCATGGAATCCGTCACCTGTTTCCGGTTCATGATATCTTTAATTACTATCGTATTGTAGATACTTTCCAAGTAATCCCTGATGATATTGGGCTCTGAATCCAGAGCTAAAGCATAGGGAAAGGAACTGCTTAACAAGTAATCGGTATATTTTCTTGCTCTGTCTTCATATCCCCCTTTTGCCAGACAGTATTCCTTAAAAGACAAAGGAAGCATCTCAATCTGGATATATCTTCCGGAGATCAGGGTAGCAATCTCACTGGAAAGCATATAGGCATTTGAGCCGGTCACATACAAATCTATATCCGGGTTTAACTGTAGACTATCCAATACTTTAGGAAACTTATCTACATTTTGAATTTCATCCAGAAAAATATAGGTCTTCGTATTTTTCTTTAACTTCTCTTTAATATATTTATGAAGACTTCTATAATTATTCAAGTCCTCATACTCCAGGTCCTCAAAGTTAATAAAAATAATTTGGGATTGATCAATCCCTTGCTCTAACAGCCAATCTTGGAACTGGAGGAGTAGCGTTGATTTTCCGCATCTTCTTATTCCGGTCACAATCTTGATAATGTGTTTATCCTTGAGAACCTTTAGCTTATTCAGATATTCTTCTCTTATAATCACCCCGGCACCTCCCTTCTCGTTGAGAATAGCATCCTTTCTATAGAAAGTAAAGTTTTTGGATTCAATTCCAAAAACCATTTATTTCGAGATAGTTTTTGGAATAAATTCCTAAAACTATTTTGGTTCTAATATTTTTTTGAAAAAACTCCAAAAACATTCAAGTTTTGACTACGAATTTTTGACACTAAAAAAGGAGCTATAAAATAATCAAGTTTTACATAGACTCTATGCAAGATAGAAAACTTCTACGATTATTCTCCAGCTCCTTTTGAAATAGTCTTGCTTTTCTTAATTGCTTTCCTTTGTGGTCTCTGTAGTCTCCGTTGTTTCCTGATTTTCCGTAATTCCTGCTTTTTCCTTCAACAGCGGATTCTTCTCCAGCGCTTCCATACGATTTTTCAGAAAGCTTAGCTCCCTTTTCGCATCCTCATCCCCGGGATAACGGGTACTGTATTGCTGAAAGGCTTCATAGGCTTCCTGCCATTTGGCGGTCTTCTCCAGATATACCGCTGCATCGAAAAGATACTCCCGATCCTCTTCCAGTCCCTTTTCCTTGATTTCTGAAAGGAGCTTCTCCGCATCCTCCAGCTTATTGTCATTCAAAGCAGTTCCCAGCTCCTGAATCAGCTTTTTTCCGGCAATTCTCTCTTCCAGCAGGGGCAAATCCTTTTTCGCCAAGGTCTTATAGCTTTGCAGGCTTTCCTCCGCATCGGAAATATTTCCCAATTGAATTTCCGCCTCAATCTTATAAGCGAGAATATCCATTTGCAAAGCGGAGACCTGCCCGTTACTTTTCTCCAAGGCCAGATTAAAGTTTTCCAATGCCGTCTTTCCGTCTCCCCGTTCCAGAGCTTCGATTCCCAGAAGACGATATTCCTTCGCCTTATTCTTACAGGCAAAAAGGCTTAAGGAGAGAAGGAGAAAGAGTAGCAGAAAAGAGCTTAAGCTTTTTCCTTTTTTGTTCTTCCTTTTTTGCATTTTCCCCTCCTATTATGCCTTCCCGGTGGTGCCAAAACCCCCACGGTCTTCGTTATCCAGATGATCCACCTCAATAAAATGCACCTCCGGCTGGTGGGGCATCAAGCGGAACTGTCCGATTCGATCATTGATATGAATTTCCGTATCTCGCATGGCTAAGATAGGCATGTGGATAATGTCATTGTCACCGCAGAAGGATTCATCCACCACTCCCATGGCATTGGTTTGCAAAATCCCGAAGTTCTTATAGGCCGAGCTTCTGGGAACAATCAGCATTTCATAGCCCTTGGGAATTTCCACGGAAATACCCATACTGATTAGGCGGTATTCTCCCTGCTTCATACTGACATTTTCCGCTACCCGTAAATCAATCCAGTCACTTTTTCCGTCAATGTAGCGAAGCTTTTCCAGCTCCTTTACATGATATTTGATTTTTAACTTAGCCTCCACTTGCATTTCTCCTTTCTCCAGGAATTTCTTTGCACTCCCTTTTCTTCTCTATAACAGTTTCTTAACGGCTTTCTACGGCAGGTTCCCCTTGCAGGGAGAAGGTTTGGTTCTTCTTCGAGTTCCGGCTCCTGTATCTCTTCTATTTCCTCTTCGGACTCCGGTTCCACATCAGCCTCCGATTCATCTTCGGCTTCTGATTTCTCGACCGTTTCGTTGTCCTCGTCCTTGTCTTCTTCGAGCTCTACTTCCTTCTCCGCTTCCAATTCCATAAGATAAGCTTCAATAAAGCTTTCTTCCTCTTGCAAAAGGTCCCTGCCTACTGTTCCGGGTCCAATGCCTTCGCGTCCTCCTGCCCTTCTGTACTTTCTTCTGAACTTTCTTCTATAATTTCTTCTGTATTTTCTTCCTCTACTTCTTCCGCCTCATCCGAAGCTTCGTCCGGTTCTTTTTCTTCTTCGCTATCAGAAAAAACTTCCGGCTCCGGATTTTCTTCCTCTACATTGTCTTCCGCTTCCATTTCTTCCGGCTGTTCCTCTTTAGACTCTTCCTGCTTCTCTTCTTTAGATTCTTCCGACTCTTCTTTAGGCTCTTCCGACTTTTCTTCTTGGGCCTCTTCTACTTTCTCTTCCTTAGGCTCTTCCGGCTTCTCCGGCTCTAAGCCAAGGCTGTCCTTTAATTCCTCCGTTACTTCCTCTTCCAAAAGCTTCTCCAAATCCTTGGGAAGGCTGGGAAGAGAGGCAAGAGAATCCACACCGAAACGAGTCAGGAACTCCTCGGTGGTGCCGAAGAGCACCGGACGACCGGGAGCATCCAAACGGCCTACCTCTTCAATCAAACCGAATTCCACCAAACGATTGACCGCATGGTCGGACTTTACGCCACGAATCCGCTCCACCTCCGCCTTTGTTACCGGCTGGCAGTAGGCGATAATGGAAAGGGTTTCCAAATGCACATCGGAAAGCACCGGTTTCCGGCTCTGCTTAACCACCCGAATCAAAGCATCATAGGTTTTGGGATGGCTGACCATCTGATACTTTCCCTCCAGCTTTCGGATTAAAAGACCGCCTTGCCGCTCCTCATATTTTTTCCGTAAACGCTCTGCCGCAAGCTCTGCTCCATCCACACCCATATGCAGGCAAATCGCCATTTCCTCCGGACTTACGGTTCTTCCCAAAGAAAACAAAAGAGCTTCCAGTAAATCTTCCTCTTCCTGCAAGCTTAGAGCATCTTCTCTTTCGATTTCTTCCTGCAAGCTTAGAACCTCGTCCTTATCCCGGGAACCTTCGGCTTTTTCTTCGGCAAAATCCCTTTCCTGCAAGGCTTCGGCATCATCCCCTGTCAAAGCCTTATTCTCTGAGGCTTCGGCATCTTCTTCCGCCAAAGTGCGTTCCAACTCTTCTTTTAAAGAGTATTGTTCGTTTTCCTCCACCTACCTTACTCCCTTCTAAAAGCATTTTTAATCAAAATCTTCCACCAGCGTCAGATCCATTTCTTCCTGCTCCGCCTCTTTGTTTACGGTGATGTCTAAGTCTCCAAAGGCATTTTCCTGCTTTAAGGTTATCTTCCCCATTTTCATCAGCTCCAAACTGGCCAAGAAGCTTACCACGGTCTCCGTCTTTCCCTGCTTTTTCTTTAACATTTGTCGGAA
>NZ_CAUTEG010000018.1:0-32623 GCF_963537195.1 Oribacterium sinus | reverse complement strand
CAATTTTACTTTCTGAGGAGGGATTTGTATTTTCCGCCGCCACCGATGCCGCATCCTTAGACTCTAAGGCATCCAACGCTGCCGCCATAGACATTGCTTCCTCTTCGGATACGGAAGAAGTACTTTCCGTACTCTCTACCTTTCCCGGGGTCTTCCGCACGGTATCCTTTTCCTTACAGGCCACCAAAGTTCCTGCACAAAGAGCAAGAAGAAGGCAAGCTCTTCTCAAAGGGATGGTCCCGTTTGCTTTTCTGTTTTTTCCGAAAATGCGAAAAGGCCCTAAGGCCTTCTCTTCTTTTGTATTCATTTTTCTGCTTAATTTCATTTTCTTATCCTTTATCCCTTTCTATTCCGGATTGCTTCAATCGCACAAAATAGGAAGAATAACACAATATCTATCACCACAATGGAAGCTCCCGTAGGAATCCTATAAAGGAAGGATAAAGTCATTCCTACAAAGAATCCTAAGAGAGAAAGTATAGATGCCAGAATAATGGTACCTAAGAAGTTTTTACATACCCGCATTGCCGTAATAGAAGGAAACACGATCAAGCTGGAAATCAATAGGGTTCCCATCATTCGCATGCCCAGCACAATGGTGATAGAAGTCAATAAGGCCAAAACCATGTTGTAAAAACGGGTATTGGTTCCGCTGGCTTTTGCAAAATTTTCATCAAAGGTCACCGCGAAGATGCGGGGATAGAAGAAAATGTAAAGGAACAGCACCACCACGGATAAAATTACGGAAAGCCGCATGTCCGAGGGACTGATGGCCAGGATGGAGCCGAACATATAGTTACAAACATCTGTATTCATACCGGTAGTCAAAGAAATCGTCATTACTCCCACCGCCAAAGCTCCGCTACAAAGTAAAGCGGTAGCCGCATCTCCCTTAATTTTGGAATTTTCTTCCAGTTGCAAAAGGAAAAATGCCGCAATCACACAGATGGGAATAGACACGGACATGGGGGCTAATTGCAGAGCATAGGCAATTGCCAAGGCTGCAAAGCCCACGTGGGACAAGCCATCCCCAATCATGGAATATCTTTTTAAAACCAAACTGGTTCCCAAAAGTGTAGAACACAGGGAAACCAGAGAACCTACGATAATCGCTCGAATCATAAAATCGTAGGAAAGCATCGACCCTAAAACCTTAAACATTTAGCCCTCCAAATCCTTCACAAAACTTTTTCCAAGCTCCGACTCTCTATACTTTTCCGCCTCTCCGAAAAATAACTGCTTATGGGCCAAATGGAGAATATGCTTTGCTCTTTGTACTATTTCCTTCACATCATGGGAAACCATGATGATGGTAATCTTTAATTCCTTATTCAATCTGTCAATTAAATCGTAGAGCTCTGTCTGGGCCTTAGGATCCAAACCTGCCACAGGCTCATCCAAAATCAAGAGCTTGGAGCCGGCGCAAAGGGCTCTTGCCAGAAGAACCCTTTGCTGTTGTCCGCCGGAAAGCTCCCGATAGCAGGACTTTCTCAAATTCTCAATGTTTAAAAAACGAATAGCATCCTCTACCCGCTTCTTATCTTCCTTACGATAAAAGGGAAATAAGGAAAGCTTGTTTAGGCATCCGGACTCCACCACCTCGTAAACACTGGCAGGGAAATCCTTCTGCGCCTCCGTCTGTTGGGGAAGATATCCGATATCCTGCCTTTTCAGGCCGTCCCCCAGAATGATTTCTCCTTCACCGGGCTTTTTCAACCCTAATATGCCCTTTAAAAGGGTACTTTTTCCGGCTCCGTTTTCCCCCACGATACAAAGATAATCTCCCTTTTCCACGGAAAAATGAATGTCCTCTAATACCACCTTCCCTTCATAGGAAAAGCCAATCTTGTTTAGGGAAAAATAACTCATTAATTCAGTGCCTCCTTCAATGCCTCTACATTCGGCTTCATTAAGTCCACATAGGTCTTGCCTGCTTTGAAATCCTCATCGGTCACATTGTGTACCGCATTCAAAAGCATTTTCTTGGCTCCCGTATCCTTACAAATGGCATTTACCATATCCTCGTTGCTCATTTCAATATGGAATACCACCGGAATACCGTCTTCCTTTACCTTATCCTGTAAGAACGCAATGGTCTGTGCAGCAGGCTGGGTATCGGTAGAACAGCCCGGGAATGCAGCAAAGTAGCTTAAGCCGTACTCTTTACAGAAATAAGCAAAGGGGAAACGGTCTGCTACAATGATTTCCTTTCTCTTTCCGGAATCTACCACTTCTCTAAAGCTTTTATCCAGCTCTTCCAATTCCTTCACATAGGCCTCAGTATTCTTCTCAAAAACGTCCTTTTTGGAAGAATCCAAAGAAGAAATCTTCTCATCCAGCTTCTTTACAATCTGAATGGCATTTATAGGAGAGGTCCAAACATGCTCATCCATCTCCACTTCCTCTTCCTCATGACTGTCACTCTTTGCCTCGGAAGCCTTATCCTCATGGTCGGCAGCTTCTTCCTTATGCTCTCCGGACTCTCCTTCATGGTCTTGGTCATGCTCCTCTTCTTCCTGCATTCCCTCAACCGTTTCCTCTTCCATTAAATTAACCGCATCCATCATTTTGAAAACGGAGGAATCCTCCTTGTTCATGGACTTTAACATGCCGTCTACCCAAGCATCGCTGTCTCCGCCTACATAGAGGAATAAATCCGCATTTTGAACGGTAATAATATCCTGAGGGCTTGGCTCATAGCTGTGCGTCTCCGCTCCCGGCTTTACCAGCATGGTAACATCCGCCTCTCCCTTGGTAACAGCTCTTGCAAAATCATAAGCAGGGAAATTGGTAGCCACAATCTTCAGCTTCTCTCCGCCTGCCTTGCTCTCCTCCTTGCTGCTTTCTGCTGCTGCCTGTGTGGTGGCTGCTGTAGTCTCAGTCTTTCCTGCATTACTTGCTCCACAGGCAAAAAGATTTGCTGCAAGTAAGGAAAATGTGGTGGCAATCGCCAGTTTTCTTAGTCCCATAGGGGCTCCTTTCTAGATAAATAACTTTAAGGCCTATTTTCCTCTTCCCGGGCACAGTTTTCACACAAACCGTAGAAAACCGTCCTTTTCGGATTCCAATGAAAGCCATGATGCACAAGAAGATGCTCCATCATAAAGTCCAGTTCATGACAATGCAGATGAATCAAGGCTCCACAACGGCTACATTTACAATGGAAAAAAAGATGTTCCTTGGAAGCTTCTTTCCTCTCCCCCACATATTCAAAGCAGGCCGGGCTATTTTGATCGATCAGGTACTTATTCACCAAACCTTCTTCGCAAAGTCGTTCCAACTGCCTGTAAATAGTGGTGGTTCCGATGGGCCTTCCCTCTTCACGGAAATGAATCACCAAGTCCGCTACCGTGAAATGTTCTCCCTCTAAATTGGATAGATATTTCTGCAATTCCTCTTTATGCTGGGTTTTGTACTTCCCTTTTTCCATATCCGCTCCCCTACAAAATCTATCTCAACCCTGCTCTTTGCTCCCCTATTCCTGACCATAGAGAAGCCTTCCTGTCAAGATTCCCTTTTCAAGCCTCCGAACTCTAAAAATCCATTCCAAAAAATGAATACAAAAAGCATGAAAACGGAAACCATTTTCATATTTTACTAGCTATTTTTCTGCTGTCAATGAAATACAGAAAAATTTCATAAAAGCTGAAGAAAATAATGTAAATATCAAAAAACAGCCTTCATGCAGTATAGGTCCGGGCTCGGGGCACGCTCTCGCTAACTTCGCCTCGCAGGGGATACTAAGCGAAAAACTGCGCTGCTCTTGTTTTTCGCAAGTACCCGCGGGCTCAGATTACCCTTATCCCGGACCTATACGCATGAAGGCTATGGATTAGTTTGACTCCCACATTCCCTTCAAGCTTTTATGAATAATTTTCTTCTTAAATGCCTCTTCCGAAAGCTTCTATCGTCACTCCCTCTTTTTCAAGAGTCTTTCTGAGCTTTTCAACAAAAAGCAAGGCCTTCTCTCCGTCTCCATGGACGCAGATGGAATCTGCCTGGATAGAGATTTCCTTTCCTGTGATGGCTCTGACCTTCTTCTCCAGTACCATGGAAAGCACCCGTTCAATAGCTTCCTCTTCGTCGGTAATCATGGCTCCCGGTTTTCTTCGATTCACCAAGGAACCGTCCTCCTCATAGGCTCTGTCCATAAAAACCTCCGCCTTTACAGGAATTCCCATCTTTTCCGCCAATTGGTAGAGCTTACCGGAGGCCTGTGCCAGAATTACCAAGGAAGAATCGTATTCCTTTACCGCATCGCAGATAGCCTTAGCCAGTTCTTCCTCCTTTGCGGCCATGTTATAAAGGGCGCCATGGGGCTTTACATGCTGAAGCTTTAAGCCGTCCTTGTGCAAAAAGGCTTCCAAGGCTCCCATTTGGTAGAGCAGCATGGTCTTTAATTCCTTAGGCGTACAGTCCATATTTCTTCTACCAAAGCCCTGCAAGTCCGGAAATCCGGGATGTACCCCTAAGGCAACTCCCGCATTTTTACATAATTCCACGGTTTTCTCCATCACCAAAGGATCTCCTGCATGGTAGCCACAGGCAATATTGGCAGAGCTGAGAAGAGGAATCAAGTGATCATCCATTCCCAAGGTATAGCGCCCGAAGCTCTCTCCCACATCTGCATTTAAATCAACCTTCATGCTTATTTTCCTCCTAAGGTAAAGCGCTCAATAAAGCCGGTATCTACCTTTCCTTCCACAAATGACTCAGACTGCATTATTTTATATTGGAAGTCCAGGTTGGTTTCCACCCCCAGCACCAGCATCTCTTCCAAGGCTCCCTTCATTTTCCGGATAGCCTCTTGCCTATCTTTTCCATGCACCAAGACCTTGGCAATCATGGAATCGTATTCCATAGGAATCTTGTAGCCGGTATAAATGGCCGTATCCACTCTTACCCCGTTTCCTCCCGGTAAATGTAAGGCCGTAATGGTTCCGGGGCTAGGCATAAAATTCTTCTCCGGAATTTCCGCATTAATTCTGCATTCTATGGCATGTCCCCGTAGAAGAACTTCCTCCTGCTTCATGCTAAGAGGCTCCCCGGCGCAGACCCGAATCTGCTCTATCACAAGATCCGTATCCGTTACCAGTTCCGTTACCCCGTGTTCCACCTGAATACGGGTATTCATTTCCATAAAATAGAACTTGCCTTCCTGATCCACGATAAATTCTATGGTGCCGGCTCCCACGTAGGACACTGCCTTAGCCGCATTTATCGCAGCCTCCATCATAGCTTTTCGACTTTCCGCCGTCACAATGGGGGAAGGGGATTCCTCCACCAGCTTTTGGTGATTTCTCTGGATGGAACAGTCTCTTTCCCCAAGAGCAATCACGTTTCCGAAGCTGTCTCCCATAATCTGTACTTCCACATGACGGGGCTCCAAAATCAGCTTCTCCAAATACATAGCATCATCGGAAAAAGCATTGGCGGATTCTCTTTGGGCGGTAAGGAATTCATTTTCAAAATCCCCTTCGGAAAAGCACTCCCGCATTCCCTTACCGCCACCGCCGGAGCTGGCCTTTATCATCACCGGAAAGCCCATGGCTTTGACTTCTTCTAAGGCCTCCTTCACATCATAAAGAGCCTTTAAGGAACCGGGTACCACCGGCACGCCGGCTTCCCGCATCTTAGCTCTGGCTTGAGACTTGTTTCCCATGCCGTCTATCACTTCCGGACTTGGTCCAATAAAGCAAATGTCGTTTTCCCTACATTTTTCGGCAAACTGAGCATTTTCCGACAGAAAACCATAGCCCGGATGAATGGCATCACAGCCGGTATTCTTGGCCACGGTAATCAGGGTGTCCATATTTAAATAGGAATTCCGGGAAGAACCCTCTCCAATACAGACCCTTTCCTCCGCCAGTCTTCCGTGAAGGCTGTCCTGGTCTTCTTTGGAATATACCGCCACGGAGGGGATACCCATGCCCCGAAGAGCCCGAATTACCCGAACGGCAATCTCTCCCCGGTTGGCTACTAAGACTCGCTTAAACACTTCCGCCTCCTTTACAGCTTACGCACGCGGAACAAAGGCTGCCCATACTCCACCTTCTGCTCATTGGAAACCAGCACCGCCTCAATTTCGCAGTCAAAATCCGCCGTGATTTCATTCATCATTTTCATAGCTTCCAGAATACAAACCGTATCCCCCGCCTTTACCGTGTCTCCCACCGTAACGAAGGCAGGAATATCCGGTCCGGATGCGGAATAAAAAGTTCCCACGATAGGACTGGTGATATGCACCTCATTCTCCTCTTCAGAATTCTCCTGCTTTTCCGTAGCCGGACTCTCATAGACAAGCTGAGATGCTCCTCCCTGAGCAAGCACGGGAGGATGATCTAATTTACTCATAACAATCTTAAAATCTCCATCTTTAATGGACATGGTATTTAAGGAGGAATTCTCCAAAATTCTTACCAAACCCTCTACCTTTTCTAAATCCATTCTTTCTCCTCTCCTACTTCTCAAATAACTTGGATAAGCGTTTTGCCGCCAAACGACAATCTAAGACTTCCTTACAGGGCTTATGAATCAGCTTTCGCATTTCCTGTAGCTCCTTTTCCTCTTCCCGGAGCAACTTTTGTGCCTCCTGTACCGTAATCTTTTCAAAATGAATCTTATCATCCATCCTTCTTTGTACAAGCTTTGGCAAATCCACCGTCGCTACCGTCGCTATTTTTCCATAACCTCCGGTGGTTTGCCGGTCTGCCAGAAGGACAATGGGCTTTCCGTGGGAAGGAACTTGAATAGAGCCTAGGGCAATTCCGTCGGAAATAATGTCGGAGCCCTTCTTACTTTCAATATATGCCCCGTCCAAACGAAGTCCCATACGGTCAAACTCACTTCCCACTGTATATTCACTTTCATAGAAGCTCTTAATTCCTCTTTTGGAAAATACCTCTTCCTCCGGTCCGGGAACTACCCGAATCTTCACTTTACTTTCTTCATACTCCTTTAAGGGGAGGGTTCTGGAAAGAAAGCTGGGAAGATAAATTCTTCGATTAATTCTGGTATCCAGATAATCCCCATCCTCTAATTTTCTTCCCTTAAAGCCGCCAATCTGACTTTTTAAATTGGTAGACCGGGAGCCCATAATCACCGGAACCTTTAAGTAGTTGGAAAAGGCAATATAGCAGGTCCGTCCGGTTCTTGCAGAACCTATCTTCAATACATCCCCCTTAGCCACATAAATGGCAGTATACATGGGAATTGCTTCATCATTTAACTCCGGTCGAAAGTCTCCTCCTGTAATGGAGATAATCATAGGGGCGGTAAACTCTAAGGTAGGACCAATCAGGGTACATTCCAGCACTGCCTCATTTTCCGGATTATCCAAAAGCAGGTTTGCAATACGAAAGGCTCTTCGGTCCATGACACCGTTCACATTAAAGCCCTGGGCTTGATAGCCTGTACGACCTAAGTCCTGAACCGTAGTAAGAAGGCCTCCCTTAATTACTCGAAATCCCATTTTAGCCCTCCTTATGCCACTGTACGCTATAGTTTCCTGATGCTACCGCCTCGGAAATCCTTGCATATTCAGAATCCGTAATCGGATAAAAATGGATATATTCTCCGGCCTGTACCAAGATAGGATCCTGCTTTTCCGGGTCGTACATCTTCACCGGCGTTCTTCCGATCAACTGCCAGCCTCCCGGAGAATCCACAGGATAAACACCGGTCTGAGAACCTCCGATTCCTACAGAACCTGCGGGAATCTTCACTCTGGGGTTTTCCAGCCTGGGAGTATGAAGCTTTTCCTCCAGACCGCCAAGGTAAGTAAAGCCCGGTAAAAAGCCCAGCATATACACCAGATAATCCTTCTCACTATGGAGGCGTATCAGTTCTTCTCCGCTGATTCCGGCATGCTCCGCCACATAGGAAAAGTCCGGTCCCAGCTCTCCTCCGTATAAGACAGGAATCTCCCAAACCTTCTTCTCCATGCTTTCTACCTTGGTATCCATCTTCACAATAGCGGAAACCCTCTTGTAAATTTCCTCATAGCGAATCACCAAGGGGTTATACTGTACCAGCAGGGAGGCGTAGGCGGGAATCATATCCACTATTCCTTCGATTTGTTGCATTTTCAATAACTTTACGGTAGCGCTGATTCTGCGATTTACATCCTCTCCGATTCTTTGCTCAAACTGAATCAGTAAAGCAGAGTCTCCTGCAGTAAGCACTCGTATCTTTTCCATAGTTTTCCTTTCTCCGAAAACAATCTCTGTTTAAAAATCCCGTTCTTTAAAAATCTATATGCTCTAAGCTTTCATGCATAGATTTTATGCGGTAAAGAGAGTGGATAACTTTGTCAAGGAAGTTAATC
This sequence comes from Oribacterium sinus, assembly GCF_963537195.1. GTDB lineage: Bacteria > Bacillota > Clostridia > Lachnospirales > Lachnospiraceae > Oribacterium > Oribacterium sinus_A. The sequence continues at coordinate 24,297 of NZ_CAUTEG010000018.1, read as the reverse complement.
CCACATAAGCAGATAATACTACCACGATAATCCCCAGGAAAAGCAGAATTTTCGGATGCTTATAATTTTCTCCCATAATCTTCTTATTCTGAGAAGCCACAAGACAAATCCCTAAGCTTACCGGTAAGATTAAACCGTTCAGAGAACCTGCTAAAACAAGAAGCTTTGCCGGACTTCCAAGGCCTGCCATTACCAAGGTGGAAAGGAGGATAAATCCAATGATAAAAAGATTTTCTCTCTTAGCCACTGCAGGAAACAATGTCTTTAAGAAGCTGACAGAGGTGTATGCCGCACCAACGATAGAGGTAATAGCCGCACAACAGAGCACCAAGCCGGAAATTCTCTGTCCTATTACGCCAGCTCCCTGAAGAAAGGCATCTGCTGCCGGGTTTTTCGCATCCAAGCTGGCACCCTTTGCCACAACACCCAATACGGCAAAGAATAAAAGGACACGAACCAATGTGGCAACAAACATTCCCATAACTGCGGAATAATTAATATCCTTCAATTTATCTTCTCCGGTAACGCCCGCATCAATCAAACGGTGCGCCCCTGCAAAGGTAATATATCCTCCAACCGTACCCCCCAAAAGAGTAAGGATGGCAGGAAATAAACTTACGATGCTTGCTTCCGGAAGAATACTGTTTTTAAGGCCGGAAGCAATGGGAGGCTTTACCATAAAGATTACTACCAGGATAACAAGAATCATGACTGCCCCAAGAATCTTTACCAAGCGATCCATAATTCCCTTTGCATTCTTGGACAAGAAAACCAGAATTGCCAGACCTCCTGCAAGAAAGTAACCAAACTGTGTAGGAATTCCCAGAACCGTTTGTAAGCCCAAGGCTCCTCCGCCTACATTTCCGATATTAAAAACCAAACCGCCCAAAACTATTAAGAAGGAAACAAAATATCCCAGTCCCGGAAGGATACGGTTTCCCACATCCTGTCCTCGCATCCCGCTGATGCAAAGTACACGCCAGATATTCAGCTGAGCAATCGCTGCCAAAATAACCGAAGCTAAAATAACAAAGGCAAAGCTGGCTTTAAAATCACCGGTAAACTTTGCCGTCTGGGTTAAAAATCCCGGTCCGATGGCTGAAGTTGCCATCAGAAAGGCTGCTCCAAGCAGTGCTCCGCTTTTCTTCTTCGTTCCGCTCATAATAAGTTCCTCCTTCTTTTTATTGGACAGTTGAATTGTTGTACTGTTTATTTAGGACTTATTCATCAGTGTCTTTAAATTAAGTCTTATACACAGTATAGTCATTTTTTGCCCAGCGTCAAGAATTTTTCCGGATTTTCTGAATAAGAATAGAACGGAAACAGAATAAACATGGAACAAAACAGAACAGAAGCGGAAATTCGCAGTATTTTCTTAAGAATTTTTCCAAACTTTGAGATTTCTAATTAATTTTATAAATAGGCCGATATATAAGCTGGGTCTAAGAGCTACTCTTAGCCATTTGCATGAGAAAGGAGCAAATATGCAAAAGTTTTTTACACAAACTAAGGCATTTTCAAGAAGGATTTTGAAGGCTTTAGAAAATTACGGAAGAAAAAGCTTAGGAGTTCTTACCCTATGTTCTCTTCTGGCAAGCTCTCCGGTTTTTGCCGGAATCCCTTTGAAGCAGGGAGATGGTGCAGTGAATGATGCCCAGGTCAATGCGGCTATTGAAGTGTATAACAGAATTCCTGCATCCATTCGTTTACAGTATGAATTGAATCATAACAGTATCACTTTTTTTAACAGTAAACAAAGACGAGACAATGTCATCGGCATGTATACCGCACTGGATGGAATGGAAGCAAACATAATGCTATCCGACCAGGACTTACTGGGAGCCTACGCTCTTGCCCATGAAATCGGACATTATTTCGATGATGTAGTATATAAAGACGAAGAAATTCTTTTACAAGAAAAGCGATATGGAAATCAGGTTTTCCGCTATGTTACCAGAGGAAAACGCTCCCGTTCCGAGGAAGCGGATTTCGTAGCAATCTATCAGCAGGAAGCCAATCAAAACGGTTTGGTAACCCAATATGAGAAATCCGACAGTACAGAGTACTTTGCCGGAAGCTTTAAGGCTTATGTAGATACTCCCGAGCAGCTACAGGTTGTAGCTCCCGCTACCTATGCTTTTATCGATCAGTTGGTGAATGAGTTTAATGCCACTCACCCGGTACCGGAGGAAGCGGTAAACGCTTAAAAAAAGAACAGAAAAAGGGACTGTAAAATCAAAATTATAAAGAATTTTCGGCAATATAGGTCTGAATGCGGGGTAGTCTGAGCCCGTCAGTACTTACTGAAAGCGAGTAAAGCGAAGCTTGAAGTTAGTACTGCTACGTGGCGAAGCTAGCGAGAACGTACCCCGTTTCAGACCTATATTGTTTAGAAAATATTTTTGATTTTACAATCCCTTTTTCGTATTTCTTAATCCAGCCAGCGCATCTGCCACTCAATGGCGATTTCGCGGACTTCTTCTTTACCGGCTAAAGCGTTCACCCAGTCCTTAGGAATCTGGGATAAGCCGTAGTAAGCTGCTGCAAGGGTAGAAACCACTACAGGAAGGTTCTTACTTCCCTTCAGGGAAAGTGCAGATTCCACTGCTTCCTGATAGCTCTTGCTGTTAAGCAGTACCCAGGTAGCTAAAAGAAGGGTAGCTTCGCAACTTTCCTTTCCGGACAGCTCCTCCGCCTTCTTTCCTTCCAGACTCTTTAAATCCAAGAAGGGCTTGAGAATTTCGAAGGATGCAACCAGTGCATCATAGTCCTTAACATCCTCTCTATGCTGCTCCTTAGCCTCTTCATTCAGGCGTTTCTCTTCTTCGTTCTCCGCCTCTTCCTCTTCATAGAACAAAGCTACATAGTTGGCCGCAGCCTGTAGCTGCTCTTCCAGGCTTTCTCCACCTAAGTGAAGAACCAGATTACGAAGCATGGTGGCATACAGCTCTCCCATCAGCATAGCCTTAGGATTATTGTTTGTTAATCGCACCGCATCATGGAGCATTGCCCTGTCCATGTCACTAAACTGATGCAAACGTCTGCAAAGCATCATGGCAAAGGGTAGCATTCTGGAAAGGAAGGAATCATCCTCTGCATCCACACCGCAATCCTTAGGTCCTTTACCAGTGGCAAAGCGCATAATGCTGGCATCCATAGTTTCCACGGCATCCTGCTCCTGTCCTTCCAAGGCATATATTCCCTTTGACTTCCAGTCGTAGAACTTTTCCTGCATATCCGGGAAGGAAAGCTTTCTTTCGGTATTCAGGCTGTGGAACTCTGCCAAAAGAACGGATCCCATAGCAGGACGATAGCTAAAGGCCTGCTCTCTATAAGGAGCTTCTCCAAGAGCATCTTTCTCCTTGGCGATTCCTAAGCTTCCACCGAGTAAAGCAGAGTACAGCATGGTTTCGGAAAGCCCCTGGGTCATGGCTCTCTTTTCTTCATTTTCCTTTGCTCTCTCTTCTCCCCGCATCTTGGCATCCAGAAGCCACTTCACCATGTCCAGACTTAAGAAGAAGGATTGAGACCAGGGATTAATAATCAGTCCGTCCATTTTCCCGGATTCGGAAATGTGGATGGCCGCCTTCAGCACATCCTGCACCGGCATAGCGATAGCCGCTGTTTCTGCGGGATTCTTCTCGATTTGTTCCCCGGAGGTAAATACCGCAATGGCGTCTCTTCCATCCTGGGTTGTTAAATGGTTCAGAAGAACCTGACCATCTGCGATTTCTCCCTCTTTTTTCTCGGTGGATACGATAGCCACCAAAAGCTGAGCATTAAGCTCCATGGCCTGCAAAAAGCCCTGTAATACTCGCTCAATGCCGGCACGCTTCTTGTCTTCCGGCATAGCCTCTCCTTCGGGAAGCTTCTTCTGCTCCTCATGGTAAGCCGCAACCGCCTGGAAAATTCCGGCACTTCCCTTTAAACGCTCTTCCACGTTCTGGGTACGCATCTTATTTTGCAAAGCCACGATGGCTTCTTTCAGAAGAATAAAGCTGTTGCTGAAGGGATTGATTACCACACCGTCGGAATGGGGATGGTTCGCCGCAATCTGTAACAGCTCCGCCACAGGAAGTAAAACTGCGGAGGATTGCTGTCCTTCGTTCCCCGCCTTCTGCTCTTCCACATTAGTGAAAGCTGCGGCATAGCTTTTACCCTCCTCGGTTTTTAAAAACTTCAGATTAATCTGCTGCTGACCGTCCTTTTCTCCGGCAGGGTCCGCCGCTAGAAGAAGTCCTCCTCCATTGTTAATCAACTCTTCGATACTGGCAAAAATTTTATTTAAATTCTCCTGGTTTCGCTCATCGGAAAAACGAAGAATACTTTCCTCAAGTCCCTTGGCTAATTCGAGTTTTTCAGAAAACTCCTTCTGTCCCATCTCTTTCATCTAATCCTCCTAAGTCTCGCAAAAAAGGAAATATGCCCTTTTTTGTACTTCAGACAGTATAGCAAAGAATGGGGGATAGAGAAACATTTTGATGAAGAAAATCTTCTCTATTTTAGTCGTCCTGCTCTACATCGGCTTTTCTAATGGAACCGTCTGTAGCACCGATTTCATAATCGTACTCTGTATTTCCTACCTTAAAGTCAATCTCATATACACCGTCATCATCATACTCTACAGAAAGCTCTCTAACCTGTCCTGCAGAAACCCCGGCATGTCCGAAGGCAATAGCCTTTGCCTTGTCTGCACTGATTCTGCCGCTGGTCTGAGGCTGTGCATTCGTTTGTACCTTAGTTTGAGGCTTAGTCTGTGCATGGGTCTGAGGCTGAGTCTGCGCCTGGCTTTTTGCCTGTGTCTGTACAGACGCCTGTGTTTCTGTAGGCTGAACCTGAACCGCCTGAGTAGATTCCTGCTGCGTCGTTGCTACGATGTAGTCATCGTCTCCCTCATTAATATCCTCAATAGCATCCGCAATATTTTCCCAGAGGCTGTCATCGGAATCATACTCAATAATGTCACGAATATCGATGTTCTTATCAGCTACCAGCTTTGCAATTTCGGAAATCTTCATCTTTGCAAGCTCTTTGGCATCTAAGGATCTGGCCTTATTGGCAAGGTTCAGTACGAACACAGCCTTTCCTAAGGAAATGTTATTTTTCCTGGCAAATGCGGAAGCATTGTTATTCTGAATTGAAATCACCTGATGAAAGACTGCTGCATTCATATCTTCCGTGGACAAAGCTATCTCCATTTCTTTCACCACCAGCTTACGAAGAGTTTCCGCCTTCTTCTGATCCTTATTCTGCACGGTTACCAATACGCCCTTGGTGTCCTTCGTCATATAGCCTTGCTGCACCATAGACCCTACGATAGCATTTAATGCCACCTGTAAATCCACATTATGTAAATCCATACCGGAAAGAACCTTATCACCGTCGCCGTTGGTTGCATAAGCTTCTAATACGCGGTTCTTTTGGTTGGTAAGAAGCTCAATTCCCGGGTTTACATCCAAGTCCACCAAGCTGTCCACCATCAAGTTTCCTCTGTAATAAAAGATTCCCCCAACTACCAATACCAAAGCCACACAGGCTGCCACCAACTGCATCACTGTTTTTAACCCTAAACTTGAACGCTTACTTTCGATTCTTCTTACCAGCACTTTTTCCATCTTTGCACCCTCTTCCTTGGAATCCAGTTCTGCGGTAATCCTAGTAAATAAGTTATTAGGGATAAGATTTTGAACAGCCTCTTGAAGCTCTTTTTCCATATTTTCCTGCTTCATCTTACTCATCCTTTCCTAAGTGCTCCTGCAGCTTCTTAATGCTCCTTTGGTATTTGGATAAAACCGTATTTAAGTTTTTTCCTAAATACTCCGCAATTTCCCGATTCTTCCAGCCTGCCACGGCATGAAGAAAAAGAATCTGTCTTTCCTCTTCCTCCAATATTTCCATGGCGGATTCCAAAAGCATTCTGTGGTCTGCATTTTCCACGAAGGAAAAGGAATATTTGGCGTCCACTGCCTCTTCCACTTCATGAATGCTGTCTTTGTTTTTCTCTTTTCGGAAATGCATCAGGGTGAAATTCCTGGCAATTCGGAATATCCATGCCATCGCCTTATTTCCCCCATGATAGGAAGCTGCATTTTCTGCAATGCTTACATAGGTTTCCTGCAAAACATCCTCTGTGTCATACTTATTTTTTGTTAAAGAAAGAACGTAGGCATACAATGCATTGATGCTTTTTTCATATATGATTTTCAGCGCTTCCCGGTTTCCCTTTGCCAAAGAAAATATCAGTTCATCCGCTATTTCTTCCTGCCCGGAAAAATCCGCAATCAGCATACTCACATTGATCATGTTTTTCGTCCTTTCATAAGTACAATGCATAGAGAGGGCATTTTATTGCAATGAAAGTCAACTTTGTATATTTTTAATAGCCGTGCTGGGTAAAAGCACATTTTCTTTGGCGAATTTGATGGCAACCTTTTCATTAATCCGATTATACAGGGTCCAGTAAGAAGGGGTATCCACCCAAAGACGGATACTAAACTCCAAATAATCTCTTCCCACCGCGGTAAGCCCTACAAAGGGCTCCGGGTATTTTCGAATCAGCTCATCGTCCTGAATACAAGCCTCCAAATATCCCTTAATCTTTTCTACATCCTCATCCCGACCAAGCTGGTAAATCAAATCCACCCTCCGGAAACGCTCCGCACTATAATTGATGATATTGGCATTCATCAGGCTGCCGTTGGGAATGGAAATCCGCTTGTTATCCGGAGAAAGAATAACGGTATAGAAAATACTCACCTCCTGTACCGTGCCTTCATCCGTACCGCTTTTGATATAATTCCCCACCTTAAAGGGGCGAAACAGCAAAAGCATAATGCCTCCCGCAAGGTTAGATAGGGAGCCCTGTAAGGCCAGACCTACCGCCACACCGGCAGAAGCCAAAAGAGTGATGACGGAAGCAATGGGAACCCCCAGAATGCTGACACAGCTGATTCCTAAAATCAGATACAGACAAAGTACGATTGCTCGAAAGAAAAAATTCCGAACCGTAGGATCGATCTTAGCTGAAATAGGGGTTTTCGGAAGAATATGTCCCAGCTTTTTAATGATAAATCGACCAATCAAAAACAATGCCAGCGCCAATAAAAATTTCCCCATAAAACGGGTAAGCCCCAGAGCTAAGCCGTTTCCAAAATTTTGGAAGCTCCAGACCCGAATTTCATTTTCAATACTTTCTACCTGATTCATATTATCTCCCGTCCCTACAACTGTAGATGGATAAAACATTTTCCTTAAAACCCTATCGAAGCAGTATCCCCGACTCTCTTTGGATGTAAAAATATTTATAAAAATACCGGCTTCCAAGGTTAGATTCTTGGGTCTAACTTTTGGAGCCGGTATAAAACTGCTATAGCTTGCTAAAAAGAAATATTACTCTACGATTTCTCCGTCCTCTACCAGAATATCATTTCTGTGAAGGAAAATGAAGATTACACGGCAAAGGGAAATTACAGCAGCCAAAACACCAAAAAGAGTAGAATCGGAAACGCTGCTCATCTTGCTGTATACGGCTTTATAATTGTAAAAAGAAACGATAATAATCACGACTATACAAATATAATTAATGATACCGCCAATAAATCCACCGAGAAGTGGAAGCAGACCCATGATTGCGGCACTGGCAATCGTGGGAACCGGTGTTCCAAACATCACCTGGTCTCCTGCGAAATAAGCATAAAGTCCACGGTTTATGTAGGGAATAAATGCTAAAATCGCCTTATCCTCCTGACCGTTATTCTTAGCCAGGGTATAAAGTGCGTAAGCCTCCAAGCCGTAGCAAATCAGCCAAACCAAGATAAACGGGATTAAAAATGCTCCTAATAGTGCAAAGATCTGTAAATATGACATAGTAAGTCCTCCTTTAAGTTGTAGGGCATCTTGCATCCATACAAATCCTGCCCTTGTTAAATTATCACTCCTAGTATACAAAAATAATATAATTTCGCAAGGCTTTCTTACTTATTTCTAAAAAAATATCGATTATACCTCTATAAGAAATCGTTAGAAATTCACAGGTTCCTTGATTTCTCCGGTTCTGGCAATCTTTTCCAAATGTAAAACCGGCCCTATACCATGATATTCTTCCCGTTCCTCCAGCTTCACCTTTGCAGTGAGCTTTGCCCAGTCTCTTGTTGAAAAGGGAGCAATTAATTTCTTGTCTCCCTTACAGATAAAACCAAGGAAGGTCATATCCTCCGCACAACAGGTCATCGCCATACGTCCCGGAACAAATTCATTCTCCGGCATATTTTTCCGTTTTAAAATCATAGCGGAAAATGTGATTTCTTTATTCAGATAGCGCTCCGGATTTTCCATGCAGTCCAAGAACCAGGTACCATAATCTTCATCTGCTAAAGTAATGGCATCCTGTCCAAGATCATAGGGCAGGTCTTCCGGAAGAGCGGTCTGGGGGATTTCTCCGTTTTTATCTTCCAGTAAAATCATGGCATTTTGGCCCATGGCACGAATCTTTCTACGATAATCCACCAATTCTTCATTGGACAGATTATCACAACGATTCACGATGCACAGTTCCGCATGACGAAGCATTTGCCCCAGAAAAGAACGCATATTGGAAAGATACAGCTTCAGGCTGGAGCCGTCTAAAATCGTGATTACCTGATATAAAAACCAATCCTTCGGCATGGATACCTGATACTTCGGCTCACGATTTTGCTGTTTTGCCAGTACCTCTTCACTCATGGGACCGCCGTATAAATCATCCTGGTTCCACATGCCGTTCCACTCGATCAAGACTCTCTCCGCCTTATACTGTCTTGCCAAAGCCTGCAATTTTTCTTCTTGGAAATCCGTAATATTTTCCATATACACCGGCGTGGTATGATGCGCTGCCAGCTTAATAGGGTCATATTCCACTTCCCCATCCTCACAAAGAAGAAGGAGGGTATTTCCCTCGGTCTGAAAATATTCCTGCTCCATGGTAAATTGAATGAAGCTGCTTTTTCCCGACTCTAAAAATCCGTTAATCAAAAAGACAGGAATGCCTTCTCCCTCCGCTTCCCATTGTTCTCCCATTCTACTCTCCTTCCGTTTTATGCATTCTTCTCCGAAAAGAAAAATAAGCCTATTCCTTTTCGGAGAATCTTTTTTTAAATTTAAAAATTAGTCGTTAAACAAAGCCTTAATCTTGTCCTTTTGCAACTCAGTTCCGATAACCACGAACTTTCCGATATTTTCAGGACCGGCCTCACGGATTTCCACCTGTTCCGGCACCAAATCAAAGTTTACCCAAGTGCCGTCTGTGCAAGCCAGCATACCCTTTGCACGGACAATGCCGCCGTAAGCACAGCCTTCAGCCATTTCCTCTAAAATCTCTGCCAAATGATTTCTGTCTACCTTCTTAAATACTTCCAAACCGATGCTGTCAAAAATTTCATCCGCATCATGGTCGTGACCGCATCCGCAGCCTTCATGATGATGGTGATGGTGCTCATGTTCCTCATCATGGCAACCACAGCTACAGGACTCATCATGCTCATGATGGTGATGATGCTCATGCTCTTCCTCATCGTGACAGCCGCAGCCGCAGGACTCATCATGCTCATGATCGTGATGATGCTCTTCCTCATCATGGCAGCCACAGCCGCAGGACTCATCATGCTCATGATGGTGATGATGCTCATGTTCCTCATCATGGCATCCGCAACCGCAGGACTCATCATGCTCATGATCGTGATGATGCTCTTCCTCATCATGGCATCCGCAACCACAGGACTCCCCGTGCTCATGGTGATGTTCATGATGATGCTCGTGATCATGATGATGCTCATGGTGATGAGCCGCTTTAGCCTTTACTTCTGCCAGAAGCTCCTCTTCCAGATTCTCTTCCTTCCCGATGATTTCCAGAAGCTTTTCTCCGCTTAACTCCGTTAGGGCGGTGGTAATCAGGTTCGCATGGGGATTGATGCCACGAACAATATTTACGGCCTCCTGAGCCTTCTCTCCGGAAGCAATATCCATTCTGGACAGTACAACGGAGGTAGCAAAACGAATCTGGTCATCAAAAAACTCACCGAAATTTTTATTGTACAGCTTTGCCTTTGTAGCGTCCACTACGGTTACCGCACCATCCAACTTAACATCCAGATTCTCGGAAACGGTCTTTACCGCCGATAAAATATCGGAAAGCTTTCCAACTCCGGAGGGCTCAATCAAAATGCGGTCAGGATGATACTGCTCAATAACCTCCTTCAAGGAGCTTTCAAAGTCTCCCACTAAAGAGCAACAAATACAGCCCTGGTTCATTTCCCGAATTTCAATTCCCGCATTCTTTAAAAAGCCGCTGTCCACACCGATTTCACCGAATTCATTCTCGATAAGAACAACATTTTCCCCCTTTAAAGCATCGGAAAGTAATTTCTGTATAAATGTAGTTTTTCCGGCTCCTAAAAAGCCTGAAATAATATCAATCTTTGTCATAAAATCCTCCTTTGGGATAAATACATTTTTCTATGGATACAAGCGCTATTTTACGATAATCTCAGACCTTGTCAATATAAGCGCGGTATAAAGTTAGCTATACTTAACTTTCTTTAGAAAGATTAAATCATTTTTCCAAAAAATTCTCCTCCAAGACCTGCCATAACTCTTCTCCGTCCTTCACAAGATACTTTGCCCCATGCTCCTCAAGCTCCTTTTTATCCCGAAATCCATAAAGACAGCCAATGCTGAGCATACCCGCATTTTTCGCCGCATCCAAGTCCGTCTTGGTATCTCCCACCATGACAGCCTCCTCCGAAGAAATCCCCAGTTCCTTGCAAACCGTAAGAAGCATATCCGGATTCGGTTTTAAAGGAATCTTTCCATTATCTCCCAGTACCAGAGTAAAGCTGTCAGAAGCAAATACCTTGTTCAAAATAATGGACGCCTCTTCCTTGGGTTTATTGGTAATGCAAACTCTGGAAATCCCCTTTTCCTCCAAACGTTTCAGGCAGGCAGGAATACCGGGGTAGGGTTCCGCCTTATAGGTACAATTATCCGGAAAAATGGAGCGATAATATTCATATGCCTCTTCATAAAGCTCCATGACCTCATCCCCCTTAAGGTCCAAGTCCATGGCCTTCTCCTCATCCTTTGCTTCCCATTTTTCCGCCTTCTCATACCAAATCTGCGCATTCTTTTCCAGGCTTCTTTCCACAAATTTCTTGGTCCCCACACCCACAAACTTCTTGGTTTCTTCCAGACTGACACCCTCCAAAGAAAAATGCTCCATAGTCAAATCCATATTTCTTTTTAGGCTGGCTAAGGTATTGACCAAAGTTCCATCCAAATCAAAAAGTACTGCCTTTATTTTCTTTCCCATTTTCAACTCCTCTATATACTTTTTAAAAGCTTTTAGTGTATATTCACTATGCATGCAAAGGAAATCTGCTGTTTGGATTTCTATATTTCAACTAGTAGAATTTCTATATCTCAGCTTTCCTTTGAAAAAATAATCTTGAAAATCCAATGTTTTCTCCTCCACCAGTATAAAGAGGAAGAAAGGGAATGTCTATCATGGCTTATTATTATGCGGTAAAAATCGGAGAAAATCCGGGAATATACGGTAGATGGGCAGAATGTGAAAAACAGGTAAAGGGCTATCCCAATGCCCAATTCAAAAAGTGGAAAACAAGGGAAGAGGCGGAAGCCTATATAAACGGAAGCGGCAATTCAAAGCCATATAGCTCCGGCATGAGCTCTCTTGGCTTCGGTTCAAAAATGCCTTCTTCCCAAAAAGAAAAAGAGAAGGCAGGGCTTATCCCTGCACAAGACGGTTCTCTTACGGCCATAGAAGAGCTTTTTTATAGCACCAAGACAGACTGTATTGCCTATGTGGACGGAAGCTTTGAAAAGGACAGTGGTGTCTACGGATACGGTGTGGTTTTCATTGAAAAGAATGGAAATATAGAAGAATACTTTGATTCAGGCCGGGAAGAAAGCTACCAAAGCATGAGAAATGTTTCCGGAGAAATCCTGGGAGCCTTAAAAGCAGCTTCCTTGGCGGTGGAAAAAGGCTACTCCTCCATCGCCATATTCCACGATTACCAAGGCATCGCCTCCTGGGCAAAGGGAGCATGGAAATGCAATAAAGAAAAAACCATAGAATATAGAGAAAAAATGCTGGAATTCCAAAAGGATCTGAAAATTTCCTTTCATAAAGTTCAAGCCCATAGTGGAGACCACTTTAACGAAAGAGCCGATGCCCTAGCAAAACAGGCGGTAGGGATAAATATTTGACTTTTATAGTACGTTTGTCAAATATCAATTTACATATAAAGCGTATAAGATAAAGTGAATAAGCTATTGTTTACAAAAGATACCGGCGCCGAAGGGTGGATGACCATTTTACCAGCTTTTCTGCATTTATAGTCTGAAACAGGGGTAATCTGAGGCCGTCTGTACTTGCGAAAAGCAAGCGAAGTGCAGCTTTTCGCTTAGTACAGCTACGTGCCGAAGTTAGCGAGAGCGTGCCCCTGTTTTAGAGCGATAATGCAGAAAAGCGGAAACACATCATCTGTTTCCGCCTTTCATTACTTACTAATATGAAAATTTATACTAATCATCGCATTATAAAAGGAAAATATTGTTCTCCTCGCAAAGCTTCCGCATCTCCTCCGGCCAAATGGACGCCTGTACTTCTCCCACATGGGCACGGTCCAAAAGCAACATACAAAGTCTGCTCTGTCCGATACCGCCTCCGATGGTCTGGGGAAGCTTTCCTTCCAAAAGCATCTTATGGTAAGGAAGTTTTGCCCTATCTTCATTATGAGATAGCTTGAGCTGTCTCTCTAAGGCCTTTTCATCCACACGGATTCCCATGGAAGAAATCTCCAAAGCACAATTTAAGGTTTCAAACCAGAAGAGGATGTCTCCGTTTAAGCTCCAATCATCATAGTCCGGAGCTCTACCGTCATGGGGTTCCCCGTTACTGAGCTTATCTCCGATTCTTTGAATAAAGACACAGCCGTGCTCTTTGGTAATTGCATTTTCTCTTTCCTTCGGACTTAGATTCGGATATCTCTTGAGAAGTTCCTCAGAGTCAATAAAGTAAATCTCCTCCGGCAGCTTCTTCACAGCATCCGGATACTTATACCAAACCTCATGCTCCATATGCTTGATAATACGGAAAATGTCTCTTACCGTATTCTGTAATACTTCTTCCGTTCTTTCGTCTTTTCCGATAACTCTTTCCCAGTCCCACTGGTCCACATAGCAGCTATGCAGGTTATCCAATTCCTCATCCCGGCGAATGGCATTCATATTGGTGTAAAGGCCTTCGCCTATCTGGAAATTATAACGCTGTAAAGCAATTCTCTTCCACTTTGCCAGAGACTGGACAACCTCCACCACTTCCTCTTTTTTCCATGGCACATCAAAGGACACCGGTCTTTCCACACCGTTCAAATTATCATTAAGTCCGGAGCTCTTCTCCACAAAAAGGGGCGCGGAAATTCTGGATAAATTCATCTCCTTTCCAAACTCCTTTTGGAAAGTATCTCTGATATATTTAATTGCTTCTTGGGTTTCCCGAACGCTGAGCCTTGGGGAATAGTCCTTTGGAATTACGAGTGCCATGCTTTTTCCTCCTTTAAATCACATAACTTTAAGTGCCTATCATACTCTTCTTTTTTTTATTCGTAAAGGCGCAAAAAGCATAGGAATTTCCCCGCCTCTACAACAAGAATTTCATATTTTCGCTTAAAGCTTTAACTCTTCTATACATTATCACCTTTTTTTCGCGAAAATATAAGCCGGCTCTGTTCCTTTGCATGAAGGGCTTAAATCGGCACAAGCTTTTAGAAGGCCTCTTCTAAATAATATTCCGCTTCTCTTCCTCTTCCCAACTCCAAAAAATATCCGTAAAGAAAATCTCTTTGCGCCTTACTAAGAGGGCAAAGCGCTGTAGCCATCAGTTTTTTCTTACTGGGATTATGCAAAAGCACATAGCCTCTTCCACTTAAAAAATCTCCGGCATTGAATAGGCTTTGCTTTGAAAATTCCTCATATAGCCCTAATTTCATTAAAATTCTTTCCGCTTCCATACAATGCTTTCCCCAGTCTGTAGGAAAGAAATCTCCCTTGGGAGAAAGCCAGCCCAGTAACTCTTTATCCATATCGTCCTCCATCCTTAAGAACATAAGTCAAGAATTTTACCCTATAGCTGTTTCTATATAGAAAAACTGTGAAAAAGAAAGTCTCTATTCTGCCCTTTCTTCTTCACAGTCCGGTCTATATTTTATCTTTTATGTCCGCACTCCGGGCAGAACTTTCCTACATTGCCGGTATGTCCGCACTCCGGACAATCCCATTTATCCGCTCTTGCCTCTCCGCATTCGGAGCAGAACTTGCCGGTATTATGGGTATGACCGCATTTTCCGCAGGTCCAATCCTCCACTGTGCCTGCTTCTGCAGTCGGTACGGCACCGTTTGCAGTTTCTTGCATAGGAACACTTACCTGTCCAAAGATGCTTCCCTGAGCTCCTGCATTTGCCTGATTAGCGGTATTTTGTCCAGCCTGTGGATTCCCCTGATTTGCCCCCATGGAGAAAAGCTCGGAAGCATTGAAACCGCCGGTCTGGTTTGCCATATTCATTCCCGCAAAAGCCATCATAGGCCCTGTAGCGGTATTACCTGCAGCCAGCTTCATGGCATCTCCCTGAGCCTTGGAAAGATAAGCCGCCGCCATTCTGGGATCCCGGAAAACAGCATCTCTCTGCATTTCCTTAATCATCTTCTCATCTTCTTCCGGTGCCTTGATGGAGCTGATACCAAAGCTGGTAATCTTAATACCGTAATGTCCTCCCCAGGTACTGGAAAGAATATCATTTAAGGCATGAGCAATATCATCCGTATGACTAAGAATGCTGTGGTAGCGGATTCCCTGTTCGGAAATACGGGAAAAAGCAGGCTGTAAATTGGTTAAAAGCTCAGACTTTAACTGAGACTCCACCTCTTCCTTCTTATAATCCCCCTCTACATTGCCCGCAAGATTCCTATAGAAGAGTACAGGGTCCGTAATCTTATAAGCATATTCTCCGTGACAGCGAAGGGAAATCTCTATGTCCAGATTAATGTTGGGATCCACCGCTCTAAAAGGAATGGGGTTTACGGTACCGTATTTATTGCCCACAATATCCTTGAGATTAATGAAATAAATGCGTTGATCCTTTGCCGTGTCTCCGCCAAAGCTTAAACGCTTCATAAAGGTCTTAAAGCTTTCTACTACGCTTTCTCCCAGTGAGCCGTAGAAAATACTGGGTTCTGTAGAGGAATCGAAAACAAACTCTCCCGCCTCTGCAGACAGCTCCACGATGGCACCCTGCTCCACAATCAACATACACTGTCCTTCATTTACCGCAATGACAGCACCGTTAGAAATAATATTGTCCGACCCACGGGTATTGGAGCTGTTTTGTCCGACTCTCTTCTGTCCTTTGGTCATGAGGGTATCATTGTCTAAGGAAGAACAATAGAAATACTCTCTCCACTGATCTGCTAAAACGGAAATTCCCGCTTCTTTACCTGCTTTTATTAATCCCATAGACTCACTCCTTTATGGTAAGCAAATTCATTTTTGTCCCTCTAAGACTACCATATTTTCCTCTAAAGGGAAAGAAAATCCCTTTCCAATCTTGACAAAGTTTTAGCGTAACGGGTAAAATGCAGAGGTAAATAAATTGCTTGAAAAGGCATTCAGGAGAAAGAGGGATAGAAATGAAGCACATTATTACCTTAAGCACCAGAGATTTAGAGAAGAGCGTTGAGCACGGCGGATGTGGAGAGTGTCAAACATCTTGTCAATCTGCTTGTAAGACCAGCTGCGGTATCGCAAATCAAAACTGCGAGAACGAAAACAACTAAGGATTTCTCAGAAGAAGGAGCTGTGTGCAGACACAGTTCTTTTTTTTCGCCATTGATTGATACATTATCTTTATGCATTGATTTGATTGATACTGATATAGTTTATGTATTGATTTGATTTATACATTCGTTTTATAGAAGGAAGGGTAAATGATTCACCAGTATTTGATGAACGGACGACATATTGTTTTGGATGTCTATAGCGGAAGCATCCATGTTACGGATCCTATGGCCTATGCCGCCATCGGCTATTTGGATAAGGGGCTTTCCAGAGAAGAAACACTGAAAAAGCTTAAAGAGGAATTTCCGGAAAGCTCTGAACAGGATTTAGAGGACTGCTTTTCCGATATTGATGAATTAATCGAAAGCAAAAAGCTTTTTACCAAGGACAACTATGGGCCTTTAGCGGGAAAGTTAAAGTCCCACAGCGGAAATGTGATTAAGGCTCTTTGCCTCTTGGTAGCCCACAGCTGTAACCTGGCCTGCTCCTACTGCTTTGCCTCCCAAGGGCATTATCACGGAGAGTCAGGGCTTATGAGCTTTGAAACCGGAAAAAGAGCCCTGGATTTCCTCATTGAAAATTCCGGCACCCGCCGAAATTTAGAGGTGGACTTCTTTGGTGGAGAGCCCTTGGTGAACTTCCAGGTTTGTAAGGATCTGGTGGCCTATGCCCGCTCCATCGAGAAGGAAAAGGGAAAGAACTTCCGTTTCACCCTAACCACCAACGGTGTAGGACTCACGGAAGAAATCATGGATTGGGCAAATGAAGAATGTCATAATGTGGTTTTAAGTCTGGATGGACGAAAGGAAGTCAATGACCGTTTCCGTGTAGACCGAAAGGGAAAGGGAAGCTACGATCAAATTGTCCCCAAGTTCCAGCGTTTTGTGGAAAAACGTGGGGACAAGGAGTACTACATGAGAGGAACCTTCTCCCATTTTAATACGGATTTTACGGAAGATATTGCCCACATGGCGGATGAGCTGGGCTTTAAAGAGCTGTCCATGGAACCGGTTGTTTTAAAGCCGGGAGAGCCCTCAGCTCTAACCGAGGAAGATTTGCCCATCCTCTATGAGCAATATGAAAAGCTGGCACTGGACCTCCTTCGCAGAAAAAAGGCGGGAGATCCTGTAACCTTCTACCATTATATGGTGGATTTGGACAGAGGCCCCTGCATTTATAAGAGAATCTCCGGCTGCGGTTCCGGAACCGAGTATATGGCGGTTTCCGCCCAGGGGGAACTTTACCCCTGTCACCAGTTCGTATCCGACAAGGAATATAAGCTGGGAGATATTTGGAACGGTATCACCAAGGAAGAAGCCAGAGAAGAATTCCGAAACACCAATGTCTATACCAGAGAGGACTGCGGAAAATGCTGGGCTAAACTTTACTGTGCCGGAGGCTGTGCGGCAAATGCCTACCACTCCACCGGAGACATTGCCGGCACCTATGAGTATGGCTGTAAGCTCTTCCGAAAGAGAATGGAATGCGCCATTATGATGAAGGTGGAGGAATCCTTGATGGAGCAGGGCTAAGAAATCCCGGTGCACAAAGTATTTAAGGATACATTGTGTTGAATTATAAATTTTACGCTTTTTATAGGCAGAATAGGTCTGAAATTGGGGCACGCTCTCGCTAACATCGCCTCGCAGGGGATACTAAGCGAAAAACTGCGCTTCTCTTGTTTTTCGCAAGTACCCGCGGGCTCAGATTACCCCTTTTCCAGACCTATTCTGCATAAAAAGCTGTATTGTTATCATTCTGATTTTAATCTGGATAATTATGTTCAAAAATAATATGTAGTAATACTACTTTTATGTATTGCTTAATACGTATTTCTCCACCATCTCCGCTACACCATCTTCGTCATTGCTGAGCGTTACTTCGTCGGCTATTTCCAGAACGTGCTTTTGGGAATTGGCCATGGCAATGCCTTTTCCGGAATACTCCAGCATGGTCAGGTCATTTCCTCCATCCCCAAAGGCCATCAGCTCTTCTCTCTTCCAACCCTTTTTCTCCAAGAGTCTTTTTAAGGATTCTCCCTTGTCTACTCCTACGGGGCAGATTTCCAGGAAAAAGGGTTCGGAAAAGAAGATGCTTAATTCTTCCCCGTATTCCTTTTCCAGTCTTTCCTTTAAGGGAATCAAATCTTCATGCTCTCCCAAAGCCAGGAGCTTACAAACTTCCTCCGATAAAGCATTGGGAAAATCTTCTACCTTTCGAAAGGGCATCTTGTTAATGGTGCTTTCTCTATCCATATAGGGAAATTCCGGCCGTTCTGTCACAATCTCCTTCCCCTGATAGGATAGGAGGCCTAAATCCGCCTCTCTTACCGCTTGAGCGATAGGTGCATAATACTTCCGGGGAATTGTCTTCTCAAACAAAACCTCCTTGGTCTTACAATCCATACAAAGGCTTCCATTATAAGAAAGAACATAGCCTCCCAGTCTTTCCAGCTCTAAAGCTTCCCAAACCTCGGACATACCATAGGTAGGCCTTCCGGAAGCAAGAATAATGCTGACGCCTCTCTTGATAGCCTCCTGCAAAGCTTTTTTGTTTCTTTCGCTGACCTTCTTTTCCGAATTGGTCAATGTTCCGTCCAAATCCAATGCTATCGCTTTAAACATATTGTTCCCTTCCTCATCTCCCGGTATGTTCTTTTCCCTTTTCTATCGTGATTATTTTCTGATAACGCTTTATGCAATATCGGCAACCCCATTTGTTTTCCTTTTGACAGTATTATTTTTCTTATTACCTTTTATCTTATATCGGCAAACCCGTGCCCTCTCTTATATCTCATTCTTCCCGGAAAGTAAAGAAAACTTAAATTTATTATTTTTTTATATTCTTCTTTCGAACTTTTTCTTGCATTTTCCTCTCCACTTTGCTAGTATTACAGAACAAAATTTCATAGCTTATTCAGAGTCGGTGGAGCTACATAGGAGCTAAGAAGCCGCAGCAACCCCGGAAACGGAAGGTGCTAACCTGAGCGAACCATTTGTTTCGATCAATAAGAAGATTATCGACCATTGGCGAGCCCAATGGTTTTTTTATGTCTTTTCGGAGCCTCTCCCACTCTGTATACAAAATAGAAAGGATTATTTTATGTTATTTTCATCAGAACAGGTTTCCAACGGACATCCGGATAAAATTTGCGATCAGATTAGTGATGCCATCGTTACAGACATTTTAAAGCACGATCCCAAGGGAAGAATCGCTGCAGAATGTTGCATCAAAGACTATGATATTGTGATTTTGGGAGAAATCACCAGCAGCCATACCCCGGACTACGATACTCTTTGCCGAAACGTGTTGAAGAATATCGGTTTGGAAAATTTAGATCGATATAAGATTCAGGAGTTGATTTCCGTACAGTCTCCCGATATTGCCATGGGTGTAGACCATGACGGCGCCGGAGATCAGGGAATGATGTTCGGTTATGCTACCAATGAGACCAAGGAAATGCTTCCTATCCCCTATGTTTTATCCACCAGAGCATTGCAGAAGCTTCGTGCCTTTAACCTGGAAAATTCCTTCTCTATCTTAAAGCCGGATGCCAAGGCTCAGGTAAGCTATGATTACAAGGAAAATCGTATTGATACCTTCCTGATTTCTTCCCAGCACAGTGAATCCGTTTCCCTGTCTCAGGTTCGGGAGATTATTCAGAAAATCATGGTGGAAACCGCTGCGGAAATGAATTTAAATACCGACTTCCGCATCTTGGTAAACCCCACCGGACGTTTTGTTCTCGGTTCCTCCTTTGCGGATTCCGGTCTTACAGGACGTAAGATTATTGCCGACACCTACGGCGGAGCCGCACACCACGGCGGCGGAGCATTTTCCGGAAAGGACCCTTCCAAGGTGGACCGTTCTGCTGCCTATATGGCCAGAAAGATTGCGAAGGACCTGGTTTCTGCCGGAAAGACCGACAGATGTGAGGTACAGTTGGCCTATGCCATCGGTGTTGCGGAGCCCGTATCCGTTTATCTGGACTGCTTCGGTACCGAGCATGAAAATGTTGGGGACCTTTGGCGTTCCGTAATCGAAAAGTACGACCTTACCCCAAAGGGTATTATCTCCAACTTAAATCTTTTAAATACAGACTATAATCTGGTTTCTTCTTACGGACACTTCGGTAAGGAAAACCTGCCATGGGAAATCTAAGCAAATGTCAAAGGATTTACAGTTCACAGAAAATAAAAATAAGAGCGGAAATTCCTTTTTAGGCGCCCTCTTTCAGAAGAAACAAAAGCTTGCAACGGAAAAAGGCAGTCCCAAAAGACTGCTTTTTTCTCATCATTTTTTTCCACTGATTCTTTTCGGAATCGGCTTACAATGCCTTTTGTTTCTTTTCCCCGTCTTGCTCTACAGCTATAAAAGTCCGAAGCTCTTGCTTCCTACTTCTCCTTTGCTGTCCCTTTGCTTCTTTTTCACAGTCCTTCCCTTACTTTACGGAGGGCTGGGACTTTTGGCTTCCTATGCCAAAAAACTGGCAATTTTTGAGCTATTTCGTAAGGGGACTATAGTGATTTTTCTTCTATCCCTACTCTCTTCCCTTCCCCTCTTTCTTTTCCCCCTCTACTGCTCAAGGACTTCCGCTCTTCTATCCAAGGCAGAGGTTCAAGGGGCGGATTTTCTGCATTCCTACAGCGAAAATCTTCCGGACAGTTCCCGGGAAGCTATAGAAAAAACCCTTAATATTTTCCCGGAGACCTCCCTATATGAAATGAGCTTTTTTCATTACGGAGAAGGAAATACAGAGCAATACCAGTACCAGTTCTACTTTAGCCTTCAGGATGTGAAAGAAAGCATAGCACTATTGGCAAGCACTCTAAATTTTCAACAAAAGGTGGAAGAAGAAAACATATTCTACGGAAATGGAAGACTTTCTGAAGCCATGTATTTTGATATTAGTGTCGATAAGAAGAGTGGAAAGGCGGAATTCAGCTTTAGCAATCTTCCTTTTTAAAACAGATTTATAACAATCAAAAACGTTTTCCGTACAGCATAGGCCTGAAAGTGGGCACGCTCTCGCTAGCTTCGCCACGTAGGGGATACTAAGCGAAAAACTGCGTTTCTCTTGTTTTTCGCAAGTACCCACGGGCTCAGACTACCCCTTTTTCAGGCCTATACTGCCCGAAAACTATTTATTTTTCTGATTGCTCATAATTTCTAAAAAGGAAGATTGCTATACGCATTACTCTGAGTCTGCCGCTCCGGCATCCCCCTCATTATCCATAGCAAAGAAATGAAGATGAAGAATTACCTTCGCTGTCTTTCCTTTAATGATTAAATCCGGAAAACTTAGTTCTACGGTAGTATTTTTTTCTTCTTCCCCTTCTCCGTTTTCAGAATTTCCATCATCGGAAACTTTTTTCTCTGTCTTATCGGGAATATAGCGTAATTCCACCTTTACAGGCTTTTCATTTTCATTCTCCGCCTCTCCAAGCAGTAAAGCGGGATTTTTCTCTATCTCGTCAAAATAATCAATATTTACATCCCCGTCCTTTTCAAGAACTTCTCCGGAAAGAATTGCTTCTTTTTCCAGATGGATTGTGTCTTCCAGAATATACTCCCCATCATAAAGAAGTTCTACGGAAGCAGGGATTTTTCCTTCATCCATAACTTCTTTTAATTGAATATCCTTATATCTCCAAGCATCATAGTTTTTCGGAAGCTGTTTATCATCTAAATGGAAATCCCAAACAGAGCGATTTGCATCATACACACCCTCCGTCAGGGCCTTTCCTTCCCGAATCAACTCCGCCTTGGTGATGTCTTTTCCCGTTTCTACAGCACGGTAAACAAAATGCTCTTTATCTGTTGGAAGGGTTTTCACCTCTCCATTTTCATAGGTCAGGCGAATCTCATCCGCATAAGCCCACCTATAATCCTTTTGCACCTGAATGAAGCTTGGGAGCTTAATCAAAGAGTCTTCGTTTTGGAAATATACCGGAAAGGTGGTTCCCAGCTCCGGTAAGGGGCTTCCCTGTTCCTTATCCACGGTAATGCCATACTTTGCAAAGTCTGCATAAGGAACATCCTGTCTGCTTCCGTCTGCAAAATGCAGGTCAAGAATGGTGTCAGAAAGATCCAAGCTATCTCCTACTGCTCTGGCATTTGGCTTTCTTGTAAAATCAAAATAGGCAATTTTTTGTTCTTTTCCGTCTTTTTTCAGCTTTCTGGAACGGGCAAGAGCATTATCCACTGCACTGACCTCGCCCAATGTGGACTGGGTTGCAGAAGCTACCGCATCATAGGCTTCGCCCTTTTTCACCTTCAGATTTTTCTCCAGTTCTTTTACATCCTCTAAGCCTTTGAGATAATCAAAGATCTTAAAGGTCTTGTCCTGATAGCTGTCATCTTCCGTGTATTTCACATTGCTGACTTCTGCAATCTTGCCATCTTTAATGCTGACTTTTACGATATCCGGACCGCTTTGCTCATAGTATCTTGACCAAGTTCCCGTACCGTAGAAAACACCATCTGCAAGCAAGTATTCTGCCTTTTTATCCGGATTTTCTTTTTCGTTCTCCGCTTTAGGATTCTCCTGTGGCAGTTCGGTCTTGGAATTTTTCTTATCTTGCTCACTCACTCCGCTAGAGGAAGCTCCTGCATTTCCGCTTGCTCCGGCATTGCTTCCATTCCTGTTTATATTACCGCTTTCGTTACTTCCTACTCCACTACTTCTTCTTCCGGAGTGACTGCGTGTAGAACTTGTTCTCTCCGGACGAGCTTCCGTATTATCAATCGTTCTGGAAACACCCTTTACATCGGATTTTTTTGTGATAAAGCCTTTTCCCTCAACAAACTGCACTACACCGTTTACCGTCCATTGTCCCTCTTCATTTACGGTATAACCGTCCTTGCTAATGCCGTTTTGCAGGAGAATTCCCTTTTTCTCGCCTTCTTCTTCAAAATAATAGCAATATCCGTCAATCCATTGCCAGCCTCTAAGCTCCTGTCCCTCTGTAGGGCTTCCCTCCCGGTTATCGTAAAAGCGATAGGCACCCTTACTGTCTTGATACCAGCCTCTTGCCATAGCACCCTCTACCGCCTCATTTTTATTTTGAAAATAATAGTTAACGCCCTTAATTTCTTGGCTTCCCAGAAGCATCTCTCCGGAGTCCTGAGAAAGATAATACCAATTTCCCTTATCCAAAAGCCAATCCTTTACAGGCTTACCCTCTTTCTCATAGAACCATTTTCCGTTTACAGCTTTCCATTCACCGGAATTTCCTGCCTCTGCAGCAAATGCTTTTCCCTGCACCAGAATTGTAGGCAAGACAAAAGCAAGGGATAAAATAACCCCTTTCGTCAACTTTTTCATTTTAAACCTCTTTCTATAAACTGTGATTTACGGCCTCACGTCCAGGTTTCATCTTTTTAACGCCCCTTACTATGCTTTCCGGTTTATCCAAAAATGAAGCTTAGTTCTTTGCTTTTCTCTGCCGGCATCCTATAAAATGATAGGAAATCATTTTATATAGAAGAGTTAGTCGAACTCGCCTGTTTCAATTATTATTATTTAAATCGGTTAGCCATGTCTACCCAATCAGTATATTGCTGTTTTTAAGAATAATAAATAAAATCTTCGTTATGAATATCATTAATAATTTTTATATTTTTTTCATATATTAAAAGAGCTCATACCCTTTACAAAGTGACAATGTGTTAGAGAAATCTTCTGAAAATTTCTTTAGAATTTGATATGGAATTTTCATTGTTATTCTCTCATCGTTTTTGTTATGATAATGTTGGTTAGATAGTTCTAACTCAATAGACTAGTAGAGCTGTCTTATTCTGATTTAATTGTTTCGTAGATTGGAAAATCTACATAAGGAGGAAGCGATGAGAGAGAATTTTCAAAATATTGATGGGAAGAAGTTAGAAATTGTTCACGAAATAAAGTCCGCCTATGATGACGGTAAGATTTCCTTGGAAGAAGCCAGAAAAGCGCTGAAGGATAGAGTACAACACCTGGCCCCCTATGAAATTGCCATTATCGAGCAGGAAATGGTGGAGGAGACTGATGATGAATGTGTAAAGGAAGATATTCAGGCCATGCTGGAGGTCTTCCAGGATGTTTTAGTCACAAAGGATCAAGAGCTTCCGGAAAATCATCCTATCTCCTGTTACCGTAGGGAAAATGCCAAAATGAAGGAATTACTGTTTTCTGTAGAGGATTTGGTACAGTATCCTGTCATTAAAAATCAATGGCTGGAACTTTACGAGGAATTGTTGAAATTCAAAATTCATCTGTCCAGAAAACAAAACCAGCTCTATCCGGTTTTGGAAAAGAAGGGCTTTACCCGCCCTACCACTACCATGTGGACGCTGGATGACTTTATCCGGGATGAGATTACAGAGTGCTACAATCTTCTTTTAGAGGATAAGGAAGAGGAATTTATCGGAAA
>NZ_CAUTEG010000017.1:0-32683 GCF_963537195.1 Oribacterium sinus | reverse complement strand
AATGGCAATACGATTCTCCTTGATTTCATATACCACCGGAGGAATATGGGGAATCAGATATTCCTTGTCTTTCCCTTCCACTGAAAATACCAGGTTCGCTCCGGTTTCAATCACTTCCTTCACTTCTCCCAGAAGCTCTTTTCCCTCAATATAGACTTCCATTCCGATATAATCCCCAAGGAAAAACTCATTTTCCCCTAAAGGAAGAGCCTGCTCTCTTGGAATCATCAAAGATACGTTACGATATTTCTCCGCCATTTCCACAGAGTCAATTCCCTCTAGCTGTAAAAGCAGGAATTCTCCTTGAAAGCGAACGGACTTGATTTTTCTGCTTTCAGAAAAGGAAGTATCCCGAAGTCCCTGACTTTCTCTTCGTAAAATCAATTCCTTTAATTGGGTAAAGCGTCTCGGTTCCTCCGTTGTGGGATAAACCTTCATTTCCCCTTTTAAACCGTGGGGCTTCAAAATCGTTCCTACTCGTAGCTCTTTTAACATCTTTCCTCCCCTAGCGTGAAGAAAAGGTATGCCCTAAGACATACCTTCCCCTTACTGAATATCAATGGATATTCTGAGATTTTGCTTGGATGCAGCAGCATTCATGACAGAACGGATCGCCTTGGCGATACGACCTGATCGTCCAATCACCTTTCCCATGTCCTGCTCATTTACGGAAAGAGTCAGGTGGATTTCTCCCTCCTTCTCTTCCATCTCAGCATGAACATCTTCAGGAAACTGAACCAATGCCTTTGCAATGGTTTCCAGTAATTCCTTCACGACAGCATCCTCCTTTGAAATAAGACTTAGATGTCAAACTTCTTCAGAAGTCTTGCAACAGTTTCTGTTGGCTGTGCTCCGTTCTGTAACCACTTCTTTGTCTCTTCTGCGTCTACCTTAAATACTGTTGGCTCCTTGGTTGGATCATAGTATCCAAGCTCTGCAATGAACTTACCGTTTCTTGGGCTTCTGGAATCTGCCACAATAACACGATAGTAAGGTGCGTGAATCTGTCCCATTCTTCTTAATCTGATCTTAACTGCCATTTCTTTTCTCCTTTGTGTGTGTTTAGATAAATTTATTTCTACAGACTAGCTGTTGAAATGCTACATAAAATGCTTGATGAAAATGCAAGTTTCCTATCCTTTAGAATACAAACCGCCTATTCTTTAGTAGGGGAGCCTACCTGTTCTTTAGAAGGGAAATCCATCTTTTTTTAGAAGGGAAATCCGCCGCCTCTTCCGAAGGGATTCTTGCCCATTCCCATTCCCGGGAAGCCTCCGTGCTTTCCCTTCATGGAACCGCCAAACTGCTTCATCATCTTCTGCATCTCTTCAAACTGTTTTACCAGCTTGTTGACTTCTGCAATATCCACCCCGGCTCCCTGGGCAATTCTTTTCTTTCGGGAGGGGTTCATAAGCTTCGGATTGGCTCTTTCCTTAAAGGTCATGGACTGGATAATGGATTTTACCTGCTTCATCTTCTTCTCGGAATCCTCCAGATCAATCCCCTGCATAGCCTTGTTCATACCGGGAAGCAGCTTTAAAATTCCTGCAATTCCCCCAAGCTTTTGCAACTGATTCATCTGATCCAGGAAATCATCATAGTTAAACTGTCCCTTGGACAATTTCCTAACGGATTCCTTGGCCTTTTCCTCATCCATTTCGCTCTGGGCTTTTTCAATGAGGGAAAGTACATCTCCCATTCCCAGAATTCGACCTGCCATACGGTCCGGATAGAAGGGCTCTAAATCGGAAAGCTTTTCTCCCATACCCAAGTAGAGAATAGGCTGTCCGGTCATGGCCTTAATGGATAAGGCAGCTCCTCCTCTGGTATCTCCATCGCACTTACTGAGGATTACGCCGTCGACTCCCACTTCCTTACTGAAGCTCTCAGCAACATTTACCGCTTCCTGTCCGGTCATGGCATCCACGGTAAGGATGGTCCAGTCAACAGGTACAGCAGACTTCATCCGCTTTAGCTCTTCCATCAAAGCATCATCAATCTGCAATCTTCCGGCGGTATCCAAAATCAAAAGGTTATAGCCCTTTACCTTGGCCTCTTCATAAGCCTTCTTTGCAATTTCCTCCGGCTTAACCTGATTTCCCAAGCTAAAGAAGGGGATAGAAAGCTTTTCCGCATTGACACGAAGCTGTTCAATAGCCGCCGGTCTGTAAATGTCGCAGCCTACCAGTAAAGGCTTTCTATGCTGCTTTTGGAACTTTCCTGCAAGCTTTGCCGCAGTGGTGGTTTTTCCGGCTCCCTGTAAGCCCACCATCATCAAAACCGTGATCTCACTTTGAGGGCGAAGCTTTAGCTCCGTATTCTCTTCCCCCATCATCTTGGTCAGCTCGTCCCGAACAATCTTAATAACGGTCTGAGCCGGACTTAAAGAGGAAAATACCTCTTCTCCGATGGCGGATTCCTTGACCTTGGCAATGAAATCCTTTACCAGCTTGAAGTTCACGTCTGCTTCCAGCAAAGCCATTCGAACTTCCTTTAAGGCAAGGTTTACATCCTCCTCGGAAAGCTTTCCCTTTCCGGATAAATTTTGAAATATATCACTTAAACGATCGGATAAACTTTCAAATGCCATGAATGATTTCTCCTGCTAATGCTTTGATTTCCGCATCCCGTGCCTTGCTCTGAATTTCTTCCGCACAACGCCGTATACTGAGCCACTTTTCTGCCAGGTGAAGATTCTCTTCGATGAACTTTAGCTTTTCGTCAGCCTTTCGAAATACCGCCTGGGCTGCCTGCCTGGTGATACCCATTTCCAAGCCAATCTCCGTAAAGCTCATGTCTTCCAAAATATGGTATTCATAAATCTGTCTTTGCTTCTCCTTTAACAGGCCGGAATACAGCAAAAACAGGTTTCCCTTCTCCACAAATGCTTCCATACTTCACCTCACGATATAGTAAAATAACAAAAAAGGCTCCCGCTGTCAAGCGTTTTTGTTGACAGCAGGAAGCTTTGCCTTAATGCAGGTCAAAAATATCTTCAACATATCGCTTGGCATCGAAGCGCTGTAAATTTTCCACTTTTTCCCCGGTGCCCATGTATTTTACCGGAAGGCCCAGTTCTGCCTGTATGGATAGGGCCATACCGCCTTTCGCGGTGGAGTCCATCTTACTTAAGATTACGCCGGTAACCTGGCTGCATTCTTTAAAGAGCTTTGCCTGGCTCATGGCGTTCTGGCCTGTGGTGGCATCCAAAACCACCAGAGTTTCTCTGTAGCCTTCCGCAAATTCCCGGTCAATGATGCGGTTAATTTTTCCAAGCTCCTGCATCAGGTTTTTCTTATTGTGCAGTCTACCTGCGGTATCAATAATCAAAACATCCGCATTT
Source organism: Oribacterium sinus (assembly GCF_963537195.1). GTDB lineage: Bacteria > Bacillota > Clostridia > Lachnospirales > Lachnospiraceae > Oribacterium > Oribacterium sinus_A. The sequence goes on along the minus strand of NZ_CAUTEG010000017.1, from coordinate 29,340 downwards.
TTTGCCTTAAAGGACTGGAGGGCATCGAAAACCACTGCCGCAGGGTCGGAGCCTTCCTTTTGGTGAATCACATCCACCCCTACACGGTTTCCCCATTCCACCAGCTGCTCAATGGCTCCGGCACGGAAGGTATCCGCCGCCGCAAGGATAACTTTCTTCCCTTTTTTCTTTAAATGATAGGCAAGCTTTCCGATAGAAGTGGTTTTTCCTACGCCATTTACGCCGATGACGGAGATAATGCTTTTCTCCTGTTCAAAGGCATAATAGCCTTCTTCCACCATCATTAAATCCAGAATATAGTCCTTTAGAATCTTTTGCACATCCCGGGTGAGGTTGACTCCCCGCTGATTGGCCTCATGCTTTACCGCATCAATAATACGCATGCAGCTGCTATAGGAAACGTCACTGAGAATCATGGCCTCTTCCAGCTCTTCATAAAAGGCCTCATCAGCTACCTCATTGGATTGAAAAATATTATTCAGTATTTTGGTAAAAAAATTTGCCATAACGCCTCCTTATTGCAATTGGTCTTCTACAAGATCCACGGATACCAGGGTGGAAATCCCCTTTTCCTGCATGGTAACACCGAAAAGTCTATCTGCCCTTTCCATCGTTCCTCTTCTATGGGTAATGACAATAAACTGGGTGTTCTTAATCAAATGATGCAAATACTCCGCAAAGCGTACCACATTGGAATCATCCAATGCCGCCTCTATCTCATCCAATAAACAGAAGGGAGAAGGCTTTAAACTTTGCAAAGCAAAAAGCAGGGAAATAGCGGTAAGCGCTTTTTCTCCTCCGGAAAGCTGCATCATATTTTGTAATTTCTTTCCGGGGGGCTCCGCTACGATACGAATACCGCTTTCCAGCACATCCTCTCCCTCTTCCATTTCCAGTCTTCCCTGTCCTCCGCCGAATAGAACACGGAAAACCTTGTTAAACTCCACTTGAATCTTGGAAAAATTTTCATGAAACTGCTTCCGCATTCCCCGATCCAGGTCAGCGATAATCTCCTGCAAAGATTTTTCGGAAGTAAGAAGATCCTCCACCTGCTTATGCAGAAAGCTGTAACGCTCCGAAACCTCTTCAAATTGCTGAATACTGTCCAGATTTATGGGGCCAAGGTTCCGGATATTCCCCTTCATTTCCTGAATTTCCTTGGAAAGCGCAGGATCTTCGCAAAGCTCCTCCCGGTAATACTGCTTCACCTCGGAGAACTGCAGACCGTACTCTTCCAAAATATACTGGGCGGACTTGGCGCTTTGCTCCTCTAATTTTTCCTTTTGATTTTCCAGACGAAGAGCTTCCTTTTCCTGATTTAACTGAGCCTCTGCAAACTTCTCCTTTTCCGCAAAGTATGCTTTTTGTTTTTCGGCAATCTTTTGCTTCTGCTCCTGAATACTTTGCAGGCTTTCCTTTCTATCGGAAAATGCTTTTTCTCCATCGGAAAGCTTTTCCTGCAGCTTTAGAATTTCCTCCTCCTGATGCAATACGGATTCCTTTGACTGCTTTTCCGCCTCTTCCAGATCAAATTTTTCCGCAAAGAGTTTTTCCAAAGCATCGCTGTAGCCATGCATCTGCTCCGTCAGAAAATCCGTTTTGGTGGACAGGGTTTGATACTCTAACTGCATCTTCGCCTGTAACATAAGCTCCAGTTCAGAAATCCCCTTCTCCTGTTGATGTCTTTCTTCTTCTTTCGTGGAGAGCTCCTGTTCCAGCCTATTGCAAGCCTTCTCCTTCTCCACTACAGACTTCCTAATAGTGTTGCAGACTTCCTTTCCCTTCTCAATGCTCTCCTTAAGTTCTTCCATCTCTCTTTTTCTTCCCATAAGAGAGGAATTATTCTTATAGGCACCTCCGGAAATAGCTCCCCCTGCCTGTAAAAGTTCTCCTTCCAGAGTAACTATCCTTAGGCTATGATGATATTTCTTTTCTAAGCTAAGAGCCTCCTCCATGCTTTTCACCAAAAGCACTCTGGATAAAAGATAATTTTCTAAGCCCTTACAGGAATCCGGAACCTTAATCAAATCTGCAAATACCCCAATCACTCCCGCTTCCTTTTTTAAACTATCATATTTTTCATCTCTGTTTTTTCGAAGAGAAGGCAGAGGAAGGAAACTGGCTCTACCCTGCCTCTCCCTTTTTAACTTTTCAATCAATCGTTTTGCAGTGCCTTCATCTTCACAAACCAATTGTTGCAGACCGGAACCAAGGACCATTTCCAGCGCCAACTCATAGTCTTTGGGAACAGAAATCAGCTCCGCCACCACGCCAATCAGACCTTTTTCCCTAGCCTTTTCTCTCATACAGAAGCGAACCGCATTACCGAAGCCCTCATAACGCTCTGCAAGATTTTCCAGGTTCTCAAGGCGAAGGCTTTGATTTTCCACCGCCCTCTCCTGAACAGCCAAACGACTCTTTTCGGATTCCAGCTCCTGTCTTTTTTCCTGCAATTCCCGGGAGAGCCCCTGCATACTTTGGAGTAAAGACTGAAATTTTTCCCGGGCTTTTTTCAGCTCCTCCTCTTTTTCCTGAAAGGCTAAAAACTGCTCCCCAAGATTTTCTTCCTCTTCCCCAGAAAGCTTTGGTGCTTCTTCAAAGGCAAAATTGTTTCCGAAGCAGTTTTGAATGGTTCTTTCCGCTTCCTTAATGGTGGAACGAATAAAATCAATGTCCAGCTGAACTTCTGATTTGTCCTTACTAAATGGGAGCAAAGAGCTAAACTGCTCCTGCATAGCAAATAAAGTAGCCGCCAAATCCTCCATCTTTCCAAGAAGCCGGCTACTTTCCTCCTTTAGCTTTTCAATTTGTTCCTGAAAATGCTTTTTACTGCTTTCTTTTCCGGAAATATCCTCTCGAAGCTGAGAAATCCGGCGTTCTATCTCCGCCTTTTCCGACAGATACTCTTCTTCCCGCTGTCGAATCCTCTGTTCCTCCGCCTCTAAGGTGTCCCCCTCCCTTTCCATTGCTAAAAAGGCTTGGGTTAAACGATTCTGTTTCTCTTCCTCTTCTTTTTGAAAATAGCTTAAATTCTCAATTTTTTCCGCTAATTCCTCTAATCCTTTCTCCGCCTCCTTCATTTCCAGAAGGAAAAGATTGGCTTCATAAAGTAAGAGCTTATCTCTAAGCTGTAGATAATTCTTTGCCTTTCCGGACTGTCTCTCCAATGGTGCCAGCTGCTTTTCCAGCTCAGAAAGAATATCCTGAATACGCTCCATATTGGCCTGTTCTTCTTCCAGCTTTTTCTGGGAAATGTCCTTTCTTCTTTTGAACTTAACAATTCCCACCGCCTCATCAAAGAGAGCCCTTCGCTCTTCCGCCTTTCCGGACAAAATCTTATCAATCTGCCCCTGTCCGATTAGGGAATAGCCTTCTTTTCCGATTCCGGTATCATAAAAAAGCTCGTGAATATCCTTTAAACGGCATTCCGCATCATTTAAACGATATTCCGATTCTCCGGAACGATACAGTCTTCTACTAACGGTAATTTCCTCATAGGGAAGATTTAAGGCATGGTCTACATTGTCAAAGCACATGCTTACATAGGCATAGCCCTGGGCTCTTCTTAAGGCAGTTCCTGAGAAAATAACATCCTGCATGGAATTTCCACGAAGCTGTTTTACCTTCTGTTCTCCCAAAACCCAACGAACCGCATCAGAAATATTGGATTTTCCGGAGCCGTTAGGCCCTACAATCCCGGTAATACCGGGAGAAAATTCCAAAACAGTTTTATTGGCAAAGGACTTAAATCCTTGAATTTCAATAGACTTTAAATACATCCCCTGTTTCCACCTTTATTTTTTCTAATGCAAAATAGGCAGCCGCCTGCTCTGCCTTCTTTTTGGAGCTTCCCTCTCCGATGCCGTACACCTCTTCATTTACCTTTACGGACACCTTGTAAAAACGCTGATGAAAGGGACCGCTTTCCTCCAATAAATCATACTCCAGAGGATAATGTTTTGCCGTACAATACTCCTGCAACATGGTTTTCGCATCCTGGAAGAGGGTTTTATGCTCAATATCGGATAAAACCTTTCCCCGAACAAAGCCTTCCGCCTTTTCCATACCGCCGTCAAGATAAATGGCACCAATCACCGCTTCCAAAGCATCGGATAAAACGGAATCCCGAAATTGAATCCCCTCTCTTTCCTCTCCCTTTCCTAAAAGAAGATAAGAAGAAAGCTGCAGCGATTTTGCCACCACAGCCAGAGCCGATTCACATACCAATGCCGCCCGAAGCTTAGTCATCCGCCCCTCCTGAATCACCGGTTTCTTATGGTAAAGAAGGGTACTGGAAACCAGCTCCAACACCGCATCCCCCAGAAATTCCAGCCTTTGGTTGGAGGCCTCCTTGGGATGCCCCATCTCATTGGAATAAGAGGGGTGGGTTAAGGCGTGCAATAAAAGCTTCTGATCTTGAAAGTGGTACCCCAAATCCTCTTCCAGCTTGGAAAGAGAAGGAGTGCTGCCCATGTTTTCCATCATTTTTATTTTCCTAAAGCCTTTAAAATAGCTTTGTGTGCTTCTCCAACGGTTTTAATCTGAAAGCTTGCTTCTTCCGGAATTTCAATGCCGAACTCTTCCTCAATTCCCATAATAATCTGTACAATATCCAAGGAATCAGCATTTAAATCCTCTACAAAACGAGAATCTTCCGTAATTTCCTCTTTCTTGACATGCTGTAATTCTCTGGCAATAATTTCCTTTAACTTATCCAATTCCATATTACTGTCCTTTCCTGTAATCTATTCTTCCTTGCTTTCCTCTTCTTTATCAGAGAAATCCAAGGCTTCCGCAATCTTCTTGGTCAAGCCCTTTTCTGCAAATTCCTTGGCCTGTCGAATGGCCGTAGTAATCTCCGCTCCATCCGTATTTCCGTGAACCTTTACCACGAGCCCCTTTAAGCCTAAGATAGGAGCTCCACCATGGCTTTTGGCATCAAATCTTTTCATTCTCTTTTTTAAAGCAGAGGAAATGAGTGCACCCCCCACCAAGGACAGGGGTCCCCCTTCTTTAATGCCGGCCTTGATTTCGGAAAGAAGCATCTTTCCTACACCCTCGTACATTTTCAAAACCACATTTCCCACAAAGGCATCTGCAACCACTACGGAACAGCTTCCTTCCACAATATCTCTGGCCTCCACGGAACCGATAAAGTTTAAGTCCTTTTCCTCCTTACACTTTTCCATGGCAGCTTTCACCAGAGCATTTCCCTTTTCTTCTTCCGCACCGATATTTACCAGGCCTACTGTTGGGGAGGGAACGCCCAGCATTTCCTTCATATAGATGGCACCCATCTTGGCAAACTGTACCAGCCACTCCGGATGGGCATCCACATTGGCGCCGCAGTCTGTAAGAAGAGTGACTCCCTGTCTTGTAGGCATTAAAGCCGCAAGGGGAGGACGGAGTACCCCCTTTTCTCTTCCTACAATCAGCTGTCCTCCGGCTAAAATTGCTCCGGTGGAACCGGCAGAAAGAAAGGCCTCTGCCTCTCCCTCCTTAACCGCCTTCATTCCCTTAACGATACCGGAGTCCTTTTTTCTCCGAATGGCCATAACCGGAGACTCATGCAAGCTGATATTCTCGCTACAGGGAATAATCTCTATTCTTTCTGTATCATATTGGTATTTGGCACATTCCTCCTGAATGGCTTTCTCATCACCGAAGAGAAGAAGCTTTGTATTCGGGCAGGAAGAAAGGCTGTCAATTGCCCCTTTTACAATGGCAGCAGGCGCTAAGTCCCCTCCCATGGCATCAATGGCTATACGAATCATATTCACCTCATCTGAAACTCGTTATTTCTTCTTAAGGAATCAGAAATATGATAGAGTATTCTTGATTTTCTGTCAATTGTAAGCAGCAAGCCATTTCTTGCTAGATTACTGTCAAGTAATCGTTGGTAACTCCATCATGCAGACTAATGAATGTCTCAATTTTTGTGGAGAGAAAAAAGATGACGGGTTATTGACCATTTACAAAAAAAACAGTAAACCGACTTGATTTACTGTTTTTTTATATTAGAATATTTTTTTCTGAAATATATTTGATCAAAACAAATTATTATTAATTCATAGAATCAAACGCACTTTTTGCGAATAATCGTTACTCTAACTATTTTCATCTTTCTTTAAAATGGCTTTCCTAAAAAATGTAATAGCTATTTTACAAACCAAATAATTAACCCAAAATACTATGATTACATAGTTAGAAATGAAGTTCTTTAAGCTCCATGTTCTATCGGTAAAATATGCTATCATAAAGCTTGTTAGCATTTGTACTACCAGTATTAAAAGTGCACGTAATATCTCCTGTTTCACAAATTTCATACTTTAATGTCCCCATCGTTTACTGAATGACCAAGAACCCACATACTGTGTTCTCGCCGAATCTAAATAATATTTGTTTTCATATCTAGTATAAATTTTACCCACGCTGTGGCTTGAATATACATCACTTGTCAAATATAAATAATTCGGCAAAGTCGCCGCTCCTGCTGCTATTCTTCTTCTAATAACTATTTCCCTATTTTGAAGTAAATTAATACAATCTTGAATTGCATTTTTCTCAAGTGATATCCAATAAATTTACTACATCCCGAATTTGTTATAATTAACTTATTTGAAGCTTATCATTATTGTAGTTTATTTTCAAGTATTTACTGCTAAATTTTGAAATATTTTTTTACACACGTTTTGTCCTATAACGCTCATTTCTTCCTTGTAAATATAAAAAAAGGTAGCTAAAACTATAGCTACCTTTAAGTTTGATATTTGGTTTGAAATGCAATTCTAACTCTTATGGTATATTTTTCTGCCCACTATAATCATCAAAAGAATAGTAAGAGTATACACAAAAAACTCAAGTACTCCTCTTAGTTTCCAAACAGAAAATACATAAGAAAGAGTAAACCCTACCACTACGACTACAATGGGATATATCATCTTAAGATTTCTCATTTCTTTTTATTCTTCCATCATCTTCTTGGACTCTTCCACTACACGATTCTGGATATCTCCGGGAGCCTGCTCGTAGCGAACGAAGTAGAAGGAAAAGCTTCCTGCTCCTCCGGTCATGGAGCGAAGGTCGGTGTTATAAAGATAGAGGTTACTCATGGGAAGCTCAGCCTCAACCAGCTGCTTTCCGTCTCTAAGGGCGGTCATACCCAAAATCTTTCCTCTACGCTTATTCAGATCTCCCATAATATCTCCGGTAAAGGTATCCGGAACAGTAACATTCAGGTGTGCAATCGGCTCTAAAAGCATGGGGCTTGCCTGTAGGAAAGCATCCTTAAAAGCCATGGAAGCCGCTGTCTTAAAGGCCTGCTCGGAGGAGTCTACCGGGTGGTAGGAGCCGTCCAGTAAGGTGGCATTGACTCCTACAACAGGATATCCTGCCAAAGGTCCCTTCTTGCAGGACTCTGCAATTCCCTTTTCAACAGCCGGGAAATAATTCTTCGGTACAGCACCGCCAAATACCTGCTCCTTAAAACTATAGGCCTGGTCATAGTCAAAGCTTGGAGAGAATTCCATAACAACATCTCCGTACTGTCCGTGTCCACCGGACTGCTTCTTATATTTACCCTGAACCTTTACCGTCTTCTTAATGGTCTCACGATAAGCAAAGCGTGGCTTTTCCAGATTAATGGAAACATTGTATCGATCCTTTAATCGGGAAGCCAAAACCTCTAACTGCTGTTCTCCTATAGCATAAATTAAGCTCTGTCTGTTTTCCGGGTCAGCCTGTAATCTGATGGTTCTGTCCTCGTCCATCATCTTCTGTAAAGCAGTGGAAAGCTTATCCTCATCCGCCTTCTGCTCTGCACGATAAGCCATAAAGGTAAAGGGCTCGGAAAGCTTAGGGCCATGATACAAAATAGGCGCATTACGAACGGAGATGCTGTCTCCGGTTTCACTGATACTTAACTTTGCTACCGCACCGATGTCTCCACTCTTCAGCTCAGGCACTTCGATAGGGGTATTTCCCCGAAGGAGATAGAGCTTTCCCACCTTTTCCATGCTTTCTTTGTTCACATTGTAAATCTCGGAATTGGCCTTTAATACACCGGTACAAATCTTAAATAGACTGTATTTTCCAAGGAAAGGATCTGCAATAGTCTTCCAAATCTTTGCGCTCAAGCTCTTATCGGACTGATACTTTGCTCTAAAGTGCTCTCCGGTAGAAGCATCCACACCGATGGATTCCAAGGACTCGGGAGAGGGGAAATATTTCTCTAAAACCTGAAGTAATACATTAAAGCCCTGAACATTGGGGCCTGAACCCATAAGCACCGGAGCAATCTTGCAGGCTTCTACATTCTCCCGTAAAGCGGCCTGAATCTCTTCTACCGTAAACTCTTCTCCGGCAAAATACTTCTCCATCAGTTCATCGGAGCTTTCCGCTACTGCCTCCAGTAAGGCGGAACGGGCAATGGTTAAGTGCTTCTCCACATAGTCGGGAATGGGGCAAGCCTCATATTCATTCATCTTTGTAAAGCGTCTTCCGGCCATCTTTACCACGTTTACAAAGCCCACGAATTTCTCATTTTCACGGATAGGAAGCTGGAAAGGTGCTACGGACTTACCGAACTGCTTTTCCAGATCCAGAACCAGCTGTCTGAAGGAAGCCTTGTCATCATCCATATTGCTGACAAAGAAAAGTCTGGGAAGAGCATTGGCTTCACAAAGCTCCCAGGCCCGTACCGTTCCCGGCTCAATCCCCGCCTTACCGTTTACCACGATAATCGCCGCATCTGCCGCAGAAACAGCCTCTTCCACCTCTCCTACAAAGTCGAAGTATCCGGGAGTATCCAAAATATTCATCTTCAGCTCTCCGGACTCTCCCTTATACTCGATAGGAATCACGGAAGTGGAAATGGAAAACTTCCGCTTCTTTTCTTCTTTATCAAAGTCAGACAGGGTGTTCCCGTCATCAACACTGCCCATTCTATTAATTCCAGAAGTTACATAAGCTAATGCTTCTGCAATGGTGGTTTTTCCGGCACCTCCATGACCTAAAAGAACTACGTTACGAATACTGCCGGTTTCATAAACTTTCATAGATCCTTCCTCCTATTTCTAACAATGCAGCCTATTGCATGTCGCAAGATATATAGTTGTATTGTATATGAAAAAAGGCAATATTACAAGAAAATCCGTTGTTTTGTATTATAAGTCAAAGAGGGACATCTGATTGGATAGGGGAATGTCACCTAGAAGTCCCAATTCATGGAATTTGTCTGCAAAGGCCTTGGGGCAGTGGGTTCTTTGAATAAAATCATCTTTGGACAGGTATTTTCCATATTTTGCGCCCTCTTCTAATCCCTGGGCCACCGCTTCTCCCAAACCGGCAATACAACTAAAGGAAGGCATAATCTCTCCCTTTTCCGTGATTTGGAAGTCCTTTGCCTTCGCCTTGTAGATGTCTAAAGGAGCAAATTGAATTCCTCTGGCATACATTTCCTCACAAATCTTCATATCTCGAAGACAGAGCTGATCTGTTGCGGAAAGCTTCTCTCTGGAGGAGTACTCCTTAATATGAAAACGGAGCTTCTCCACACCGAAGCACATTTTGTCAAAGTCAAAGCCGTCCGCTCTAACCGTATAATAGGCGGTATAGTATTCCTTAGGGTAGAAGACCTTACAATAGGCTACACGATAAGCCATCATAACATAGGCTGCCGCATGGGCCTTAGGGAACATGTACTTGATTTTTTTACAGGCATCAATGTACCACTGAGGTACTCCATGCTCCAGCATGTGCTCGCACCACTCATCCTTTAAGGGCTTATGCTTTCTGGTAGCCTCCATTATGTTAAAGCTTTCTCCCGGCTCCAAGCCCATGTGCATCAAATACACCATGATATCGTCACGACAGCAAATAGCTTCACGAAGGGTGGTTACCCCGCTTAGGATAAGATCCTGGGCATTGTTCAGATAGACATCCGTTCCATGGGAAAGTCCGGAGATACGAATCAGGTCGGAAAGGTATTTCGGTTTGGTATCCTGTACCATTTGCATAGCAAACTGGGTACCAAACTCCGGAATCCCCAGGCAGCCCAATTCCACCCCCTGAATATCTGCCGGGGAAATGCCTAAAGCTTCCGTGGATTGGAACAAGGACATCACTTCAGGAGAATCCAAGGGAATATCCTTTACCGGATCCAAGCCCGTTAAATCCTGCAGCTTTCGAATCATGGTGGGGTCATCATGTCCCAGAATGTCCAATTTCAAAAGGTTATGGTCAATCTTATGGTAGTCAAAATGGGTGGTAATAATGGGGCTTTCCGTATCATTGGCAGGATGCTGTACCGGCGTAAAAGTATTGATATCCTCTCCGTGGGGAAGCACCACAATTCCTCCCGGATGCTGTCCGGTGGTTCTTCTGATTCCGGTGATTCCCGCTACCAGACGATTCAGTTCTGCAGTTCTCTTCTTCTCCCCCCGCTCTTCATAAAATTTCTTAATCATACCATAGGCGGTTTTTTCAGCTAAAGTACCGATAGTTCCCGCCTTGTAGGTATTTTCCTCTCCAAAAATAGCTCCGGTATAGGCATGGGCCCTGGCCTGATATTCTCCGGAGAAGTTTAAGTCGATATCCGGCTCCTTATCTCCGTCAAAGCCCAGAAAGGTTTCAAAGGGAATATCAAAGCCCAGACGGTTTAAAACCGTACCGCAGTGGGGACAGGTTTTACTGGGCATATCATATCCTGCCATACCGGAATAGGACTTTACCTCCTCCGAGTCAAAGTCCGTGTAGTAGCAGTTGGGGCAGACATAGTGGGGAGGCAATGGGTTTACCTCGGTAATATGGGCCATGGTAGCGGCAAAGGAAGAGCCAACGGAACCTCGGGAACCTACCAGATAGCCGTCCTCATTGGACTTATCCACCAGTTTTTGGGCAATAATATACATCACGGAATAACCGTTAGAGATAATAGAATTTAATTCCGTCTCCAAGCGGTTTTCTACCATTGCAGGTAAGTTTGGGCCATAGATTTTATGGGCAGTTTCGTAGCAAATCTGCCGTAAAGTTTCGTCTGAATGTTCAATAATCGGAGGACACTTGTCGGGCCGCACCGGCTTTATCGGCTCACACATTTTCATGATTTTCAAGGGATTGTCAATGACCACCTGCTTTTGGGTATTGCTGTCCAGATAGGAAAATTCCTCCAGCATCTCCGTGGTACTTCTAAAAAAGAGCTTCGCCTCTCCTTCCTCATCTGTCATTCCCTTGGTAGCTAAAACGATTCTCCGAAGAACATCATTTTCCTCATCCGCATAATGGGCATCACAGGTAGCACATACCGGCTTTTTTAACTGTTCTCCCAAGGCAATAATCTTCTTATTATAGTCAATCAAATCCTCTTCCGTTTCTGCGGAAAAACGATCTGATTCCAGCATATAGGCATTATTCCCTAAAGGTTGAATTTCCAGATAATCATAGAAGGAGGCAATCTCCAAAAGCTGCTGGTCATCCGCCCCTCGCACCATGGCCTGAAAAAGCTCTCCGCTGGAACAGGCTGAGCCGATAATCAGTCCTTCCCGATATTTTTTCAGCAAAGACTTGGGAATTCTCGGCTTCATTCGGAAGTACTGCAAATGGGACAGAGAAACCAGACGATAGAGGTTAATTCTTCCAATATCATTTTTTGCCAGCAGGATAATATGGTAGCTGGGGAGCTTTCGTGCCTTCCCCACCTGATCCACCTCCAACCGGTCGATTTCTTCTAAGGAGCTAACGCCTCTTTGCTCTAAAAGCTCTAACTCTTTTAGATAAATTCTTGCAGTAGCCTCCGCATCATCTACTGCTCTATGGTGGTGCAAAAGCTCAATCTTTAATTCCTTCGCCACGGTGTCTAACTTAAAACGATTTAACCTGGGTAAAAGCAGGCGGGACAAGGCCACCGTATCGATAACCGGTGCTGAAAAAGGAATGTTTAAGGCCTTGGCTTTGGTGCTGACAAAGTGATAGTCAAAGTCCGCATTATGAGCCACCAAAATCGCATCCTTGGCAAAGTCCAGAAATTGTGGAAGCACCTCTTCGATTCCTTTGGCATCCATTACCATGGAATCATCTATAGAGGTTAACTGGGTAATTCGAAAGGGAATCGGCACTCCCGGATTTACAAACACATCCATCCGGTCAATGATTTTTCCGTCTTCAATCTTTACCGCACCGATTTCTATAATATGATTGACTCTCGGATCAAAACCGGTGGTTTCCAAATCAAATACCACGGTGGTACTGCTTAGATCTCTCTTGCAAGCATTTTTTACAATGGAATCCAGGTCATTTACCAGATAGCCTTCCATGCCGTAAATCAGCTGTAAATCCTTCTGTCTTCCTATCTTTTTCAAATAAGCCATGGCATCCGGAAAGGCCTGTACCACACCATGATCCGTGATAGCCATGGCAGGCATGCCAAAATCCAGGGCTCTGTCGATATATTTTTCAATATCTGAAACCCCGTCCATATCCGACATCTTGGTATGTAAATGCAGTTCTACCCGCTTTTCTTTCTCTAAATCTTCTCTCTTTTTCCGGGTGAAGGAAGATTTCTTGATTCCCTGCACATGGGCCAGCTCCATCTCCTGGTCGTAGCTGTCATACTCCATAGTTCCCTTGATGCAAATGGCATTATCCTTTTTGAGAAAGGCTCTGGCTTCCTCCAGATTTTCTTCCTCCACAAAAATCTTAGAGGCTAAAGAATCCGTATCATCCGTAAAGGAGAAGCTGAAAATGGTTTTTCCGGAACGGGTGGCTCGTTCATCCACCTGAATAATCAAACCTTCCACCGTTACCAAACCGCCATCCTCCGGGATATCCTTTAAAGGAATGGGGGTATCGCTAAAATCTCTGCCATAGTACACATCACTATGGTCGGAACGCTTAAACTGGAACTTTCCTTTGCTAAAGCTTTTTTTCTCAAAGCCCTTCTTTTCAAAGGATTTTTCCCCGGAGCTTGTCTTCTGTTTGAGAGAATCTTCTATGGATTTCTTCTCTAAAGTAGTATTAGCACTATTCTTTGCTAAACCGACATGAGTATTTCCCGCATTTTTCTCAGCATCAAAGTCTTGGCCTTGTCCTGCAAATTTCTCTGACGAGCTGTTTCCATCAGAAAGTGCGGAACTCTCTTGGCTTAATGAAGCTGCTTCTCCATCCTGTATTGCCCTATCTTCTGTTCCGGAATAAGCTGCACTTCCCTCTGCCCCTGGATAAATATCGGACAATCCTTCTTCTGAATATCCCGGATTCCCGGAAGAAGAATACAGAGAGGCAATCGCCTTATCCTCTTCCTCCTCAGCCTTTTTATTTGCCGGCACAAACCGGATGGTAAAATGGATAGGAACACCGCAACGCTCTTCAAAAATCTTTTGAATGACCCTAACACATTCCTTTTCTTCCTTTTGAAAAAGAATTTGTTCCTCTAAAATAAGAGAGAGACGATTGTCTTCTCTCCATTCCAGTTCTCCCTGCTTCATCATCTGATACAGGAGAATGTTTCTTTCCTTTAATTCCTCAAAAAGAGACTTTTCATAAAACTCATAAAGTACTTTTGCCGTATATTGGCTGGATAGATGAAAGCTTTCCCGGATGCAAATGCTGATTTTCTTCCCGATAAAGAGCTGCTTATAGATAGCCTCTTCCATTTCCCGAATATCACTTCGCTCCAGTAAATGATCGCTATGCAAATAAATACTCAGCTTCGACCTGTCTTTTTTCAAGGTGATTCTGCTTATGGTGGTATTCAAAAACATTCCCCTTAAATGCTCCGATACCGTTAATTCCTGAAATACTTGAAAAAACTGCTTCATGCCTATCCTTTCTGTTTATTTAATCAGGGTATTTTTCTATTTCCTCCTTGAGGGCGGAAAGCAAATCCTTCTCTTCCACCTTCCGAATCACTTCACCGCGCTTCATCAAAAGCCCTACACCCTTGCCCCCGGCAATGGCCAGATCCGCCTCCTTGGCCTCTCCGGGACCGTTTACCACACAGCCCATTACCGCAAGCTTTAAGGACTTTTCCGGATAGGACTGGACAAGTTTTTCCACTGCATTGGCAAGAGAAATCAGATCAATATCCGTCCTTCCACAGGTAGGACAGGAAACCACATGGATACCACCCTTTTTCAGTCCCAGAGTTTCCAAGATTAGTCTTCCGCTTTTGATTTCTTCCACAGGGTCTGCAGAAAGGCTCACACGAATCGTATCTCCGATTCCTTCTCCCAAAATCATGGCCAGTCCCATGGCGGATTTGATATTTCCGGACCAAACTGTTCCGGATTCTGTGATGCCTACATGCAAAGGATAGGGGCAGGATTCTGCCACAATTTTATGGGCTTCCACCGCCATCAAAACATCGGAAGACTTCATGGAAAGTACCAAATTCTGATAGCCCATTTCCTCTACCAAACGCAAATTCGCCAAGGCAGACTCAGCAAGTCCCTGTGCAGTAACTCTACCATGATATTTTTCCAAAACTTCCTTTTCCAGGGAACCGGAATTTACCCCGATTCGAATGGGAATCTTTCTTTCCTTGGCGCAGTCCACCACAGCCCGAAGCCTTTCCGAAGAGCCGATGTTTCCCGGATTAATACGGATTTTATCCGCGCCGTTTTCCATGGCAAGAATCGCCATGCGGTAGTCGAAATGGATATCCGCAACAATAGGAATAGGAGAAGCCGCCTTTATCTCCTTTAAGGCAAATGCCGCTTCTTTTGTAGGTACGGTAAGCCTAATCAGTTCACAGCCGGCCTCTGCCAGTCTAAGAATTTGGGCTATACTTCCCTTGATATCCTCCGTCTTGGTATTACACATGGACTGTAAAACCACCGGATTCCCACCGCCGATTTTAAGTTTTCCTACTTCTACCACCCTTGTATCTTCTCTTTTGAACATAGTATTCCTTTATACAATAAACTTATGAGCTAAAATATTTCGAATAGGCTCCGGTCAACAAATTAAACACATCATTTCCGACAATCAATACCATAAGGGCTAGTAGAAAAACCATCCCTGCGGTATTGATTCGCTCCTCCCACTTGGGATTCAGTTTCTTTCTTGCCAGCATTTCCAAAAGAATGAACAGCAATCGTCCTCCATCCAGGGCGGGAATAGGCAAAAGGTTCATTACCGCCAAATTTACGCTCAACATCATGCTTAAGTTTAGTAAAACCAGTAGCATTACGAAAAATCCGTATTGGCTGGAGCTGGAAACACTTTCTCCGATGACCGCAACCGTACCCACCGGACCCATAACTTCCTGTCTGCTTACCTTTCCCTTACCAATCAATGCCAGACTGTCAATCACCACTCTGGCATTGAAGGCCAGTTCATAAAAGCTGTACTCTATAGTCTTTAAAGGGTTTTGAAACTTCACTCGCTCAGAGGAAAGAGCCACGCCCATACGATAAAGTCCTGTAGAAGGATCCTTATAGGCAGGGAACTGAAAACTAAGCTTTTCCCCATCTCGAAGAACCGTAAGACTGACTTCTCCTTCCTGCACCTCCTCCTTATGAAGCTCCATATACATGGCAAGCTCGGAGTAGCTATGAACAGTTCTTCCTTTGGCATTTCCGATTTTAATGAAGCGAATCTCATCTCCCTCCTGTAAACCGCTTTCCATGGCAGGAGTAGATACATTGGAGGCAGCAATTTTCGGAAGCTGTACCCCAATCGTTCCGGTGAGGAAAAGAGCAATCAAAAAGCCTAAAAGGAAGTTGTTGAAAACGCCGGCAATACAGATAATAAAACGCTGCCAAGCCGGCTTTCCTTCAAAGCTCTTCGTCTTTAATTCTTCTTCGCTATAAATTACTCCATCAAAATTATAGACATTTTCCGCATTATCCTCCTGCTTTGGAGCCAGAAAATCACCGGAGCCTGCCGCATCCTCTCCCAGCATGGCACAGCTCCCCCCCAAGGGGAGTAACTTTAAGCTATATCGGGTATTTTTATATAAAAAGGATAGGAGTCTGGGTCCCATCCCAATGGAAAACTCATTTACCCCTACATGAAAAAACTTAGCCGCAAGAAAATGCCCCAGTTCATGGAAAAAAACCAAAAATGACAGGGCAAGTATGGCCAATACTATACTCAATTCTTCTCCTCCTTATGTAATCTTCTTACTTCTTCTCTGGCCCACTGCTCCGTTTCGAAAATTTCCTCTACAGAAGGAAATTCTATCCAAGTTTTTTCGTGTTCCTTCATGCAATGGGCAATGCTTCTTGGAATCTCCATGAAACGAATTTTATCCTCTAAGAACAAGCGAACTGATTCTTCGTTAGCCGCATTATATACCGTAGGCATACTGCCTCCTTTGGCACCGGCCTCCATTCCCAAAGCAAGCCCCGGAAAATCCTCCAAGGAAGGAGGAAAGAAATGCAGGGAAAAGACCTTGGAAAAATCTATTCTTTGTTCCCGGTAACACTCCCTTTCCTCTTGGAAGAGAGCGTAGGCAATGGGCAGGCGCATATCCGGTACCCCCATCTGCCCCTTTACTGCGCCATCCTGAAAGACTACCGCAGAATGTAAAATACTTTCCCGCTGAATCACTACCTGAATCTTCTCCATGGGAATATTAAAGAGCCAGTGGGCTTCCATCATTTCCAAACCCTTATTCACCATGGTAGCGGAATCAATGGTGATTTTTTGTCCCATGGACCAGTTAGGGTGCTTTAAGGCATCCGCCTTGGTTTTCCCTTCCATCTCTTCCTTTTTTAGCCCGAAAAAAGGACCGCCGGATGCCGTTAACAAGATAGATTCCACAGATTTTTCTTCTTCCCCCCGAAGGCATTGCCAGATGGCGGAATGTTCCGAGTCAATGGGAAAGAGCTTCGCCCGGTATTCCGAAAGCATAGGCATAATCAAATGCCCTGCACAAACCAGCGTTTCTTTATTGGCTAATGCAATTTTTTTCCCTGCTTTGATCGCGGATATTGTGGGGAGAATCCCAATCATTCCCACTAAAGCAATCACCACCATATCTGCCTCCGGAAGTGTGGCCAGCTCTATCAAGCCCTCCATTCCGGAAGACACCGGCATATCCAAATCGGTGGAAAGCTTTTCCGCTAAAGCTTCTTCATATACACAAAGCTTGGGAACCTGCCATTCTTTAGCCTGCTCCTTCAAAAGCTCTATTTTGGATTTCACCGAAAGTCCAATGACCTTATGCTCTGGATGATCCTTTAAAAGGGATAGACACTGGGTTCCGATAGACCCGCTGCTCCCTAAAATTACGATATTCATTCTCTACCTTCCCAAATTACAGTGAAGACTTACTTTATAAGTATATCAAGGATAAGTCTAACATGACGATTTAGTGTTGCGATATTATTAAATTTGTCGTTTTTCTTTATTGCTTCAGTTCTTATCTATGTTTTTCTTGCTTATTATAAAGTGAGGGACGATTGTTTTTCCTTCTTTTGTATTAAATCTTTTTAAAATAATCTAAAACTGTTATGCCATAGTAAATAATGGGCGCCGTAAACAGAACAGAATCAAAACGATCCAAAATTCCTCCATGTCCGGGAATCAGATGGCTGTAATCCTTGATCTGAAAATCCCTTTTCATTCCGGAGGCCATCAAATCTCCACCTATGGAAAATAAGGCGGCAAGGGATACTGCCAGCGCCAATAATAAGGGGGATAAATGCAAAGGAAGTCCGTGCCCCTTAAAGACAATTGCAAAAAGGAAGGATAAAATCCCCGCTCCAAGAATACCTCCCACAGCACCTTCCCAAGTCTTTTTCGGACTTAAAACCGGCGTCATTTTATGCTTTCCAAAGAGAAGTCCGGCGCAGTAGGCACAGGTATCCGCTCCCCAGCTGGATAAAAACACCAGCCAGACCAGAATCTTCCCATGGGGAAGACTCCTACACAGGTAAATATAAGATAAAAGAATTCCGGCGTAGGGAAAAACCAAAAAGAGCAGTGCAATCTCCCGAATATCCGCTTTGGGATAGCTTAATACATAATAGAATCCCAAAAGAAAAAGATAAGAAAGAAGCAAAAAGAAAGAAATAGGAAGGTGCAAAAATAAGGCTGAATAGTAAAGAACAACAAAAAAATAAGACAAGAAAGAAATCCCCTTCTTATCTAAGGAAAAGCAATGCAATAATTCATAAGTGGCAAAGAGAGATAAAAATAGGCAAAAAAACAAGACCGGTAAAGCTCCCAGAGGAAGAATTCCAAATAACAGTAAAAGCAGAGCAATACCGCTAATCAGCCTTGTCAGAAAAGAACTCAACTTGTGTTCATTTTGTCCCTTACTTTGTTCCGTCCTATTTTCCTTTTGTTCTACCATATACTACCCTTTACTATAATTTCTATAATCCCTAAACAATTTTCAAAGTTATTCTTCCTTACATTCCTAGCTTCATAGAATAAAAGTTCCTGTAAAAGAAAGACAAATTGTTTATGCCTTCCGTCCACCAAAGCGTCGCTCCCTGCTCTGATAGGAGGAAATGGCCTTTTCCAGCTCTTCCAAGTTAAAGTCCGGCCAGTATACTGAGCTGATATAATACTCCGCATAGGCGGACTGCCATAGGAGGAAGTTGGAGGTACGAAACTCTCCGGAGGTGCGAATCACTAAATCCGGATCCGGCGTTCCTGCAGTATCCAGATAGTTCGAGAACTCTTCTTCCGTAAGATGAGAAAGCTTCTCGCTGAGCTCTGAAGGAGAACTTTCCAGGGCAATTTTACGAATAGCTCTAATCATCTCGTCTCTGCCCCCGTAATTTACGGCAAAGCTGAAAAGCATACCGGTATTTCCCTTGGTGCTCTCTTCCAGCTCGGCAATTCCTTTTTGTATATCCTCCGGAAAACGACTTCTTTCCCCAATCATTTTCGCTCGAACATTATTGGCATTGGCTACGGTGATTAACTTTTTCATATAGAAGCGAAAGAGCTGCATCAAAGCTCCCACTTCTTCCTCGGAACGTTTCCAGTTTTCCGTGGAAAATCCGTAAACCGTTAAATACTCTATGCCAAGCCTGGCACAATCTTCCACGGTTTGTTCCAGCGTCTCACAACCCTTTTTATGGCCTAAAGCCCTTGGTAACGCATGAGAAGCCGCCCAACGACCATTGCCATCCAAGATGATGGCAATGTGCCTTGGAAGGCTTCTTTGCTCTTGATTATTTTGAAAAATCATACAGTCATTAATTCCTTATTCTTAGCCTCAACAGACTTGTCAATTTTCTCAATCATATGGTCTGTAAGCTCCTGAATATCCTTGGTTTGTCTACTCAGGTCATCCTCGGTGATTTCCGCATTCTTTTCCAGCTTCTTCGCTAAATCCATAGCATCCCTACGAATATTTCGAATGGCAATCTTAGCGGCCTCTCCCTTTTTCTTTACATCCTTGGTTAATTCTTTACGTCTCTCCTCGGTAAGCTCCGGAAAAACCAGACGAATCACCTGTCCGTCATTGGTAGGATTTATTCCCAGTTCAGACATATTGATTGCTTTTTCAATTTCCTTCATAACAGACTTATCCCAAGGCTGAATCTGAAGAATTCTCGCCTCCGGTACAGATACGTTTCCTACCTGCTGAATCGGGGTGGGTGTACCGTAGTAATCCACCATAATACGGTCTAAAACGTGGGGGTTGGCTCTTCCTGCACGAATAGTTCCCAGCTCACTCATCAGGTTATCGTGAGTCTTGTGCATCTTCTCAATGTAAATGGTAAATTGATCATCCATCTTTCTTTCCTCCGGCTCTTCTTATCTTGTATACTAAAGCTTTATTTCATGGAATAAAGCTTTATTCATAACGAGTATCGCTCGCAAAGCGTGCGATATCTCGTTTATAGGACAATGATTCTTTTTGAAACTCAATCCGCTGTAACTCTGGTGCCTCTATGCTCTCCCAAAAGAGCCTTGGCAATACCGTCTTCCTCTTCTAAAGAAAATACGGACAAGGGAAGTCTGTTTTCCAAGCAAAGAATGGATGCGGACAGGTCAATTACCTGCAGTTTTTTCTCCACTACCTCATCAATGCTTAAGCTTTCATATTTCTTTGCATCCGGAAACTTCTTGGGATCCTTATCATAAACGCCGTCAATGGCCTTAGCCAAAAGAATCTCCTTACATTCCAATTCCAATGCCCGAAGAACTACTCCGGTATCCGTAGAAAAGAAGGGATGTCCCGTACCTCCGGCGCAAAATACCACCTGTCCTTTTTTCAAAGCCTTCACCGCCTTATCCTTGGAAAAAAGCTCCGCCATATCTCCTACGGCAATGGAGGACATAATCTTCGTTTTCAATCCGCTGATGCGGAAAATTTCAGAGACATAAATACAGTTCATCATGGTGGCTAAAATTCCCACCTGATCTGCTTTGTAGCGGTCCACCTGCTCTGACTGTCTTCCTCTCCAGAAATTGCCTCCGCCAATCACAATGGCGACTTCCACCCCTTGGCTTACGGCTTCCTTCACCTGCTTGGCTACGGCAAAAATCACATCATCGGAAAAACCGAAGTGCTTTTCCCCTGCCAGGGCTTCTCCGGAAAGCTTTAACATCACTCTTCTATTTGGCATACTAACCTCCCTTTTGACTTTCCCTAGTTTACCATACAAAAAAAGCCTCGGCAATTCTTCCGAGGCTTTTTCCTGTAAAAATAAACTTTACGAAGGATTCTTTTAATTATTCCTTTGTAGCATGCATGAAATACCAGAAACCGTTTGGATGATGCCATACATTCTTTAAATTCTCTTTCTGTAACCAGGTATCATTGTAGTAGGCAATAGGAGCAATAGCGGCATCCTTAAGAGCTAACTGCTCTGCCTCATGCATAGCATCATAGTAAGCTGCCTTGTCGGTAAGGGTCTTTGCCTTATCCATAATGGAGTCATATTCCGGATTAGAATACTTACCGTCATTGTTTCCGTTGGTAGTCACCAAAAGATTTAACATATTGGCAGGATCATCCCAGTCATAGAGCCATCCCTGTCTTGCAATGTCAAAGTTTCCGGAACGACGGTCTGCCGTAAAGCTTGCCCACTCCAAAATGTTAATAGAGCAATTTAATCCAAGCTCCTTTTTCCATACATCCTGAGCATACTCCGCTACCGGCTTATGATAATCCGTATCATTGGTTGCATAGGTAAATGCAGGGAAGCCCTCTCCATTGGGGTAACCTGCCTCAGCCAAAAGCTCCTTTGCCTTTGCAAGCTGTGCATCATAGCCCTTTAAATCAAAAGCATTGCCATACTTTTCCTCGGTAACCTTCTCAAAGGAACTTCCTTCCTTCGCATCGGAAACACCGGTTCCCACGAAGTTGGTTGCCGGACTGTAAAGCCCCTGCATAATGCTGTTGGCAATATAATCACGATCCAATGCCAAGGATAATGCCGCTCTCACCTTAGGATTGTTGAAAGGCTCCTTATTGCAGTTGAAAATCATAAAATAGGTTCCGCGCAGGGGATCAATATGATAATCTGCTGTCTTTTGAACACTCTCTAACTCCTCCTTGGGGAAATCTCTGGAGAAATCCAGGTCTCCCTGATTGTAAGCGGTATAAGCTGCATTGGAGTCCTTTACCAAAAGCCAGTTAATGGTTTCAAAGGTAACGTTATCCTTATCCCAGTAATTCGGGTTCTTGGTCAAAACATACTGCTCATCCTGGGTATAGGCGGATACATAGTATGGACCGTTGGAAACGTAAGTCTCAGCAGTGTTGGTCCAAGCGTCTCCGTTTGCTTCAATGGTAGCCTCCTGTACCGGAACCATTACCGCAAAAGCACAGATTTGCTCGAAATAGCTACAGGGATAGGCAAGATGGATAACAAAGGTCTTATCATCCGGTGCTTCTATTCCCAAAGCATCCAGATTGCCTGCAGAGGCCTCCTTATAGCCCTTCACCATGCCCAAAAGCTCTTCCGCATAGGGCGCTGCAGTGGCAGGATCGGCTACTCTCTTCCAAGAATAAAGAAAATCCTTAGCGGTTAAATCTGTACCGTCAGACCACTTTAAGCCATCCCGTAAATGGAAGGTATAAGTTAATCCGTCATCACTCTTCTCATAGCTTTCCGCCTGAGCGGGAACGATGTTTCCGTCCTTATCATAGCGTAAAAGTCCTTCAAAGGTGTGGTTAATCATGTTTGCCGCTTCTCTGGCGTTGTTTAATGCAGGATCAATTGTCTCTTGGGGTGGTCCGATTTCCACGTTTAATACGGAATTATCGGAAGCCTCTGCTCCCTCCGCCTTTGTAGCATCACTTCCCTGCTTTCCGTTGTCTGCTGATTTTTGTCCTCCGCAGGCCGCCAAGGATACAGCTACAGCCATGGAAAGTCCCAGAAAAATTTTTTTCTTCATTACTCCTCCTCTTCAATGAAACGAAGCGTTTCGAAAAACTCGAAACAATCGTTAAGTTAAAAACCTTTGAGATTCTACCATAGAAAAACGGTCAGGACAATGCCCGACCGTTTTTCTTTTATATACTTTTTAAATTTCTTTTAAGCTTTTTTACCATACATAAATAGGAAATATCCCGTTGGGGTATGCCAAACATTGCTTAAGTTCGGCTTCTCCAGATAAAACTCCGTGTAGTAAGCCACAGGACAAGCGCCATAGTCCTTTAACAGAACCTGCTCCGCCTGATGCAGATAATCATAGTGCTCCTCTACATTTGCAGTCTTTCTCGCCTTGTCCACCAAAGCATCAAAATCCGGATTGCTGTACTTACCGTCATTGTTACCGTTTCCGGTTTCAAAGAGGTTAATCATATTGGAAGGATCGTTGTAATCCATTACCCAACCGTTTCTTGCCACATCATAGTTTCCGGAACGGCGATTTGCGGTTACAGTCTTCCACTCCTGGATATCGATGTTCATGGTCAGTCCCAACTGCCCCCAAGCATTTTGCAGGTACTCTGCTACAGGCTTATGGTAGCTGGCATCATTGGTCAGGTAGGAAAATGTCGGGAATCCCTGTCCGTTTGGATAGCCTGCTTCAGCCAGTAATTCCTTGGCTTTTGCAAGGTTCTCTTCGTATTTACTGTTATCAAAGAAATTACCGTACTTTTCTTTGGTCACCTCTTCAAAGGAGGAGTTCTCCGCTGCATCACTGATTCCGGGACCAACCAGATTGTTTGCGGGAGTATAGGTTCCCTGCATAATGGTATTGGCCACATAATCTCTATCCACCGCTAAGGAAAGAGCCTCTCTTACCTTAGGATCGTTAAAGGGAGCCTTCTGGGTATTAAAGCTGATATAATAGGTACCCATCATCGGATCCAAGTGAAATTCCTCATTTCCCTTAAGGCTTGGAATCTCTTCGGAAGGAAGGGTTTTTGCCAAATCCAATTCTCCCTGATTGTAAGCGGTATAAACAGAGTTTCCATCTTCAATCAGATGCCAAACAATCTTATCAAAGGTGATATTATCCTTGTCATAATAATACGGATTCTTCTCATAAACGATTCTATCCCCATCCACATATTCCGTCATGCGATAAGGTCCGCTGCTGACATAAGTTTCCGGCTTTGTTGCCCAGGCATCTCCATTTTCTTCTACCGTCTTTTTCTGTACGGGAGCTGTAGAAACAAATGCTGCAATCTGGTCAAAGAAGGTGCAGGGACTACTTAGCTTTACCACAAAGGTATCTTTATCAGGAGCGGAAACCTGTAAAGCATCCAGATCCCCGTTGGAAGCCTCTTCATAACCTGCCACCACACTTAGTAAATCATAGCCGTAGGGAGCTGCCAAAGCGGGATCTGCCAAGCGCTTCCAGCTATATACGAAGTCCTCTGCCGTTAAATCCGTTCCGTCAGACCACTTTAAGTCGGGACGAAGATGAAAAGTCCAAGTAAGTCCGTCATCGGAATGTTCCCATTTTTCCGCAAGTCCGGGCACAACATCGGAATTCTTGTCTATACTGAGCAGACCGGTAAAGGCATGCAGAATATAGGTGGCTCCATCGGATGCAGAGTTTAAAGCAGGATCCATGGTTTCCGGAGAAGAACCAACCTGAACATTAAGTTCTCCACCTGCGGAAGCTTCAGAAGCCTCAGCAGCCTGACTGCCGCTTTCCCCCTTAGATTCCTGTTTGCTCTTATCGGCTCCGCCACAGGAAACCAAAAAGGCCAAACTCAAAGCCGCAATGGGAAGTAGGTACTTTGCTTTTCTCATAAATTTCTCCCTTCTAAAATATTGGTCATAGTGTCTATATAGGAAGGAGCCTATTCTTTGCTCATAAGCTTTTGAATCACTCCTAAACCTCATGTATTGCAACAGGATTAAACACCCCACCTTACTGCTATTCCTATTATGACAGTATGGCTTTATCTGTTAATTCACCCTGTCTAAATGATGACAGGCTGCAAAATGTCCGCTTTCCACCTCTTTAAATTCCGGCTTCTTCTCCGCACATAAACCGTCTGCATAGGGACAACGGGTGCGGAAGGGACAACCTGATGGCGGATTTACCGGGGATGGGACATCTCCGGATAAGATAATTCTATGGGATGCTCTGGCCACCTTTGGATCTGCAATGGGAACCGCAGAAATTAAGGACTTGGTATAAGGATGCAGTGAATGGAAGGTGATGGTATCACTATCCGCCAGCTCCACCAAATGCCCCAGATACATTACCCCAATTCTGGAGGAAATATGATTTACGATAGATAAATCATGGGCGATGAAGAGATAGGTCAATCCCAGCTCCTCTTGCAAATCCTCAAACATATTCACTACCTGAGCCTGGATGGACACGTCCAAAGCAGAAACCGGCTCATCACAAACGATAAATTCAGGATCCACTGCTAAAGCTCTTGCAATCCCGATTCTTTGCCGCTGTCCTCCGGAGAACTCATGGGGATAACGGTTGGCATGCTCCGAATTCAGTCCTACCTTTGACAATAAAGATAAAATCTTCTCCCTTCTCTCCGCCTTGGAAGCACAAAGCTTGTGAATATCAATAGCTTCTCCAACAATATCCTCTACAGTCATTCTGGGATCCAAAGATGCGTAAGGATCTTGGAAAACAATCTGCATCTTCCTTCTGTAGGGAAGCATATTCTTCTTGATTTTCTTTTCCGCATCAAAGATGACTTCTCCGCCATAAGTGATACTTCCGCCGGTAGGCTCTGTTAAACGAAGGATAGAACGGCCTGTTGTAGTTTTGCCGCAGCCGGACTCTCCTACCAGACCAAAGGTTTCTCCCTTATTGATAAAGAAGGAAACATCATCCACAGCCTTAACCACCTTATTGCTTCCTGCCACAGGAAAATACTGCTTTAAGTGACTTACCTCTAATAAACGCTCCGGCATTTACGCTTCCCCCCTTTCCTTCAAAAATTCTTCCTTCTGTTGCATAAAACATCTGGCATAATGCACACCCTCATACTGATTCTTCTCCGGCTTATGGGTTAGACAAAGCTTCATACAGTTACTGCATCTTGGCGCAAAGCCGCAACCCTTTGGGGGATTCAGAAGATCCACCGGCTGTCCTTCAATAGGTACCAGCTTGGAATAGTCATGCTCATGGAATTTTGGAATAGAACGAAGCAGCCCCTTGGTATATTCATGCTTCGGATTATAGAAAATATCATCCGTTGTTCCATATTCCACAATTTCTCCGGCGTACATTACTGCAATATAATCGCACATGGAGGCCACAACCCCTAAGTCATGGGTAATCATAATAATTCCCATGCCCAATTTCTGCTTTAACTCCTGCATCAACTCTAAAATCTGTGCCTGAATGGTTACGTCCAGCGCAGTAGTAGGTTCGTCAGCAATTAAAAGCTTAGGCTCACAAGCCAAGGCGATGGCAATCATTACTCTTTGCCGCATACCTCCTGAAAGCTCATGGGGATACTGCTTTAATCGCTTCTCCGGCTCATTAATACCAACCAATTCCAAAAGCTCCTTGGCTCTCTCCATAGCCGCTCTTCCCTTTTTATCCGTATGAAGGGAAACCGCTTCCGCAATCTGATTTCCAACAGTCCATACCGGGTTCAAAGAGGTCATGGGATCCTGGAAAATAATGCTGACTTCATTACCTCTAATCTTCCGGAGCTCCTTTTCACTCATTTCATGGATTTTATGACCATTAAACTCTACCGAGCCTCCCACGATCTTACCGTTCTGGGCGGTAAGTCCCATAATGGAGTAGGCGGTAACGGATTTTCCGGAACCGGATTCTCCAACAATTCCTAAAACTTCTCCCTCGCGCATTTGCAGGGTAACGTTATTTAAAGCCTTTACCTCTCCCGCCGGAGTAAAGAAGGATAAACGCTCTTCTTGAATATCCACAAGATATTGACCGGACATATTTTCCTCCTTACTGCTGTTTCAATTTCGGGTCAAAGGCATCACGCAGGCCATCTCCCAAAAGGTTAAAGCTTAAAATGATAATAAAAATCAAGAAAGCCGGGGCAAAAAGTTTTTCCGGATAGGTTTGGAATCCGTTTAAAGCGGCACTGGCCAAAGATCCCAAAGATGGCATCGGTGCCTGTACACCCAGTCCTAAAAAGGAAAGGAAGGACTCGGTAAAAATGGAACTGGGAATCTGTAAGGTAGTGGTTACAATCAGGGTACCGATACAGTTTACAATCAAATGCTTAAAGATAATACGACCGGATCCTGCACCCAAAGCCTTTGCCGCGGTAACATACTCACTCTGCTTTAAAACCATAATCTGAGAGCGGACGATTCTGGCCATTCCCACCCAGTAGAGCAAAGCAAATACGATAAACATGGAAATCATATTGGAGCCAAGCTTTTGCATCCAGGCAAAGCCCGGTTTGCTGGCCAATGCTTCCAGAGGGAACTTCAAGGTCTGAGCCAAAAGGATAATAATCAGTACGTCGGGAACCGTGTAGATAATATCCACGATTCGCATCATAATCATATCCACTAATCCGCCGAAGTATCCGGCGATTGCCCCAAATATGGAGCCAATGACCAGGATCAAAACGGAAGCCACAAGACCTACCGTCATGGAGACTCTTCCTCCTACCAGTACACGAATCATATAGTCACGACCATTTTGATCCGTTCCCAAAAGATGCGGAAAAACCTTTTCCCCTGCATCAATTTGCTTCTGCTCCGTCTTTGAGTACTGCATGGGAGCCAAACGCTCCGAGCCCTTCATCTGCTGTTCATACTTATAGGGATAAAAGCTGGGTACCAGAAAGCAGAAAATAGTAATCAAAAAAACAATAAACAGGGCACTCATAGCAATTTTATTTTTCCGGAAACGATGCAAGCCGTCCTTCCAGAAGCTTACGGATTCTCTCATAAAGACCAGAGACTCCTTATCCTCCACAGAAGCCGGAGTAAAATCTTCCAAGCTCCACTGAAGGCTCAAGGGATTATTCTTTATTTCTTCCATTTTATTCTCCTTACTTTAATTTAATTCTCGGATCCACAATTGCGTAAGCAATATCCACGAAAAGGTTCATGATAATAATAAATACCGCCAGGAAAATGGTGGTTCCCATAATCATGGAATAATCTCGGCTGGTAATAGAGCTTACGAACTCCGAACCAAGTCCCGGAATATTGAAAATCTTTTCAATAATGAAGGAACCGGTCATTAAAGCGGCAAGCAAGGGTCCAAGATAAGTAATCACCGGTAAGATTGCATTTCGTAAGGCATGCTTGAAAATTGCTTTAAAAGTTGTAACCCCCTTGGCCTTTGCGGTTCTCATATAATCCTGCCCCATAACATCCAGCATGGAAGAACGCATCAATCGTGCCATATAGAAGGTGGGATATAAAGCCAAGGCCACCACCGGCATAATATAGCTTTGGGCATCCTTTAAGCCAAGAGAAGGCAGCCATTTTAACTTCGTGGTGAAGATATAAATTAAAATCGTAGAGGACAGAAAGGAAGGAATGGCTATTCCCGCAGTGGATAAAACCACCAAAAGGTTATCAATAAACTTTCCTCTGTTAAATGCAGCTACGGCCCCTAAAGGAATTCCGGTGCAAACTGCAAGGATTAGTGCAAGTCCTCCCACCTTTGCGGAAACCGGAAACTTCGTTCCTATAATCTGGGATACCGTTCTTCCCCTCTTCTTAATGGATAAACCGAAGTCTCCCTTTAAAATGCCGGTCATATAGGTGGTGTATTGCTGAAATAAAGGCTTATCCAAACCATATTTCGCCTCCATAGCAGCCTGGGCCTGAGGCGTTACTGCCTTCTCGGACAAGAACGGCCCTCCCGGAACCATATTCATAACAAAAAATGTTAATGTTGCTACCAAAAAGGCTGTAATTAAGGACATAATCGCCCTTTTTAAAATATACTTTGGCATAGCGCCCTCCTTCTTTAATGAATTTACAGAGAAATATACACGATATGCCCCGGACTTTCAAGACACAATAAAATGAATTTTTGGCATCAGATTGCATTTTTTTTAGACAATTCTTGGAATCTTTCTTTTTATCAATAAATTTTTTAATTTTATCAAAAGACACAGCCAAATAAAGACTCTATTTTGTGTCTTTAATATCGCATAAACTCATCATTTTTATTCGCACTAATGAATAAAAATGAATTTATAATCTTAACGAGTATCCCCCGCTCGGTGTGCAATATCTGCTTTAGAGCAAAAAAAGAGAAGAGACTGTAAAAAATCAAAACAAGAAAACTATTTTGATTTTTACAGTCCCTTCTCCGTATAGAATAGAAAACTCTATGGTAGAAAAATATCTTATTCACTTTCTCCCGGCATCAGCCAGCCCTTTTGACTGGTATGCAGAAGCTCTTCCGCTCTTTCAGATAGGGGTTTCTCCAGATAATCCTGGTAAACCAGCTTGATAGAAGGATTCTCATGACAGAAACGAAGGGTTCCTTCCCGATCCTGCTTATAGAGAACCGGTGCACGATGGGCAGCCATTTCCTTCTGATCATGAATCGGCTGGCCACCACCGCCTACACAACCTCCCGGGCAAGCCATGACTTCTACAAAGTCATAATGCACCTGTCCCTTCTTTAGAGCTGTTAAAAGGCGATCTGCATTAGCCAATCCGTTAACTACGGCAATCTTTAGCTTATTGCCGGCAATATCAAAGGAGGATTCTTTCCAGCCGTCCATTCCTCTTACATCCTTGAAAGCATCCGGATCCGGATTCTCTCCTGTTGCCAGATAATATGCGGAACGTAAAGCCGCCTCCATAACACCGCCGGTTGCGCCGAAAATATTACCTGCACCGGAGCCCAGTCCTAAAGGCATATCCAGCTCTATATCCTTCATCTTCTTGGGTGAGATATGCATAGCCCGAATCAAGCGATTCACCTCTCTTGTGGTTAAAGCTACATCTACATCAAAATTGCCTTCGCTGTCTGTCATATTGGGATAGGAGCATTCCGCTTTTTTCGCAAGACAGG
>NZ_CAUTEG010000016.1:0-33582 GCF_963537195.1 Oribacterium sinus | reverse complement strand
ATGGAGAGTACGCTATAAAATAAATTCTATCAAAAAGACCGATAAACCCGCATAGAGATGGTTTATCGGTCTTTTTCTTTGGGGCAACTTTCCCACTGCTCCCTTCAAGAGCACCGTACTATATCAAGGACAGCATCAAGCTAATACCATAGCCTACAATGATAAAGCCTCCCATAGGAAAGGCATCTTTAATCTTTATTTTCTTTAAAATTCGAACATCCATAACTCACCTCTTTTGTTCCCATTGTTTTCATTGCTATTTAGAAAAAACCGATGCCATAGCCTTTGTTTCTTGACTTAAGTCTTTTAGATAGAGAGCCGCTTTTTCCACCGACCACGCATCCAGCTTCTTCTTGGTGTACGGCACCGGAAACATATATTCATTGGTATATTTGCTGATATAAAGCTTATTCCCCTTAAGGTAGGCACAAAGTCCCTGATCTGAAATCTGCTCATCAAACCAAGCCAGAACACTTGGACTTAAGAACTTTCGGGCAGCAATCTCATCCGTACAGTAAATGTTGTAATTTTCATTGTGCCGCACATCCTCCACATCAATCTTCTGCTCTCCCTCTAAGGCTCCCGCATATTTTACATCCTCTATAGGCTCTTCTCCCCAGGAGTGAATCTTAGCCTTCGGAAGGATTGCCCCCAGTATCAGATTAAGAATCTGTTCTGTATAGATATCATCCAAATCGATATCACTTTTGCTCTTAAAAAAGGGGATGATGATTAAGACAAACAGCAAGATTCCTGCCAAAGGAAAGCCTGCACGACGAGGCAGATAGCACATCACGAAGAGACAAATTAGTCCCTTGGCAGCCATATCTACACCTTGCCTGTCTCTTTTTACAAGTTCGTCTTTTATCAGTTTATAGTTTTTTTTAAACTCTTCAGTGCGTTTAAGTTCCTTTAATTTCTCTACTTCTTCAGCTGTTAATGCCATTTTCCTATTTTCTCCTTTAAAATTGTACTTCCGTGAATGCTTTCACCTCTGATGCAATTTATTGGCCTTCCCTTATTTCTCCCCTATCTTACATCGATAACTAATAAAAAATATTTACCATATCTCTAATCTCTTGATTCAACTCTTTAAGACTGAGTGCTGCTGTTTCTACTGACCATGCATCCAGCATTTCCTGTGTATATGGCCCGGAACAAATAGTGATTCTGATATACTGAAATAAACAGCTTATTTTCTTTCAAATATAATGATAATCCTTGCTTCGAAATCTGTTGATCAAACCAAGCTAAAACACTGGGATTAAGAAATTTTCTGGCAGAAACCTCATCAGTACAGTAAATGTTATAATTCTCATTATGTAAAACATCCTCTACATCTATTTTTCTTTCACCCTCCAATGCCTCAAGATATCTTCCTTGGATTTTTTTTTTTAAGAATTTTGATTTCTTGGTTGGAACAACTCGTAACTGACCGGCATAAGAATGGGGTAATATCAGTCCATATAATAGTCCTCGAAAATCAGTAACTTCTCTAGGATTTGTGTCATGTTCACTATTCTTCTCTTCATGCCATGCACGCAGGTTACAAACTTTAAGGCATCTATCATCATTATATTTAAACATCCATCCTTGGGCGTAATGATAAGAATCGGGAACTACTTTTATATATTCTTTGAGTACGAAGTCACCTGTAACGCATATTTCTGCATTCGGATCAAGGATTTGTAAAATTGAATTTACGATACCGAGAGCGTATGTATCGACTAAACGGCTCTTCTTCTCTTCCTTCAGCACAGCATATGTCACAAAGATAATAAAAGCAAAGAAACTCAGATAAATCCCAAATGGGAAAAATTTTACAAGAAGAAATAAGCAAAATAAAACCTTTAAACGAAAATACAATTTTTTTCTTTCTTTAAGTCCGATTTCCTCTTTAATTAGTTTATAAGCTTTTAAAAATTTATCTGACTTCTTAAATTCTATTAATCTTTCTTTTTCTTCACTTGTTAAGCGAATACAATCTTTTTCCATCAGCTTTTTCCCATCTATTGTTTTGTATAGTTTTCGTAGCTATTTTAAATTTTCATTCCCCTGTTTCACCATCCAACCGTCCACCTATAGAATCATTATCCATTTCTTTAAGTTTTCTCTCGATTTCTTCAATAGTCGGCAAACTACTCTGATATTCCGCTTCCAGTAACTTCGTGATTTCATATTTACTTATCCCTATAGGTTGAGAAATCTGCTCTAAAGAATATTCGCAAACCACATCATTTTTATCTTTGCATATCAAAAGTCCAATCGTAGCATTGTCTCTATCTGTTTTTAGCTCCTTATTCACTGCTGTTACGTAAAAATTGAGCTGTCCTAAATGCTCTGGTCTAAATTTTTCTGTTTTTAATTCAATCACGACGTAAGAGTGGAGTTTCAAATTATAAAATAACAGATCGATATAAAAATCATCTCCATTAATATTAATATGATATTCCTTTCCAACGTAGGCAAAACCCTCCCCAAGTTCTAGCAAAAAGTCGGAAATTTTTTCAACCAGTTCTTTTTGCAATTCTCTTTCGTCATATCCTTCGCGTATAGTAAGAAAGTCAAAATTATAAGGATCTTTTAACGTCTGTCTGGCTAGGTCTGATTGTATGCCAGGTAGTCTTTTTTCAAAATTACTTATGGACTTACCTTCTCTGAAATACAGGCCGCTTTCCATTTGATGAACAAGTACATTCCTGCTCCATCCATTTTCAATGGTCTTATTGACATAAAAGATGGCTTCTTCTATATTCTTGCACTGGTTAATGATTCGTTGATTATGTCCCCATGGTATTTGTTTGACGCAATGAATTACTCTTTCATCAAATTGGGCTACAGCTTGTAGCCCTTTAGAGCTACTTTCATCAATTTTACTTTTGGCTACACCCTGTAGCCCTTTTCTATAGAAGGAATACCATCTTCTAATATACTTTACATTCGTTTGGGAAAAGCCTTTCATGTTTGGAAACTCTTTTTGCAGATCCTCTGCTAACAATTTTATAAAAGAATCTCCCCATGAATGTTTTTCTTGCGTTTTTACAATATATTCTCCTAGTGCCCAATACAAATCTAATAATTCATAATTTACTTTTATGGCAGCTTTAAGTTGGCTACTTTTCACTTTCTCTTTGAACTCTGACAATAACTTTTTATAGTCTTTATCATTTGTGATTGATGACTCTTTGTTCTGCAAAAGTATACCTCCTTACTCAAGCTACTATGTACTGTTATGAGCTATTTTATCACCATTCCGTAGTCATTGCTATGTTAATAATTAATCTTATATTTATATGATATGCTTTTAATATGTTGCTCCGAATTATCTCCAAAATTATTTGCGATTCCATGTTAAGTATGAATGAAACAAGCTATCTCTCCCTTCACCGGCAATACTCAATAAGAACAAAAAAGCACCCAAACCCTTAACGGTCTGAGCGCTTTCCTATTCTTCTTTACTTTTCACAGTTTAATAAGTAGATATAAAAATAAAGTTAATATTGTGGTATCTGTCTGAAATGGGAGGCAATCCGAGCCCATGGGTTCTTAGCTTTTGTCCTTTAAAAGCTTAGAACCCCTATGAGGCGAGGTTAGCGAGAGCGTGCCTCCATTGCAGACGGATACCATAAATATCTTATTTTTATTTCACCTTTTATTTCTTAGTCAGGTACTTACGAATATCCAAGGATGCGGCAATGAAGATTACGATACCGATGGCGATGTACTGTGCGTTGGGGCTTACTCCAAGATACTGTAGTGCAGTCTTTAAAAGCTCCAAAACCGCCACACCGATGAAGGCACTGGATACCTTGCCTCGTCCTCCGGTTACGGATACACCGCCCAGGGCGCAGGCTGCGATAGCCTCCATCTCATAACCAAGTCCGGTATTTACGGAAGCTCCTCCGGCTTTTGCTCCCAGCATATAGCCTGCCATGCCGTAGAAGGCTGCTGCCTTTGCATAAATCAATACCAAGGTAAGGTTTACAGGAACACCGGCAACCTCTGCCGCCTGTGGGTTTCCACCGATAGCATACATATATTTTCCGTGTCTGGTCATGTTGAAGATGAACCAGGTGATTGCAGCCATCAAAAGAGCAATCCAAATCAAATAGCTTAAGCCTAAGAATTTCCCGGTAGAGAAGATGGTGTAGGACTCAATGTAACCTCCCAAAGGAGTTGCATTAGTATAGAGAAGACCTAAACCGTAAATGATTTCCATCATTGCCAGAGTAGCAATGAAGGGAGGCACGGAAAGGTAAGCAATAAACCAACCGGTGATGGTGCCGAAGAGGGCACAAATCAGCATTACCAGGAACAATACCACGAAGGGATTCATCGGGCTAATCTTAAGTAAAATTCCATTTCCCATGGAAGCCCAGGGCTCGGACTGGAAGAAACGTCCGGAATAATCCGCCTTTTGCAGAAGAGTTCCTGCAAGGCAGGCACCGAATCCGATCATACGTCCTGCAGAAAGGTCACAACCTGCGGTAATAACGCAGCCCGCAATTCCTAAGGCAATAACTAAACGATAGGACATATTTGCCAGAAGGTTCATTCCGTTATCCGCGGTCAAAAAGTTCTTTGTGGTTAATCCTGTGTAAATCACCAGGATGAACATAACGATAATAACGCCGTTATTAATCAGAAAATCCGTTAATTTTTGTTTTTGTGTCTTTTCCATTTTCTTTCCCCCTAAAACATCGTAGCAAAGTTCATTACATTTTCCTGGGTCATTTCTTCCTGCTGATTCAGCTCTCCGGTGAGCTTTCCGTTACACATTACGCAGATACGGTCCGCCATACCCAGAAGCTCCGGCATTTCCGAAGAAATCATAATGATCGCCTTGCCCTGTTTTGCCAACTCTTCCATGATTTCATAAATCTCATGCTTTGCCCCGATATCAATACCTCTCGTAGGCTCATCCATAATCAGAATATCCGGATCCTTGGCCAGCCAGCGGGAAATGATTACCTTCTGCTGGTTTCCTCCGGAAAGATTTCCGATATGTTCTTTCATGCTGGGGGTCTTGATGGACAGACGCTTGATATTGTCATCCACCACCTTGTTAATGGAAGGATGGTCCAGCATAATTCCTGCCTTTAAATACTTCTTATAAATCGAAACACCCACATTGTCCTTAATGGAGAGACAGCCGAAAATACCGTTGCCTCGGCGATCCTCGGTAATCATACCGATACCCGCATCCATAGCATCTCTAGGGCGTTTAATATTCACTTCTTTACCGTGAACCTTGATGGTTCCTTTAGCCAAATGACGGATACCGAAGATTCCTTCCATCAGCTCCGTTCTTTGGGCACCTACCAGTCCGCCGAAGCCAAGAATCTCGCCCTTTTTGATGGAGAAGGAAACTCCCCGGAAGGATTTTTCATGGATAGAGGTTAAATCCTCCACCTCCATAATGGTTTCTCCAATGCTGTGATGATGCTCCGGATAAATATTGCTTAATTCTCTACCTACCATCTTGGCAATAATCTGCTCGGTGGTCATCTCCTCTGCGGGCCAGGTTCCTACATAGGTTCCGTCACGCATGATGGTGATATCATCGGAAATCCGCTTGATTTCATCCATCTTATGGGAAATGTAAATCATGGCCACGCCCTTCTTCTTCAAATCTCCCATAACCTTAAAGAGGAATTCTACTTCCTTATCGGAAAGAGAAGAGGTAGGCTCGTCAAAGATAATGACCTTGGCATCGTGGGAAACTGCCTTGGCAATCTCTACCATTTGCATCTGTCCGATGGATAAGGAGGACAAAGGCGCCTTCACATTGTAAGACAAACCAAGCTCGGACAACCACTTCTCCGTATCCTGATTCATCTTCTTATGGTCAATCATCTGAATCGGTCCCAGCTTTTTCACCGGGAAGCGTCCCAGATACATATTTTCCGATACGGAACGGGCCAGTACCGGCTGCAGTTCCTGATGCACCATGGCTACACCGTGCAGCATTGCATCATCAGGATTGTTGATTTCCACTTTATTTCCATCCAGATAAATCTCTCCCTGATCCATCTTGTAAATGCCGAAAAGGCACTTCATCAGAGTGGATTTTCCGGCTCCATTTTCTCCCATTAGGGCATGTACCGTTCCGGGACGAACGGACAGCTGCACCTGATCTAGGGCCTTTACTCCCGGAAATGATTTGGAGATATTTTTCATTTCTAACTTATACTCTGCCATTTCCTCCTCCATTTCTTCACACTACTCTCGGAATGAAAAACAATCGGGGAGGCAAATACACAATGCATCTGCACTCCCCAAATTCGTTCTGTATTGGGAAAATGTTTTCTGCTCCTACTTCTTTAGCAAATCTCCATTTTCCTGCAAATCTATGCTTTGAAAAAGTTTTCCTGCAAATCTTATTACTTTAAGAGTTTTAATATATCCTGTGCGTTGTCCTTAGTAACCTTTACATAGTCACAACCGATGTAGTGGTCATTTCCCTTACCGCCGAGGTAGTTGATTGCTGCATCTCCTGCTGCGTGGGACTGTGTAAGGAAGTCATTAAATACGGTTCCGGTCTGTGTTCCTGCCAATACATTCTGGCAAGCCTCCTCAAGAGCGTCAACACCTACTAAGTAGATATCCTTTCCAACGGTTCTTCCTGCTGCCTGAATAGCCTGTAATGCACCAAGAGCCATGGAGTCGTTGTTACAGAAAACAACCTCGATATCCTTACCGTTCTTTGCCAATGCGTTAGCAACCAAAGACTGTGCAAGAGCCTGATCCCAGTTACCAACCTGCTCGTCTAACTTGTTTACTTCCATGCCGGCATCCTGTAATGCCTTAACGGAGAACTCTGTTCTGTACTGTGCATCGATGTTCTCAGGGTCACCCTTAATCATGATGTAGTCAACTTTTCCGTTGCCGTTCATATCCAGCTTATCCATTCCAACGGAAGCGATAATCTCTCCCTGGAAGGTTCCGGACTGACGAGCGTCACATCCTACGTAGGTTACATCCCAGTTCTTCTCTTCCCATCTCTTCTCTTCGTCCTGATCCGGCTCTCTGTTGATGTAAACCAATGGGATTCCGGCAGCCTGTACCTTATCGGTGATGGTAGCAGCAGAGGAAGAGTTAACAGGGTTAACAATCAAAACGTCTACCTTATCGGTGATGAAGTTCTCGATCTGGTTGGTCTGTGTAGCCTGGTCATTAGCACCGTCCATAATCTTGATGTTCTCTTTCTTGAATCCCTTGGATACAAGATAATTTTCCAGCTCTGTACGGAAGAGAGTCATGAAGTTATCAGAGAACTGATAGATACATACGCCAACCTTCTTGTCGCTGAAGTCTCCGCTCATCTCTTCTACAGCGGCCTTGGTTCCTTCCATCGCCTTCTCTGTTGCCTTTGCACTTTCCTTCTGCTCAGCAGCTGCGGTAGTTGTCTTTCCGGCATTGCTGCTGCCACATGCAGCTAACATAGATACGGCCAATGCGGATACTGTCAAAGTGCTTAAAATTCTTTTCATTTTTTCCTCCTGTTCGAAATAACTTTCGACTATGTTTAATAACAAGGAGGATTATAGCTTTTCTTTTTTTAAAAAAAAATAGAGTTTTCTTCTTTCATTCTTAGAATTTTTTAGAATTCGGAAGTTTGGTATTTTTCTACAAAAGAAATGGTTTTCTATGCAATACAGGTCTGAAAGGGGGCACGCTCCCGCTAGCTTCGCCTGACTGAGCAGTGGTTTTGTCACCCACTGCTCACTTTGCTTCGCAAGGCAAATTCCTTCGGAAGTTGGTCTGCAACAGGACGACTTTTCTGATGAAAAGTCTGTCCTTTCGGGTACTAAGCGAAAAACTTCAGTTCCTTCGTTTTTCGCAAGTACCGGCGGGCTCAGATTGCCTCTTTTTCAGACCTATACTGCTGAAAACCTATATATTTTTTCAAAACCCAAACTGTCCTTCGTCTGTATATCGACACTTCTAGCTTTCAGAATCCTCCTCGATATTCTTACTGTCTGATAAAATATATAGAGGTCTATCCTTCAGTTCTTCAAACAAAATGGCGATGTATTCCCCGATAATTCCGATGACGAAAAAAAGCACTGCAAACATAAAGCAAAGCACCACCACGATGGTGGCGTAGCCGGAGGGGGCGCCCTTTCTGGTTAAAAGGGTGTAAATCAAAAGCAGGGTACCCAGTCCTCCACTGCAAATGGCCGCAAAAATTCCGAGTTGTAAGGGCAGATTGGAAAAGGTAAAGAGTGTGTTTTTGGAAAACTGCCACAGCTTCCGTAGGGAATAATGACTTTGCCCTGCCTGTCTTGCCGCCGCCTCATAGCGAATGCCGGTTTTGGGAAAGCCCACGGACTGAACAAAGCCCCGAAGATAACGGACCTTTTCCCTATAGTGCTTCTTTAAAACCTCCTGTACCTTCTTGGAAATGCCGAAGAAGTCGGAGGCATTTTCCTCAAAATGCACCGGAGAAACATGATTTAAAATCCAGTAAAACAGGGCGGAGGTAACATTTTTCACAAGGCCTGCGGAAGGATTCTTGGTGCGTACCATGGACACCACCTGATAGCCCTCCTCCGACTTTTTCAGCATTTCCGAAATCAGCTCAGGGGGATGCTGTAAATCCGCATCCATAAAAACCAGGAAATCTCCCTTGGCATGGTCCAGGCCTGCGGTCATAGCAGCCTCATGGCCAAAATTTCGGGAAAAAGACAATACCCGCACGTGTTCCTTGTCTCTCTCTGCAAAGTCCTCTAAGAGAATCGCACTTTTATCCTGAGAACCGTCATTCACAAAGACAATTTCATAGCCATAGCCCAGCTCCTGTAATTTTTCACAAGACTGACTGCAATGCTGGTAAAATGGCTCCAAGCTGTCTTCCTCGTTATATACGGAAACAATAACGCTACAAATCTTTTCCAAGTTCATCCCTTCTCTCTAAAACAATCCCTCATTGAAATGATTTTTCTTGAGCTCCTTATCCGTCCTAACTTTTCAGCCATCGCTGTTCAACGACTTTAGCAAGATCTTCTACCCATCACCGTCTTATATCATTTCCTCGTGGCTAGGTACCTGCTCTTCTTTCTTCGGCGGTGTCATATAATCCCCGTAAAGCATCTTCAGCACACTGTCATAGTCTGCCGGCACCGGAAATTCCTTTCCGGCAAAGGGCTTATACTGCACCGGCTCTTCGCAGCTGTATTGCACTTTACAATACTGGAAATCCGGCTGATAGTTGGAAAAATACAGGAAATCCTCTCCTCTTCTTTGGCTCTTTTCTCTTCTTGCTCCCTGAGCCCATCTGTCCTGCAAAGAAAAAAGAAAGGGCAGGGGAAAGCATTTTCCCAAAGTGGCAAGAACCGCCACAAAAAGCTTTGCCATTGGAGAATACTTCTGAAAATCCAGCTTCCTCCGATGTCCCATGGCCAGGCCGAAAATCATCTGCTGTCGAAAACGATACAGCTTATCTAAAAAGGCATTTCTCGGGCAGTCATCTAAAATAAAGCAGTCCACCCAAAGATGATTCAGCTTTCCTTCGTAAAAGGCATCCTCTTCTCCCTCAACTTCCCGTCTTTTGCTGTTAAGATCCACAATACGGGGTACAAAGTCATAAAAGGAACGACCGTTTCTATAGCTGTTAGGCATCAGTAGGACAAAGTTTTCCGAAAGTTCATCCTTCGCCACCTTTTCAAACTTTTCCCATTCCTCCCGTAAAAAACAAAGATCCACATCATCATCCCAAGGGATAAAGCCTTCGTGGCGGATGGCTCCCAGCAGGGTTCCGGAATCTAAGCGGTAGCTGATTTTATGTTTTTCACAAATACGGTGAATCTCCTCCAAAATGGCGAAGCCCCGCCTCTGCTTTTCCGCTAAATCCATACCCTACCCTTTCTACGGCTTTTATCCAAAATGTAGCTTTACTCTTATTGCTACAAGCTTAGTTCTTCCTCTAAAAATTCCGTTTAAAGCCCCAATCTAACGACTTAATCTAAAGCTTCACTCCCGGTCTTCCGAGGCAAAGGCCAAAACCTGTGCTTCGGAAAACTTCCGTAGGTCCTCTCCTTTATGCCATGCCTTATACCAATCTACGGTTTTCTCCACCGCTTCCTTTACGGTATAACGAGGCTGCCAGCCAAAGACCTTCTTTAACTTCTCCGTGCTTAACTGTAAAAATCCCGCTTCATGGGGAGCATTGGGCTCCGCCTGATTCTCCCAGCTTGCATTCTCTCCCCAGAACTCCACGAAAAGCTCTGCCAAGGCTCCTGTGGTAATGGCATCGGAAAGCTCCGGTCCCACATTGTAATAGCCGACAAATTCTTGTCCATCTTCTCCTGCCTGTCTTGCCACGATTTCCAGATAAACAAACAAAGGCTCCAAGACATGCTCATAGGGGCGAACAGAATAGGGATTTCGAATGCCGATTGCCTCTCCCTTTATGCTCTTTCGCACACAGTCCGGGATGATGCGGTCCTTGGCAAAATCCCCTCCTCCAATCACATTTCCGGCTCTTGCGGTGGAAATGCGCGGAAGAAATTTTTTTCCTTTTCCGTAGGCGGAATCCTCGGAAAAGAAGGATTTCTGATAGCTATGGGTGACCAGCTCCGAGCAGGACTTGGAGTTGGAATAGGGGTCATGCCCATCCAGCTTCTCTTCCTCTGTAAAGGCGTGTCCTTCCTGATCCGGATTCTCGTAAACCTTGTCCGTAGTAACATTCAGCACGGAACGAACAGAGGGACAATGCCTTACCGCCTCCAAAAGATTCACCGTTCCCATCACATTGGTCTCGTAGGTTTCTCTGGGGAAAAGGTAGGATTCCCGCACCAGGGGCTGTGCCGCCAAGTGGAAAACCAATTCCGGCTCCGCCTCCTCCATCGCTTTTCTCAGGTGCACATAGTCCCGCACATCCCCTTCAATGGAGTGCATCCCTTTTTCTAAGTTTAAGAGGGAAAATAAGGCTCCCGGCTCTTCCTTTAGGGCATAGCCGGTGCATTCCGCCCCCATCATTTGCAAAATCAAACTAAGCCACGACCCTTTAAAACCGGTGTGGCCTGTTAAAAATACTTTCTTCCCCTGATAAAAGGCTTTTAATTCTTGAAAATGCATTTCCCCCTACTTCCTTAAAGCCGATACTTCTCTGTTGATTTACGGATTTCCTATAACGATTCATGACAAATGTACACGCTCTACAGAGCCCTTGCTACCAACGCTTCCATGGCGCCTTGCCGCTTGCCCACAGCTCTTCCAAAAGCTTCTTCTCTCTCTGGGTATCCATGCACTGCCAGAAGCCGTCATGGTAATAGCCCATCAGTTTGCCTTCCGCTGCAAGATTCTGCATGGGGCTTTGCTCCAAGATGGTATTGTCGTCCTGAAGATAGTCAAAGATTTCCGGCTCCAGCACCATAAAGCCTCCGTTAATCACCGCGCCGTCCTTTTCTTCCTTCTCCCGGAAAGAACGAATCTGCCCTTCGGCATCCACATCCAAAACTCCCTTTTGCTGAGCAAGGTTTACCATGCTGATGGTTGCCGGCTTGCCATGCTTTTTATGGAAGTCCAAAAGAGCCTCCAGATTCACATCGGAAACTCCGTCTCCATAGGTCAGCATAAAAGGCTCATGCTTTAAGTACTTTTCCACCCGCTTTAATCTTCCGCCGGTCATGGTGTGAAGGCCGGTATCCACCACGGTTACCTTCCAGTCCTCCGCCTCGCTATTGTGAACCTCCATGGTATTCTTTCCCATGTCAAAGGTAATGTCCGCATTGTGCAGGAAATAGTTGGCAAAGTATTCCTTAATCAGGTACTGCTTATAGCCTGCCAAAATAATAAATTCCTTAAAGCCGTAGGAAGAATAATATTTCATGATATGCCATAAAATGGGCATTTCTCCGATTTCAATCATGGGCTTTGGCTTTAAATGGGATTCCTCCGAAATTCTGGTACCTAAGCCTCCTGCAAGAAGAACAACCTTCATGTCTTCCGTCCTTTCTTTTTTTCTTTAGAGTATAGCACAGAGTCCTTAGAAAATAACAGCGGAAAGATATCTTTAAGGATTCCTTCCGCTATTTTTTCTGCTATTTTTCTCCCGCATTTTCCAGAAAAGGAAAGAAAGGAGAAAGACTAAAACTGCCGGTATAACCCAGCCCATTCCGATAGAAAAAAGAGGAATATAAGAAAGAAGCTCCATCATTTTCTCATGAAAGGGAATTCTCCCCAGTAGCTCCTTCGGCAGTGCCTTGTAGGCATCCAAAAGGGCAAAGGGCACCGTAACATACAGAGCGATTTGGAAAATCTTTTTTTCAAATCGAAAATGCTCTCCAATCAGACACAGTACAATCAGCACGATACTCATGGGATAAATAAAATAAAGCGCCGGGACGGTAAATTGAATGATTCTGCTTAAGCCCAGGTTGGAAATGGCGAAGGAAAAGAAGGTAAATAGCAGCACAAGCTTTTTATAGGGAAGCCCTTTAGGGAACATTTCCGCAAAGGCCAGACTGGTGGAGGTAATCAGCCCCACCGCCGTTTTCAGGCAGGAAAGGCAAATGATGATTCCCAAAAGCACTCCGCCAAAGCGTGGAAAGTAATGGGTGGAAACGGAATGCAGGATGTCTCCGCCATTGTCCTGCAAAGAAAAAAGACTTCTGCTGGCCGCCCCGGTAAAAGCCAAAGCGAAATAGACGATGGCCATCATCACAGTGGTAATGCTTCCGGAAATGATGCTTAAGCGAGAGACTTCCTTTCCGTCCTTCGCTCCCCGATTTTTAATGGTCTCAATCAAAATGTTTCCAAAAGCCAGAGCCCCCACCACATCCAAGGTGTTGTAGCCCTCTAAAAGTCCGGTGACAAAGCTGTTTTTCGCATATTCTCCTGTGGGGGGAAGACTTTGAATTGCCCCCATAGGGTGCAGAAAGGCAGTGAGCAAAAGAATCCCCAAAAAGAAGAGGAAGAGCGGATTCAGAATTTTTCCCACATAGGTCAGGATTTTCCCCGGACGAAGGGAGAAATACAGTGCCGCCAAAAAGAAAAGGAAGGTGAAAATCAGCAGCCCTAGCCTCTGATGGGCTTCTCCGATAAAGGGATAAAGCCCCACCTGAAAGGAAACCGATGCGGTTCTGGGAATGGCAAACAGGGGGCCGATACAAAGATAAAGTAGACTGGAAAAAAAGAGGGAAAAACCTTTTCCCCCTTTTGATGCCAGTTCCAACATGCTGGCGGATTCCGTACGAGCCATGGCCACAATCGCCAAAAGAGGCATCCCTACTCCGGTAATACAAAAGCCCAGAGTGGCTAAACCAACCGTATTTCCGGCCTTCTGTCCAAGAGATACCGGGAAAATCAAATTGCCGGCCCCGAACAACATGCCGAAGAGAAGGGAGGCAATAAATAAGAGCTCACGCCCGCTTACATTTTTCTTCATAGGATAAAAACTCGCTTTCACAAAAACTGTTTTGCAGTATATCCTACTTTTCCCTTCTCTTCCACATATCAATATTCTTTTCAGATAAAGTTTAGGAATTCACTAATGCAAAGGAGCGTCACAAGCTCGGCTTATGACACTCCTTTTTCATTTTAAAGCATTTTTGTTTACGGTGGAAGCGAAACTGCTTATAGGACATAGAAAGCTCTATAAGCCAAAGCCGCCTTTGCCGTTGTTCTTATTGTTTCTGGCGATGGGCAGTGCAGAAGCCAGACTGCTTAAGTTTCTGGTCTGGATATATACCTTTCCTTCTCCCATAAAACGGTTGACCAGGCCTTCCCCTGTGGTGAATCCGAAGGTTCCGGAGGCTACGGAAATATGGTAATCCAGACTTTTATCCCAAGCCACCACATGGTCATTGTCGATGGTTAAGGGGCTGTCGGGATGCACTTCCAGCTCTAAAAGGTCTCCAAAGGCATTGACAAACAGATCTCCCTGTCCCTGACTTTCCATGACGAAAAGTCCACCGGTGCCGCCGAAGAATGCCTTTCCCAAGTCCTGCATTTTCATGGCATAGCTCACCGTGGAATCCCCGGCCAAAAAGGCTCCGGTATTCAGACGATACTGCCTATCTCCAATCTCTAAACGAACAATCTTACCGGGAATAGAAGGCGCCACACCGATTCTACCGCCATTGGCCACGCCGACAGCCTCAGTAATAAACATGCTTTCTCCGCTGGCAATGCTTCTTCCCACAGCACTTAACAAACCGCCCAGACCGCCGCCGTTAGCGCCGGAATTCATCTTTCCCTGCAACTCCACACCGGCCATATAGGCCATGGAGCCTCTCTCAATCTTCACCCTTTCTCCCGGGTTTAACTGAATTTCCAAAATGGGACAATCATTATCTCCTAATATACGATGCTGCATAAATCCTCCAATCTGTGAAATAGGGTTTTCTTGTCGCTTTTCCATTTTTGAACCTGACAGGAAACCCTTAGATTTTCCTAATTTGCTATTGAATAGA
Organism: Oribacterium sinus; assembly: GCF_963537195.1. Lineage (GTDB taxonomy): Bacteria > Bacillota > Clostridia > Lachnospirales > Lachnospiraceae > Oribacterium > Oribacterium sinus_A. The sequence goes on along the minus strand of NZ_CAUTEG010000016.1, from coordinate 19,162 downwards.
TTGATTTACTTTTTTGTTCAGCTGATTTTTGCTCCGCTTTCATCTACCTGTATTCCGTCAGGCGTTTTTTCATTTCGGTACATTGCACCGAAGGGGCGAGACTTTTCCGTATTAAGATAATACAGCTTTCCGCTAACTTCTTGCCAGCCTGTTTTCAATTCTCCGCTTACGGCATCCAAATAATACCAATTTCCGTCTACCGCATCCTGAAGCCAACCGGTCTTCATTGCGCCAAGAGAGCCGTCTGAAACGGTAGAGAGGAAATACCATTTTCCGTTATGATTCAACCAGCCGGTCTTCATATAGCCTGCCTCATCAAAGAAATACCATGCAGTAGTATTGTTCCAGGGCAGAAGCTTCCACTCATTCTTTGGATAGCCTCCGTCGCTGTACTGAATCCACCAGCCCTTCGCATCCTGCATCCATTTTCCGTCAAAGGAAGGACGCTCTACACCGAGTACCTGTCCCGCAGTTCCGGAACTCACCTTTGTCACTCCGCTTGCACCGCCTCCGCCACCGGAAGAAGAGCCTGCGCCGCCTCCGCCTCCGGAAGAAGAGCCTGCGCTGCTTCCGCCGGATAAGCTGCCGGAACTGCTCCCCGAGGAGCCGGAGGAACTGCCTCGACCGGTACTAGAGCTTCCTGAAGCTGAGGAACTTCCCGAACCGCCACTGCCTGAGCTTCCGGAATCACTGCTGACGGAACTTCCAGAGTTGCTTTTGCCCGAACTCTCGGAGTTTCCACGGCTATCCGCATTTTCATCAGCGGATTCTTCCGGCTCTAAGTCATTTTCCCACTTACTTCTATCGGAGAAAACACCGGTTCCCACTCTTCCGTAGTCCAAATACAGATGGGCATATTCCCACCCCATAGAGCTCTTGGGATAAAACGCTGTGTGTCCTAAAGAAAGGCATTCCCGATCGTTAAAGTATACCTTCGTCTTTTCATTGACATAGTAGCCATCTTGGAAAAAAAGTTGAATCCAAAGTCCATATACAGTGCCATCTTTCTTCGCAACCATACTCCCAGTCTTTGAAAGAGGCTCCCAGTTTTCAGAAATTTCGTCCCAGTGTTGCCAGACCTCATTACTATCAGGGAGAAATACCTGATAAACCTGTTCCGTAGTTGACTTAACTTTCACAATCGGAACAACTCCGGCAGATAGAACTGTTGTATCGCTGTAGAGGCGGATTTCCGGCAAAAGTTTATTAACCCTCCACTTAGCATAAAGAGTCATATTCTCTCGAATCGGCTCCTTATTATCAAACTCTCTCGTTCCTGCCTCGTCCAGATACCAGCCAAGAAAGGTACAGGCGTCCTTATTCGGACTTTGCCACAAAGCCGGCAGATGCCCCTCTTCTACTGTCTGCGGGGGGATCGACGAACCTCCTTTGGAATCATACTCTATGGTATATAGATTTGCAGTCCCCGTCGCAATTCCTAAGTCCAGTGTCACATAAGCATCTCTTCCATAACAATTTATCTTCGTCTTTCCTACATTGTTATATTCCTGGTTATTAAAATATATCTTGGTACTTTTATCAATAGAATATCCCTCATCGGTTGTAATCCATACTTTTAACCCATATCTAGTTCCATTCGCATATGCAATCGGTGTATGATAATGGTACTCGGATTTCTTACCTACTCTAAAGTCATCCCAGTAATCTTCATTTTCGTTCCACCACCGCCAATCGTATCCATGCTTTAAAGCTGTTAAATAATACTCAAACACTCTTGCTTTTACATGCGCAGTTTCCGATTTCACGCTTGGATCCGGCAAGGTTCCGGCACTTATCGAAGTCGGTGAACCGGTTAATCTAACTTCCGAGAGTATCTGTTCTTCCGCAAAACATATTTTAGACATCAGGAAAAGAAAAAGAAGCATAAGGAACGAGATACCGCATACTCTCCCTGGGATAAGCCTTATGAGGGAATATCCAGTCTCTATTCCTGCATTTTTCCTACTTTTCATATAAGCTCCTTTCTGTAATTCGTAAAAGAAAAAAGAATAATCGCGCCCTTAATTAAAAGGCTTGCTTTTTTTATTTATTTTAACAAACTTTTCTTCTCTTGTCTTCCTCTTTTTCCTTGTAAAAAGCAAGATTTACTAATTACATGGCCGAATTAATCCATTAAAAACCCCCTCGAATTCGAGGGGGTAATTTTGCTTGATAAACATTTTAATTTCTAAAGCATTATAAATTTTACAACAAATTTTTATTCTCTAGCCCTTAATTCCAGAACTTGCCATAGCCGTCTGCACCTGCTCCTCTAAAACCGCATAGAGCAAGATTCCCGGTAAAACCACCACGGTCAAAGCCGCAAAAAGTCTGGGGTAATTATAGGAAAAGGACTCTGTGAAAAATTGCAAGGCCAATGGCAGAGTTCTTGCCTTATCCGAACTAATCAACAATGAGGCATAGAAATACTCATTCCAGTTTCCAAGGAACAAAAGAATTCCCGCTGTAGTTAATCCGCCCTTTGCCAAGGGAAGGTTGATTTTCCAAAAGACGGTGAAGAAATCCGCTCCCTCCAAAATCGCCGCCTCATCCAAAGACTTGGGTATGGCAAGGAAGGCAGGCCTTAATACAAAGATACTCATAGCCAATCCCATGGAAATATACACAAGGCTGAGTCCCGGCAGAGAATCATAGAGATTTAGATGAATCAAAAGGGAAAATATCGGCTGAGCCTTGGACTGTGCCGGCACCAGTAAGGTGATGGAATACAGGATAAAAAGAAGATTTTTTCCCGGAAAGTTATACTTGGCAAAAACATAGGCTCCCATGGCATAAATCAATAAAGCCAGTAGTGTTGCGGAAAGGGAAACCAAGGTGGAATTCAAAAAATACTGTACAAAATTATACTTGGAAAAAATATAACTGTAGGGCTCTAAAGAAAAGCCTGTAGGTAGGGAAAAGGGATCTGACAAAATAGCCGCATTGGTTTTAAAGGAGGATAAAATCACCCACACAATCGGGAAGAGAGAAATCAAAATGGTAAAGCACAAAAGTAATCCAATGAGAAGGGAGGATAAGAACCCCTTCTTTTTCTTTACATTGACATTGTCTTTATTTTGCAAAAATGCTTTCATTGTGATAAATCCCTTCATTGCCATAAAAACAGCTTCTACTGATCTTCAGTTTCACTGCTACTAAGCGCCCCTATCTGTCATACCCATAAACGACTTATTTCAAAACTCCTTTAGCTACTTCGCTTTGATGCTTTAGATTGAGCTCCTCTACTTTTAGTCATAAATCCCTTCATTTAAACGAAATCCCTTATGCACCAAAAGCAGCACCAAGATTCCCGCTAAAAACATCATCACGCCGCTGGCATTGGCCAAGCCGTATTTTAAGTCCAAAATGTTCTTCATCAAAATGAGGGGGAGGTTCATGGTATCGTTTCCCGGCCCTCCGGAAGTGGTTAGGGCGATTTGCTCATACATGGCGATTCTGGCCGTAATGGAGGCAATGATAGAGGTTCCGATGGAAATACGACACATGGGAAGCTCGATATGCCAAAGAATCTGAAGGGTATTGGCGCCGTCCACCTTCGCTGCGGAAAATACCTCCTCCGGAATGGAATACAGGTCATTCATTACAAGAAGGGTTACAATCACCGCATAAAAAAGCCAGGTGAGCGTCACCGCCCAAAAGGCATAGGGAGATTCAAAGAACCATTGGTGATGAAAGTCCTTGTTAAAGAGGCGAATCAGCCCGTTCATAAAGCCCATTTCATCATTGAAAATGAAACGATAAATCAAAGCCCAAGCCGCTGCGGAAATCACATTCGGCACCATAAAAACCGCTCTGGCGAATTTCCAGCCTCTAGGTTTTTGGAACAAAATAAAAGCAAGAATCGTTCCAAAGCCCACATGAAGGATGGTGGCAATAAGAGACCACAAAAAAAGATTCTTCATGGAAAGCTGAAAGGATTCCTGCCCAAAAAGCTGTATGTAATTTTGCAATCCCACAAAACGGGGACTATTAAAGCCGTCATATTTCGTACAGGACGTTAGAAAAATACTGAGAATCGGCTGTAAATAAAAGAAGAGAAAAACCAAAAAGGAGGGGAGCAAAAACAGGGCAATCCACTTATAATTCCGTCTTTCCAAGCTTGATGCTTTCATCCTATTTTACTCCCCTTTACTCTTTCTATTGCTTAATCTGTTTGGCTTAGTCTGTTTTGCTTAATCTGTTTTACTACATTTCTATTGGCTAATATCCTATGTACTGTTTTTCTATTAGCCTAATACCACTCTCCGGCTGTTCTACTTCGTACTTTAGCATGGCAATACTTTAACCTTTTACCATTAAAGTATTACTGCTTTGCCTCTTCCGCCTTCTTTGTAAGCTCCTTACAGAACTCTTCCGGGCTCAAGCTTCCGTCAATCAGCTTTGGTAAAAGCTTTCCGAATTCCTGATCCCCGATAGAAGCCGGGAACACATCCCCTAAGATAGGTACATATTTTGTACCATCATTTACGCTCTGATTGTACTCGTATAACAATGGGTTTTCCTTAAGCTTATTCAGGAAATCTTCGCTATACTTCAGCTTTGGTGCGGTTCCGCCCTCTGCCAAAAGATAGGCTTCCAGCTCTTCCTGACTGCCGCGGAAAGTAAGGAATGCCTTAGCCACTTCCTTCTCGTCATCGCTTGCAGTAGCGGGAATCCAGAAATCTCCGTAGCCTGCAGGATTTGCTAATGCAATATTTCCGGGATAAATGCCGGCATGCACGGAGGATCCTTTAAAATCGTTACTCCACTTGTCCTTGGATTCCTCGTTAAACTCGGAAACCATCCAGGAACCGTTGGGAATTACGGCCGCCTTGTTGCTCATGAAAGCATTGGCTGCATCTGCATAAGCTGCTCCCAAGGTATTTGCGGAAGCATTCTTCTGCAAAAGTGTCTGTAGCTTTTCTACGCCCTTTACAAATGGCTCTTCCGTATAATCCCAAAGCTTATCCTTTACGCTGTCCTGTAAAAGCTTTGCTCCACCCTCTTCATTGCCCACAAGGGCGGAAAGCATCAAAGTAGTGGTCCAAGCATTTTCAGAGGTCATAAAAGCGATTTTGTTGTCGCCTAAAGAGGAAACAAACTCGTCATAACTAAGCTCTCCAAGGCTTTTCTCCGGCTTATACAGGTCTTCGTTGTAAAACATACCGATAGGACGAATCACCAGCATGGGAGAAACCACCAGCTTACCGTTATAGGTACAATACTCTTTGGATTCCGGAATCCACAAATCGGAAAGCTCAGGAGTTTCCTTGGCAAAATCTGTCAAATCGTAGGCAAGGTCATTGTCCAAAATCACCTGCTTAAACCACTGGGCATCGATTCCGCCGGATCCAGGGCTATGCACCAAAGCAGGAAGCTTCTTCTGGGTAGCCAGCTGCTTAATCTTCTCCGCATAGGAATCCTGTACCACCTCTTCTACGGTGATTTTATATTTTCCCTCATACTTCTTATTAAAACGCTCTACCTGAGGAAGGAAGAACTTTGCGCCAACATTCTCTCCTGCCAGGAAGGTGGGAAGCTTCATCTCCTTAACTCCCTCAGAGGCTTCCGCCTTTTCTCCGCCTGCCTCCTCAGCCTTTGTCTCTCCTGCCGCAGCACTGCCCTTCTCGCTTTCCGCCTTGGATGCATTGTTCGCACAGCCCGGCAGAGAAAGCCCCAGGACTAAAGCCAAGGCAAGGGATAAGAGTTTTCTTTTCTTCATACTATTCCTCCAATTTCAACAAGTTTTTAGCGACTTTGCACACAATCTAATCGCCGTTTTATGCTTTTATCTAGCATTATACCCAATAAATGGAGGGTGTCAAGAATTTATCGCATCTTCCTTTGCTACAGAATTCAGAATCAATATCTTTCAAAAAAGGGCATAGAAAAACGGAGCTTTTACTTTCCAAGCTCCGTTGTTCTCTTATAAGCCGCTTCTACCGCATCCATAATGATGCCGTGAAGTCCGGCCTTTTGCCAAGTATGAAGTCCGGCGATACCGATTCCTCCCGGAGTGTTCATTTCGTCTGTAATTTGATAGAAGTGTCTATCGGTGTTTTCCAAAACCTTCCCTGTGGCGATGAGATTTTCAATAACAATCTTTCGAACGTCATCACGATTCAGTCCGGTTTTCACTCCTGCATCCACCAAAGCTCCTGCATAGAGTATCAACCATTCCGGACCGGCGCAGCTGCTGGCTGTAAAGGCATCAAACTGACTTTCCGGAATCTCAAGAGTCTTTCCGATGGACTCTGTAATGCCTCTGACTTCTTTCTTTTTTGTATCATCAAAAGATGGATCAAAGGTAAGAGCGCTGTATCCGCGTTGAGATTCAATCATGGTGTTGGGCATGATTCTGGCAATGGAAACATTTTCTCCCAACCAGGCATGAAGCTTTTCGATTTGGCTTCCTGCCAGGATGGAAACGATGGTTTTCTGTCTTTTTAAGTAAGGCGCCAGTTCCTTTCCGGCCTTTTCTCCATCCTGGGGTTTTACCGCGAAGACGATAAGATCCGTTTTTCCGGCCAGCTCTTCATTGCTCTCCACAATGCTCAGCCCAAACTGTTTCTGAAGCCAAGCCGCTCTGTCCTTATTGATTTCCCGAACAAAGATATTCTTCGGCTCATAGCTTTTTCTGTCGATTAAACCGCCGATAATCCCGGTCGCCATGTTACCGCCGCCTAAAAATCCGATTGTTTTTGCCATTTGAAACTCCTTTCCGATTTCTCTCTTAATACGCATTAAGCTTAGTCACATACGTTAAAATTAACATTGCGATACTTTACTATAGCATCTGTCATTTCTTCCCCATAGTCTTTTTGAAAATCTTCCAAAACCTTCTCGGAGACCTTCACGCCTTCCCTTAAAAAAATCGCTTCCGTCACTTCCTTAAAAGCATAATAAATGTGAGCACAGTGATAGGCAAAAGGTCTAAGACTCTCCGGATTTTTTCCGCGTTTTGCTCCTTCCCCAATGTTTCCGCTGCGAAGGTGATGAATGCAGTACTCTCCCTCATGTAGAGTTTTTTCCACTTCATAGCCTAAAAACGGGTTAAAGCCTCTGGAAATGGAGGCGTCCAAATCTTTACAATAAAGCGCCCCGGCCTCTCGGCTGTTCATGTCTTGAAACTGGGTATACCAAGGGCAGGAACTGATTTTCATCACACCATCCGGGGTAAGTTCCGCACGATTTTCAATGCCTTCCCTCTTGATTTCCTCCGTATTAATCCACTCTCCATAATAATTGTAATTTTCCTGTGTCAGCTCAACCCCGTCTCTGATGGCTCTTTGCGCCATTCTTCTTCCTCTTTGGGCTCCATAGTACTGCACCGCGTGTAAAAATGCTCTTTTCCCTCTTTCTCCAAAATACTCTTCCAGATAATGATAGTATTTTGCCGGAATATATGCGTGCACACGCTCATTAAATCCGTCCATAAGACTCCTTACTCCTGACTTTTCTCCTGACGAAGCTCCGTTCGATATTTTTCTCCTAAGCTACCGTACTGCAGGCCCTGTTTACTTCCAAGGCACCAACACTCTTCTTAGGGATTTTACGCCAAAATTCAAGATGGTCACCACAAGGCCGATCATGAAAATGCCGAAAACGACCTTATCAAAATTTGCAAAATCCGAATGATACTTGATGTACCAACCAAGACCGGAAGTACCTCCGATCATTTCCGCCGCAGTAAGTACCAAAAAGGAGGTGGAAATGGAAACGGAAATACTGTTAATCAGCCCCGGTAGGCTGTAGGGGATTAACACATCCACAATCATACTGAACTTGCTGACATTTAAGGTCTTTGCGGAGTTCATGATTTTGGGATCAATCTCCCGAACGCTAAGCACCATATTCATGAACAAGCTCCAGAAAATGGTTAAAGTGACCACAAAAATCGCAGCCACCCTAAAGGTCGGCAGTAATGCCACGGCATAGGGAGAATAAATAATCGGCGGAATAGGGCTGATAACCCGGACGATAGGTAGGACGATTCCGCTTAAATGGTCGGACAAGCCCACAAACAGTCCTAGGGATACCCCCAGTACGGTAGCAATAATAAAAGCAATAAACAGAAGCTGCAAAGAACTGAATACACCCTGCAGGATCTTTTGATGGTCTCCCAGAAAAACGCTAAAAACATTTTCCGGAGCGGGATAGAGCATGCTGTTTTTTACCCCGATTTTAGCGGTCATGATTTCCCAGAAAATCAGAATACAGTAGAGTATGATACCGATATTTACAGCTACGGGAGATTTGCGAAAAAGAAGCAAAATCGCTTCCGATGCAAATACCACAAACAGGAAGGGCAAATATCCCTTCGTCCCGCTAAGAGAGGGCTGTACAATAATAAGGCTCAGAACCAGAAACAGAAGGTGAGGCACTACTGTATGAATCTTCTTCCACATAAACTACATTTTCCTCTTTTCTATCATAATCATAATATAACGAAACAATGTCTTTCCGAATTCTTCTGTACTCCAAGCTTCCCAGAAGCTCTTCCCTTGATCTTGGTCGTTCAAAGGGAAGCTTGATGTCTTTTTCGATTTTTTTGTTCTTCATAAACAGAACTCTATCGGACAAATACAGTGCCTCGTCCACATCATGGGTAACAAAAACGATGGTTTTCTTGGTATCTTTTAGGATATCCAAAAGCAAATCCTGTAAAAGCACCCTGTTTCTGGCATCAATGGCACCGAAGGGTTCATCCATCAACAAAATATCCGTGTCCATGGCAAGAGTTCTGGCAATGGCCGCCCTTTGCCGCATTCCGCCGGAAAGCTCGGAGGGATACTTGTGCTCCACACCTTTTAGACCTACTTTTTCCAAGTAAAAAGAAGCTCTTTCCTGCAGCTCCTTCTTGGAAAGATTTTTGATATTTTGTTTAATGCCGAAAATCAGGTTCTTTTCAATGGTCATCCAAGGAAACAAGGAGTAGTGTTGAAATACAACACTACGATCCTTGCCTGTTCCCTTTACTTTTTCTCCGTTAATGAGTACCTCTCCCGACTTCGGGCGGTTTAAGCCTGCCAAAATGCTTAGAATTGTACTTTTTCCGCATCCGCTGGCTCCGATAATGCTGACAAACTGTCCGTCCTCTATCGTTGAGGAAACATCCTCCAGGGCGCCAAATACCTGATTCTTTTTGTCAATATATTCAAAGGATACATGATTCAATTCTATTTTGCTCAAAACAACCCTCTCCTTTTATTGGTACTATTCTTTGTTGAAACTTTTATTTATTGATACTTTTATTTACTGATACTTTTATTTGCCGGAACTGTTTTTATTGCTGATTTTATTGGTTGGTGTTTTCACTTTCCGCTTTCAAAGCCTGATAGGTCTTGTTATCCGGATTTTCCTTTATAAGCTCATTTAAAGCATCTTCAAAGACAGTGGTATCAATATAGTCATCAATATTTACATTTCCCTTGGAGTATCCGATATCTACCATGGCCTGGAAGAATGCTTTAGTGTTCTTTCTGTCCGGGTTGGGGCTAAGGCCAAGGTGACCGTATTGATAAACCTGCTTTTGATAAGCATCGTCGTCTAAGTCAATTCCCTGACGAGCAGCTTTTTCCGCAGCCTCTTTGTCATTTTCCAGAAGGCTGTAGGCTTCAATATTCGCCTTCAGCGCATCCACATAGGCTTCTCTGTTCGCCTTCAGCTTATCTCTTGTGGTGAAAAGTCGGCAGCAAATGTAGTCAGGCCATTCATCCTCCGCATCCAACTGGCTAACCGGAACAAGCCCCTGCTTCTCCGCACCATCACGGAAGGTTAAGAAGTTAATGCCTAAATCCACATCCCCCTTAAGGACTGCCTGGGTAACCGTTGCCTGAGAATCCAGCTCCACAAACTCGATTTTGGATAAATCCAATCCCTTATCCTTTAAAATCTTGCGGAATGCCACGTCTCCCGTATTTAATCTGGTTACACCGACTTTTTTTCCATATAAAGTATTGGGGTTATATAAATCCTTAAACTCCTCCGCTCTCTCCGGACGCACATAAACCGTTTCTCCCAAAGACATCTGTCCTCCAATGATGACAATGTCGGAACCATTATCAATGTAATTTAATACCGCAGAGGAACCGGCAGAAACCAAATCCGCCTTGTCGGCAAGAAGTGCCTGAATATTATCCGGATTAGAGGGGTTGAACTGAATCGTAGTGTCTAATCCATTCTTATCATACAGTCCTGCATACTGCGCGATAACGGAATCGATATGAGCCACATTGTTGTTATTCGCAATCACTCTTAAAGGAATCTTCTTGTTATCCTTATTCTCCGCCTTCTGATCGGAAGAGCCATTCTCCTCCTGCTTTGCAGTACCGTCACTTTCCTGCTTCGTTGCCGCCTGACTGCCGGTAGAACTGCCCTCTCCCGACTTCGCCTTTCCGCAAGCAATAAGGCTTAATGACAATATTCCCAATAAAGCAATTTTTCGTAATGTAGTAGCAGTAAAAACTAAATTTCCCTTCATTCTATACCCTCCTAACCTGCAACTAAGCTTCATAAAACTTCCTTGTTCTTAATTCCCCTTTAGCATATAGGAATAGTGGGTATTTGCATAATCCAAAAATTTTTTACCTGTATATAGGCTATATTTATAGCAAACGGTATAGTCTCTGCCTTTACAAATAGAGTTAGTCCTATTCCGGATTTACAGACATTGTCTGTTAAATCATTCTAATCACTCTTCTTGATAAGTGTGATTAGAATGATTAGCAAGAGCAGAGAAATTAGAAATTAAAGCGAGCAGAAAGAATTATCTATAGCAAGCGCTAAAGGCGGGACGCATTTCTTCTATAAGCCGACGGGACAATCCACAAGCTTTAGCTTGCTTCTCCCAGTTTTCTTTTACAACAGTCAGAATATTTTTTGCATAGGTCGTTGCATCAGTCTCGGAAATTCCGAATCTTACAGCCGTCTGTATTGCAAGGTCAATATTGATACTATTATCCTCTTCGTCAATATTTAAGGATAATTCATCGCCATAGGGAACCGGATTTACATCGTAAAGAGGTGAAAGCCTCCAGCCATTTTCCGTGAAAATGAACGCATGGTTTCGTAAATGATCATCCGTGTTACTAACAGCCATATTAAAAACAATACGTTTCCAAAGTTCAACCAAGTCCTGCTTAGGCTGGGCACCATAGGATTTTATAAAAGCAGCAATGTCCAGATAACTTGTCCCGTCTGCAGCAGACGCTCCATCTGTTTTTCCAAGCAACGTCATGGCAGAAGCAAAGTGTACTCGCTTGTTCAAAATACGGTCAAAACGTTTCACCAGATAGGTGCTTCCGAGATTAGAAAATTTTTCAAGTTTTGACTCCGAAACATGTAGTCCACAGAGCTCTGCCAAATCATGTGTTACCATCTCCCATGCTCCTGTATCATTTTCATCATTCTTGGAAGGGAATTTTGCAATCCAAAGCTGTTCTTTCGGATCTATCACAGTAGCTTTTGGTCTAGCACCGCCAAGAGATGAGCCTGGTCTTATTAGTTGGTTTAACCATTTTTCAGATAAAGTAGTATCATCATTTTCAAAATTTCTGGAAGCTTCCTCTAACGTCCGAAGACTTGTCCAAGGCGGTGCAGCTGTTTCTTTATCATCTGAAAGGAAGGCCCCATTGGGCTCTGTTTTAAATCGAATTCCTCCCAGCCTTGTTTCATCATATCCCCCCAGTAGATAATCACTGTCATAAAGTTTAGCAGGTTTACGACCTTCCTTTCCTGCCAAAATTCTTTCGCGTTTATTCATTAGAACACGTCCCCAACGGTCGGGAGAAGAATCTGAAAACAGTCCAAAGATTGTTTTGCCGAAGGGATATTGTCTTCCGGAATATGGCATAAGTTCAGGATCTAATGTGATTTTTAGCGAGGTCTTTTTGAGCCACTCTCTGTCATATTCAAAGGAATAAGATTCCTCGCCCTTTAAGCTATTAACATAGAGGATTCCCATTAGTGTTGGATTCTGCATGCTAAAGTCATCGTAGACGAAAATTGTCTTTTCTTTAGATACCACTATTTATTCCTCCTTGGTGCACGCTTTCTTGTTATCAGATTTAAATCTTGAATTTGCCTACCAAGCGCATCATCCTTTGCAATCAGTAGAAGATCTTTATCAAGATTGTTTAGAGCATGCAAAACTGCCGCATAGATTCCCATTGCTACGGATGGATCACCTTTTTCAACCTTCCACAAAGATGCCCGACTGATTCCGGCACGTTCTGCGGTCAACTCCGAAGATAGGCTTCGTCTGAGTCTGGCAAGCTTAATCTGCTCACCCATGGTTTTTAGTATTTCTTCTGTACCCGGAAGTATGTTATATGCCGCTTTCTTCATCCAATGCACCCCATTTAACGTTTACTATTATAAACTATATATATTTTTTCGTTGATATTAGTATACATTATAATATGGTAATTTCAAATGGAACTTTTGAATTGCAAACAGAAATCTGAAAATACCTACTCATACAAAAAAGAGCGGCAAAAATCAAAATAATAGAGACATTTTCGGCAATATAGGTCTGAAATGAGAGTGATTTGAGCTCATCAGTACTTGCGAAAATCCATAAAGCGAAGAACTGTAGACATCAATAAGTTGAAGCGACAGATGCAGTATAGGTATGAAAGAGAGCAATCTGAGCCCGCCGGTACTTGCGAAAAACAAAGGTACTGTAGTTTTTCGCTTAGTACCCTACCCGTTGGGCGAGCTTAGCGGGAGCGTGCTCGATTTCATACCTATACTGCATCGGAGCTTACTTCTTTGATAACTACAGTTTTTCGCCACGTGGCTAGGCTAGCGGGAGCGTGCCCCGATTCAGACCTATATTGCTTAGAAAACTATTTTGATTTTTTACAGCTCTTTTACTTACTATCCCAATTCTCCCAGCATCTGCTCCGGGTTATCCGCCGCCTTTACCTTGTCAAATGCCTTTACAATCTTTCCATTTTCATCAATCAAATAAGTGGTACGAACCACGCCCATATAGGTCTTACCGTAGTTCTTTTTCTCCTGCCATACATCATAGGCCTGAATTGCCACAAGCTCCGGATCGGAAAGAATAGTAAAGGGCAGTCCGTATTTCTCTTCAAACTTCTTGTGGGAAGCCACGCTGTCCTTACTGACGCCCAGAACCACAGCACCCTTCTCTGTGAACTGGGGATATCGTTCTGCAAAGCCGCAAGCCTGCTTCGTGCAACCGGCGGTATTGTCCTTTGGGTAGAAGTATAAAATGACCTTCTTTCCTCTGTACTCCGACAGAAAGTGCATGTTTCCATCCTGATCCGGCAATGTAAAATCCGGTGCCTTTGTTCCAACTTCCAACATAGTAATCCTCCTTTAACAGCGGTTTTTTCGCTAAAAATTTGCCACATGAATCATTGGCTCATCTCCCCTTTGAGAACAATGAGCTTTTGTAATATAAACCATTTAAACATTTATAGTTCTATTTTTATACCCTTATTTCGCAAGTTTTCTATACACTCGAGCAGATATTCCCCATTATGCTCTTTGTAGATAGGACTTTCTATCATTTTTTCTTCAAGATTATCGTATTTTTCTGCTGTCTTTCCTCTATAATTCTTATCTCTCCACTCTTCAGAAACCTTATACCCTCTTTTTTCCATTTCATCCATAACTAAAGAATGAAATATAAATAAATGATATGGAGTATAGGAAAATGCATAATCTACTGTTTTATGCTTCTTATTCCACCCATTTCCTCTAAGGGCACAGCATTCTCTATGTTGTCCAAGAAGCTGATTTTTCGGCAATAAGGGAATCAGTTGTTCATGCCATAGTCTCATAATTTTCTCCTGTTAAGAAAGTAGATTCCTCTAAATATTGATTGGGATATTTCCTTAGTAAAGCGTTAAGACATTGAATCACAGCATCCTGACTATTTTCCCCTTCCATATATTCTTCCAATAGGGCAAATAATCCTTGCTTTTCCCTTTCACTTGCTTCTTTTTTAAAATATCCCCATACATGAAGAATGGCATTATGAAAATCTTTTTTACTCTCTTTGATACCCTTTACACTTTGTATTTTTTCCTGTAGATATACAATATCCACTTCCTTTTCTTTCAAATACTCTCGGATATCCAGATATGCCTTATGGGATTTGCTCAGCACATAATATTTATATTTTGCCCAGAGCTCTTCACATTCTTTTTTTATATTCTTGTGCTGCACTTTACGCCTTCTTTCAAAATATTGTAAACATCCCTATTCCATATTTAAAAAAATTGCAGCAACGAATCTCTCTAATCATTGCTGCAAGAACGAATGTTCCCTGCGAGAATCGAACTCACAACTAGTGCTTAGGAGTTCGTCCCATATCAGTCAGCAATTATTCATTTGTGTCAAAAATAGATAAACTTTATCAAGTGTTTAAGCCACTTCACTGTTTGTCTTTGTCAAACTAAGATAAGGTAAATAAAGCCTCTCTATCTTTATAATTCAATTTTGCAATCTGTCTCATTGCATATCCTCACATATTTGTTTTATTACTACGTACACCCACGACGTGGCAAATTTTGCTTCTTCAAGCATTGATATTTTCTCTTCCGTAGAAAGCTTCTCTCTAATCTGCTTTATTACACTCTCAGTAATTCCATCCTTACCAATAGCCTTTATTGCTTGGATTACTAGTGCCGTTTTATAAGATAATTTTGAAATTTCCTTATTAGTTGTCTTTTTGAATTCCAGCATTATCTTTTTATAAGTATATTTTTTATAAGCACCATCACATACATAAATCCAAACAGAGGGTACTTGCGTAGACAACCCCAATATGTTAAGAGCAGTGTCGCCATAAGGAACAATCGTCCATCCAAATTTTCTTGCTATAGCGTGTGCAACATCGTTAGGGTCCGGTTCGATACATTCCCCAAGAAAAGAATTATATTCTGGATATACATAAATGCCATGTAATATTTTTTTTATTAAGCCTTCTTTCTCAAGTCTCGATAACGTGACTCCTATTTTTGCACTATCTGAAATATCAGAAAAGTCACTCGCTGAAAATACCGAGCCCGGTTTAAATTTCGTTATGGTATCACGTGTTTTTCCTAATATATTTGGTCTTTCCATAAAATTACCTCGTTAAAAATATTATACACTTTTTTTAACGAAATTCAATTCTTTTAGTAAAGGAATTGTTTTAGAATTGTTAATTCGCTCAGAAAATAAAAATATCTCCATCATTTCAAAAGAGAATGACGGAGATATTTCGCCTTGTTTATTCTTGTCGCAACCAATCGGCTATATCATGAATTTCGATTCCTTCATAACTATATTTTGGATGTTTGGTTCTGGCAATAATCATTTTCGTATAAGCATCTCGGATCTGAAACAGAGGAGCGCATTCTCTCTCAAATGTTTCCTGCCCGGAAATGTTGTCGCTGACCTGAATATAAATCTTCTCGCTGCCTCTCTGAGCAACAAAGTCGACCTCCTTTTGATAGAGCTTGCCGACATAGACATCGTATCCACGGCGAAGAAGTTCGATGCAAACGATGTTTTCATATACTCTGCCGTAATCCATATTTCTGCTTCCCAGTATTGCATATCGAATACCGCTGTCACACAAATAGAACTTTTCAGAACTTTCAAGGTATTTCTTGCCTCGGATGTCGTATCTTTTAATATCATAAAATACAAAAGCACTGCACAAATACTTAATGTACTTGCCGACGGTTACATGATTGGTCGGAGTCTCATTTGCTGTCAGCAGCTGACTAATCTTATTAGGGGAAGTCAGGTTGCTGATATTATCCATAAGGAACTCGCTCAGACGCTGTAAAACCAAAGTGTCCGGGAGCGCATATTTCTGCACCAAATCCCTTGTAACAATCGTTTCGTAGACCTCTTTGATATAGTTTGTTCTGTCTTTTTCGGTTCTGTAAGCGTAAGAACCTGCTAAACCGCCCTTGATAGCGTAATCATCAAAGAGCTTATCTTTATCACTAACATCATCATAATATTGGCAATATTCCCGGAAGCTGAAAGGAAACACATGAATTTCAATATAGCGTCCGGTAAACAGAGTTGCAAGATCCGCACTCAACAGGAAAGCATTGGAGCCTGTTACATAGATGTCGTATTTTCCCTTAGAGTACAGGCTATTAATTGCCAACTCAAACTTGGGGCACATCTGCACCTCGTCTACAAACAGATAGTTCGTTTTACCTTCCTGATAATGTTCTTCCACATAGGCGTGTAAGGCATGGTATTCCTTAATTTCCTCATACGCCAAATCCATGAAGTCAATGAAGATAATATTGATGTTTTCAAAATGGCTTTTCAGATATTCAATATACGCCTGCATCAGATTAGACTTACCGGATCGACGAATGCCCGTGATGATCTTGATGTCAGGAGTACCATTCAGTTCAATGATTCTGTCTAGATACTTTGCTCTTGTAATTGTTTTCATATCGTCACCCGCTTTCAAAAGTTGAAGATTTTTCATTTCTTGAAACCGCTTCGGTGTACTTATTATACTGTCTGCTAATGGTATATGCAAGAAGTCGGCTCAATGACCGCCAGTTCCAATAGCTTTGATAAGAACTTCGATGCACCGGAATCTTTCAGCTTTATAATTGATACAACATCACTTCTTCCAAAATATTAAACAGTAGCAAATGTATTATATAAAGCAAGCACATGATCTATTGTTTTCGTTGATGTATCCTTTAACTTATTAGCAATGGACTCTGAAATATCAATATCTACTTTTGTTTCATCAATGTCTACTTTTGAATGTCTACTTTTATATTGGCAGCATAGCTCTTCGTATTCTTTTTTACATGCTTGTACGCCATTGCACGCCTCCACATTCCATTTTAAAAACAAAAATTGCAGCAACGAATCTCTCTAATCATTGCTGCAAGAAGGAATGTTCCCTGCGAGAATCGAACTCACAACTAGTGCTTAGGAGGCGCTTGTTATATCCATTTAACTAAGGGAACAATGGAACTCTCTTATTTTACCTATCCTGCAGTTTTCTGTCAATGCGGGGTAGGAACTAAGTTGCTGTTACTGTTAACCGGACTGTTTCTATATGCCCGTCCTTAGGAAATTATTCCTTCACTATTCACTTTTTGATATTTTTGGTTCCTACTGTTTGGCTTATCGGGTACCGTCATTTCTATTTTTCCTGCGATAAGTAAAGGCTTGATATATTTTTCCGAAAAGTTTCTTCTACCGACCAGCCCCATAAATTCTTGCATTTCTTTCCGACTACGAGGAATAGAGCAAAATTGAATAAGATCTTGTATCGTGACTTGCTCCTTATCTTGTTCCCTTGAAGCAAGTTCTATAGACGGCCCGACCATAGCTGTTGCAGCTTCAGATAGAGGAATAATAGTTGTAAAGACATCAGCTTCTGTAAAAATAGGCTCTCCGCCGGAGTACATCTTCGTGTATTTATAGCTGTTTCGCATACCACTTCCAAGCTCATCAGCAAGTCCAATCTCTCGGAAAACCTTTGCTATCGGCGGATTCTTTGCAAATGGTCTGAATGTTTTCAGATTCAGGTTTCCGTGTCCATGTGCAAGGTTGGCATTTTCAGTTGTGATCTTATCCCGTTCAATGACGAGTTGATGAGCTGAACATCGTCACAGGGCTAATACAGGACAACATCCGCTTCACCATTAAGGACGGTACGGAAATCCGAGTATAATTCTGCACATAAAGCAAGCTCCCGATTTTCGGATTTGATTCCGATGGTCGGGAACTTTTCAGCTTCTCGCTGAGCTTTGCCGGTCTGCTTGAGTTCAGTTTTCATTTCTTCCCGTTACATCTGCCGTCTCAATTACTATATGCTCCGCCCATTTTTCCGCCTCTGGAAAGGCTTCTCGAATCTCATCCGGCAGTTCCTGTGTAAAGCGATATTCCGACACACCTATAGGCTTTACCATATCTTTTAATGCAAATTCAGCTACAGTCCTGTTCTTGTCCCGGCACAGTATAAGGCCTATTGAAGGATTATCAATCTCTGTTTTCAGCTTCTCATCAACAAGAGATAGGTAGAAATTCATCTTCCCCGCATATTCTGGAATAAATTTCTTTGTTTTGAGGTCTACAACCACATAGCAATGTAGGACTGTATTGTAGAACAGGATATCAAGTGCAAACTCATCTTTGCCGAGTGTCAATGGATACTGATGCCCCATATAAGCAAAGCCCTTGCCCATTTCCAGAAGAAAATTTGTAATGTTCTTTACAAGCTCATCCTCTATCTGGCGTTCCTTCATCTTTTCGTCAAACTCAACGAAATCAAAAATGTATGGGTCTTTCATGGTCTGTATCGCTAGTTCACTTTGTACCTCCGGAAGAAGTTTCTCAAAATTTTGAAGCTTTTTCCCTTGCTCACGGTCAATCAATCCCGTAGCAATCTGATGTTCTAATACTGCAACTGACCATCCATTCTCAATCGCCTTCACTCCATACCAGTATCGGGACTCCATAGTTTTCAATTTTTCAATCAGCACAAGATTATGAGACCACGGCAATTTTGCAGACACCGTCTGCAAAAAGTTCTGATCCGTTATCTCTCTAGCAAAACGCTTCATATACCGGAGGTTTCTCGCTGAATAGCCCTTTGCCTCTGGAAAAGCCAGTTTAATCTCCTGTGCCAATGTATCAATAAACTTGTTTCCATATGCTGTATTCTTATTCAAATCATTTCCGATATCCCAATACAACCTGATTAACTGCTCATTCACATTCAGCAAAGCCTTGTATTGCGCGGCTTTAATCTTATCCTTGATATCCGTTATGAGTTGGATTTGAGTACTTTCCTGTAACTCCATCTTATCCTCCAATTTTGTAGTCCCCGTCTGCAAATTCCATTTATCTTGATTTTCAGGCGGCGAGGCAATCGCTGAATTATATTAAACTCTGTACTTTGCTTTCATATACACGGCAGTTTGAATAAAGCTTCAGAATTGACACCAGCATGTTTACGATACTTGACGGTGTATAATGATGTTTAAGCAAATTATTACTATGCTCAAGATCTATCTCTCCACTCCTTTTTCACCTGCTCCCAGATAGCAAAGGCCTTTCGAATTCGCTCTCCGCCATGGTGATACTCAAAAACATCTTCCAATTCCTCATCGGAATAGGCGGAAAGGTCATGGGA
>NZ_CAUTEG010000015.1:0-33932 GCF_963537195.1 Oribacterium sinus | reverse complement strand
TAGGGCCATCGCCAAGCGGTAAGGCACAGGCCTTTGACGCCTGCAGTCGTTGGTTCGAATCCAACTGGCCCTGCTTTATGAGACACTAGCTCAGTCGGTAGAGCACTTGACTTTTAATCAAGTTGTCGCGGGTTCGATTCCCGCGTGTCTCATTCCTGAAAGGGAGATATGCGGATGTGGCGGAATTGGCAGACGCGCCAGATTTAGGTTCTGGTGGGCGACCGTGCAGGTTCAAGTCCTGTCATCCGCAGGATGAAAACAAGGTTTTCGTGAGGATTGTGATAGAGGAAGTATCCTTTATCACTTTTTTTGTATCCGGAAAGACTGGTCTTTTTTGAAGAAAAGCCTTATGCTATAGAAAATCTATAGACGAAGGAAAGGAAGAGAATCGTTTGAGAACAGAGGATACAAGTACAAAGGACAGTGTAAGTGAAAATAATGCCAAGGCTTTGATTCGGAAGGCGCTTCAGGCCAGAAGAAAAGCCTATAGTCCCTACTCTCATTTTCAGGTGGGCGTAGCTTTGGAAACAGATTCAGGAGAAGTATTTTTAGGCTGTAATGTGGAGAATGCTTCCTATGGAGCCAGCAACTGCGGAGAAAGAACCGCCGTGTTTAAGGCGGTCAGTGAGGGCTATAAGCATTTTCGGAGAATCGCCATAGTAGGAGGCATGAAGGATAGTGAAGAGCTTTCCTACTGTATGCCCTGCGGTATATGTCGTCAGGTGATGGCGGAGTTTGTAGATTTACAAAGTTTTCAGGTCATTTTGGCAAAAAATGAAGAGGAGTATCAGATTTATACTCTAGCAGAGCTTCTTCCCCATGCCTTTTTGCCGGAGGCTCTGGAGGACTAAGCAGTTGTTTTAGGGACAGTCCTTTATTTTGGAGATAGTTTTTGCAGTTACAAGATAGAAAAGCTTATAAAGATTGAAATAAGTAGTATGGGAAGCGGTAAGTATTGCTTCTATCAAAGATACTTCTATCAAAGATACTTCTATCAAAGATAATATTATTTAGTCGACAATCAAGGAGGATAGTATGGGAACAGCACACAATGAAGCAGAGTTAGGGCAGATTGCAAAGACCGTTTTAATGCCGGGGGATCCCCTTCGAGCCAAGTTTATTGCAGAGAACTTTTTGACGGATGTAAAGTGTTTTAATACGGTGAGAAATATGTTGGGCTTTACCGGAAAATACAACGGAAAGGAAGTTTCCGTGATGGGGGCGGGAATGGGGATGCCCTCCATCGGCATCTATTCCTATGAGCTTTTTAACCACTACGATGTGGATGCCATTATTCGTATCGGTTCCGCAGGGGCTTTACGCGAGGATATTGAGCTGAAGGATGTGGTTATGGCTATGGGTGCCTGCACGGATTCTCGCTACAGCTATCAGTATGAACTACCGGGTGACTTTGCGCCTATTGCAGACTACTCCTTATTGGAAAAGGCGGTAGGAACAGCCAGAGAATTAAAGATTCCTGTTAAGGTAGGAAATGTGGTTTCCTCCGATGTTTTCTATAACGGCTATACCAAGGCCAACGAAAAGTGGGCAAGCATGGGTGCCCTTTGTGTGGAAATGGAGGCTGCAGCCCTCTATATGAATGCGGCAAAGGCCGGCAAGAAAGCTTTGGCGATTCTTTCCATTTCCGACCATATCTTAAAGGGAACAGAGCTTTCTCCGGAAGAGAGAAAGGTGGGCTTTAAAGATATGATGGAGATTGCATTACGTTTGGCATAAGGATTTTGTGCTCTGTTTGGCATAAAGATTTTGCGTTAAGCTTGGCATAAGTATTTGCATAACATTTAGCACAAGGCATTTGCATTGGCTTTAGCATAAGGAGTTTCCATGATTAATTATTCAGAAGATGAACGCTGTTATCATATCGGAGTAAAAAAGGGAGATTTGGGGAAATATGTTTTCCTTCCCGGAGACCCGAAGCGCTGTGAAAAGATTGCGAAATATTTTGACAATCCGGAATTGGTGGCAGACAGAAGAGAGTATGTGACTTATACCGGTACTCTTTTGGGGGAAAAGGTCAGTGTCTGTTCCACCGGTATAGGCGGACCCTCTGCTTCTATTGCCCTGGAAGAGCTTAGTACCTGCGGAGGAGAGGTTTTTATCCGTGTAGGCACAGCGGGAGGGATGGACCTTTCTGTAGAAGCAGGAGATTTGGTGATTGCCCAATCTGCAATCCGTATGGAGGGAACCTCCAAGGAGTATGCCCCTATCGAGTGGCCGGCCACAGCAGACTTCGAGCTGACTAAGGTGCTGGAAGAGGCGGGAAAAAAGCTTTCCGTAAAAACCCATGTGGGGGTAGTACAATGCAAGGATGCCTTTTATGGACAGCATAAGCCGGAGGACTTACCGGTCTCCAAGGAATTGCTGGAGAAGTGGGATGCCTGGTGCAAATTAGGTTGTAAAGCTTCCGAAATGGAGAGTGCAGCACTGTTTACCGTGGGAGCCTATCTGAAAAAGCAGGTAGGCACCGTTTTATTTGTAGTCTCCAACCAGGAGAGAGTAAAGGCCGGGCTTTCCAACGAAATTTTACACGATACGGATTTGGCGATTCAGACCGCCATTGAGGCCGTAAAGCTCCTGATTCAAAGGGAGAACGAGAGAAAGTAGGGAAGATGAAATTTAAAAGAGTATTTTTAATCGTTTTAGATTCCTTGGGAATCGGAAACGCAAGGGATGCAGCAAAGTTTGGAGACGAAGGTACGGATACCTTCCTCCATATTACGGAAAAGATGCCCTCATTTTCCATTCCCAATTTGGAAAAGTTGGGCATGGGAAATTTAAAGGCCTTAAAGGGGGTTTCTCCTGTAGAAAAGCCTTTGGCGAAGTACTATGCCTTAAATGAAGCCAGTAACGGTAAGGACACTATGACCGGACACTGGGAAATGATGGGGATAAAGACGGAAAAGCCCTTTATTACCTTTACCGACACCGGCTTTCCTCCTGCATTAATTCAGGAATTGGAAGAGAAGACGGGAAGAAAAGTGATCGGAAACAAGGCAGCCTCCGGTACGGAAATCATTGAGGAGCTGGGAGAGGAGCAATTAAGGACCGGAAGTATGATTGTCTATACTTCTGCGGACTCCGTATTGCAGATTGCCGCCCCGGAAGATCCCAAGTATTTTGGGCTGGAGGAACTGTATAAGGACTGTGAAATCGCCAGAGAAATCACCATGAAGGACGAATGGAGGGTTGGAAGGGTGATTGCCAGACCCTATGTAGGGGAGAAAAGGGGAGAGTTTAAGAGAACCTCCAACCGCCATGACTTGGCTTTAAAGCCACCTACAAAAACTGTACTGAATTATTTGGAAGAGGCGGGACTTTCCGTGATTTCCATTGGAAAGATTAATGATATTTTCGTGGGAGAGGGAATCAATAAGGCCATCCACTCCCGCTCCTCTGTGGAAGGGATGGAACAATGTATTGCCGTGGCGAAGGACGAGGATTTTAAAGGACTTTGCTTTGTGAATCTGGTGGACTTTGATGCCCTTTACGGCCACAGAAGAGATCCGATCGGCTACGGAGAAGAAATTCAGCGCTTTGATGAGAAGCTGGGCGAGTTGCTGTCCGTATTGAAGGAGGACGATCTTTTGATGCTGACTGCGGACCATGGAAACGACCCCACATTTTCCGGAACGGACCATACCAGAGAACAGGTGCCTCTCCTGGTTTATCATAAGGGAATTGCAGGAGGTCAAGGGGAGGAGCAGGACAGCTTCGGCGTAATCGGTGCCAGTGTTGCGGACAATTTTTCCGTTTCCCTTCCCTCTGAGCTGATTGGAAAGTCTCTGTACAAGGAGTTTTAAAAAGAAATGAAAACAGAGAAAGACTATATGAAGATGGCTCTTTCCCTGGCGAAAAAAGCAGCGTCCCGGGGGGATGTTCCCATCGGGGCGCTGATTGTTTATGACGGGACAAAGCCGGACTCTCCCATGGGAAGACTTTGCCAAGAAAAGGGGATTCTTCCGGGAACGATATTGGGTAGAGGCTATAACCAGAGAAACAAAAAGAACAATGCCCTCTATCATGGGGAAATTTTAGCCATTGAAAAGGCCTGCAAGAAAATAGGAGACTGGCGCTTGGAAGATTGCACCCTCTATGTGAATTTGGAGCCCTGTCCCATGTGTGCGGGAGCCATTTTACAGGCCAGAATTCCCCGTCTGGTCTTTTCTCTTCGGAATCCCAAAGCCGGCTTCTGCGGTTCTCTCTTAAATGTTTTGCAGATGAAGGAGTTGAATCACCGGGTGGCGATTCGGGAAAATGTTTTAGAGGGGGAGGCAAGAGACTTGCTTTCCCGTTTTTTTAGCTCTATGAGAGAGAATAAGGGGAAAGAGAGCTAGCCGGTAAAATAGCCGGCAAAGATTTCAAGAAGGATAGATTCCTTTATCATTAAGGTGTATAGGAGCTGCTCAGTGTATTTTAGAGGGAGAGCGTATGAAAAGAAGAGGAATATTAATCTGTGCCGGATATTTTTATGGCATTCCGTTTCCCTTGGAAGAGGAGGATCTGATTATTGCGGTGGACGGAGGCTTTCGCTACTGTCAAGAGGAAGGTATTATCCCCTCTTTGATTTTGGGAGATTTGGATTCTTTGAGAGGGAGCTCCTTAGAAAATTCGTCTTCTGCATCCTATAATATCTTTTCTGAAAATCCGAAGGAGAAGGCGGCATTTCTTTCTGAGTCTTCCTTTCAGGGGATTCCCCTAAAGCAGCTCCCTGTGGTGAAAAATGATACGGATCTTCTGGCGGCCATTAAGCTTTGTCTGGAAGAGGGAATCAGGGAAATTCATATTTTTGGGGCTTTAGAGGGAAGGCGCTTTGATCATAGTCTTGCCGCATTACAAAGTCTGGCCTATCTTACCGAACAAGGGGCTAGGGGATATTTGTACGGAAAAGAAGAGCTTATTACGGCGATTCAAGATGGAAGTCTGCATTTTCCGAAAGGAATGAAAGGGACTTGTTCCGTGTTTTCCTATTCTGAGGAGGCCAGGGGGGTAGAGGAAAAGGGGCTTCTCTATCAGGTGCATAAAGGCTGCTTAAAGAACAACTTTCCTATAGGGGTGAGCAACGCCTTTACAGGAGAAGAAGCGGAGATTTCCGTGGAAAAGGGAATGCTTTTTGTAAGCTATGGAATAGAAAATCTGTAAGCTATGGAATAGAAATTCTTACTTGCAAGCCCAGGTGCCCTTTGCTATAATTTTTTTACAGACTTGGCTGGGGCGTTCGAGTCCACACAATTTGAACCTACAAATATGACATACGGGATTCCAATATTTGCGATTAGGATAGCATGCCTTCCGTCCTGCGGTTAAGGATCCTTGAATAGTCCGTGAGGTAACCCACCTGGCTTAATGCTAGGAGTCAAACGTGTGGTACGGCGCTTTGGTGAGTCTGATTTTTGTGTCAAGCAAGAAATAAACTGTCCCTGCCGTATTTGTAAAGCATAGAGTCACAGGGAAAAGTGACCGTTTTATAGAAGAAAATGGCAGATGTACAGGGCGATGTATAGATGAACTGTTCTTTTAGGAGTGTAGAGCCATGAAAAGGGAAAACTGGACAGAACAAATCAAGTGGGGAATTACCGCATTTTTGGTATTGGCGGCGACTTCCCTGCTTTTTATTATAGTGAGCCATTTGGAGACCATTAACAAGAATTTTAATCTCTTTATTCAGATTCTGATGCCCATTATTTACGGGGCGGTTTTGGCCTATTTAATGAGCCCGGTATATAACTTTGTGGTAAAGATGACGGATGTTCTTTTGGCAAAGCTTTTTCGCAAAAAAAGCAAAAAACAAAGTACCATAAGCAGTTTTCTGGCCACCATTTGCAGCCTGCTGTTTCTGCTATTTATCGGAGGAAGTTTGGTATCTCTTTTGATTCCGGAGCTGACAAAGTCCATCTATAACCTATATATGACCTTGCCGGATGCCCTTAATCGCTCCTACGAAAGAATTCAAACCCTGCTGACCAATTATCCCGAAGCCAGAGAGTATGTGGAAGATTTATATACGGAAGTCAGTGCCTTTTTCAGCAGTAAACCGGAGAGTGCCCAGACGATTTTGGGACATTTGCAAAATATTGCCGCATTCTTCCGTGACGGTATATGGAATACCTTTACGGTGGTCAAAAATATCTTAATCGGTCTGATTGTGATGGTTTACCTTTTAAACCTGAAAAAAACCTTGAAGCTACAGTTTCGAAAGCTCCTGTTTGCCATCTTTTCCAAGGAAAAAGCGAAAGGGATTATTGAAGAGCTGCAATATGTTCACAAGATGTTCGGCGGCTTTATTCTGGGAAAAATCATCGACAGTGTGATTATCGGAATTTTAACCTTCTTTGTTTTAAGCATTATGAAGATGCCCTACACTTTGTTGGTTTCCGTAATCGTCGGCGTGACCAATGTGGTGCCCTTCTTCGGTCCCTTCGTGGGAGCCATTCCCTGCATCATCTTGATTATGTTAAGCAGCCCTCTCCAGGCCCTGTACTTTGCCATTGCCATTTTGGCGATTCAGCAGCTGGATGGAAATGTCATCGGACCGAAGATTTTGGGAGACTCCACCGGGCTTTCCAGTTTCTGGGTACTGTTTTCCATCATTCTGTTCGGAGGCCTCTTCGGCTTTGTGGGCATGATTATCGCCGTGCCTTTATGGGCGGTTATTCTGAACAGCATCCGGCGCTATGCCAATAAACGTTTGGAGAAGAAGCAAATTCCGAATAGCGCAGAGTACTTTGAGGATTTTGGGAAAATTTAGGCAGCTAAGAAGGAGATAAAAGGTTTTCCATCGTTTTTCTGCATAGAGTACTGAACAGGGGCACGCTCCCGCTAACTTCGCCTGCGTAGCTGTACTAAGCTTCAAGCTGCGCTTCGCTTGCTTTCAGCAAGTACAGACGGGCTCAGATTGCCCCTTATTCAGTACTCTACGCAGAAAAACTGCGTAATCCTTGTGTCTCATCCCTTCTTATCTGTCAAAATTTACCCGTATATTCTGTGAGGATTTGCTCCCATATCCTTTGGTTGTAAAAGTTGGGATTTTTGATATAATCATAAAGTTATCGGGGAATTGCCCCTAAGAGGAAAGCGCTTTGCGAGATTTGCTCGCTTTGAGTCTAAAGAAAAATGAAGAAATGGAGATAGCTATGGCAACTTTGTTAGAAAATTGGAGAAATACCGCCTACGGAAACGGAATGAATAAGCAGGAGCAGGAGGCTCTTTGGCAGAAGTATTTTGCTTTGGAGAAGGGATTTTATGAGGAAATCCTGAAGGATCCGAAGAAGGTTTATGAGGGAAGCGTAAAGGAGTTGGCAGAAAAGTTCTCCATCGATCCCTTCATTTTCGTAGGAATTCTGGACGGAATCGATGAGTCTTTAGCAGGCTATCATAATCCTATAGATACTATGGAAGAAGATACCGTTGTTAAGATTCAGATTGATCCGGAAAAGCTGTACTACAACATGGTGGAGGCCAAGGCTTCCTGGCTCTATGAGCTTCCGGCTTGGGATTCCATTTTGACAGAGGAGAAGAGAAAAGAGCTCTATAAGGAGCAGAAGAAGTCCGGAACGGTGAAGAGAGAGAGCAAGAAGATTTATCCAAATGATGCTTGTCCCTGCGGCTCCGGAAAGAAATACAAAAAGTGTTGCATGAGAAAAGACGAAGAAAAAGAGAGAGAATTATTACAAAATGGCTAATGCGGACTATTTGGTAAGAGGGACTGCGGCAGAAGGGCAGATTCGCGCCTTTGCCTGCAGCACCAGAAATACGGCAGAGGAGCAAAGACGGATTCATAATACTTCCCCCATTGCCACTGCAGCTATGGGCAGACTGATGAGTGCGGCTCTGATGATGGGAGTGGAGTTAAAGGGAGAGAAAGACCTGATTACCCTATCCATCAAGGGAGACGGCCCGATGAAGAGCCTTGTGGCTACGGCAGACTCCCATGGCAATGTAAAGGGCGTTTGCGGGAATCCCTATGTGATTCTTCCCGCAAGGGAGGATGGTCACTTAAATGTAGGTGGCGCCGTGGGGAACGGTTTCCTTTCCGTAATCCGGGACAATGGCTTGGGAGAGCCCTATGTGGGACAGACGGCCTTAATCAGCGGGGAAATTGCCGAGGATATCAATGCTTACTACAGTATCAGTGAGCAGATTCCTTCTTCAGTAGGCCTTGGGGTTTTGATGAATAAGGAAAATACCGTGGCTGAGTCCGGAGGCTTTATTATCCAGCTTCTTCCCTTTGCAGAGGAAAGTCTTCTGGATAAGCTGGAGGAGAAGCTGTCCAAGGTTCATTCCGTTACGGATTTACTGGCAAAGCATACACCGGAGGAGCTTCTGGAGTATTTATTGGGAGATTTCGGATTGGAAATCCATGAGAAGCGGGAGCTTCGCTATCACTGCAACTGCAGCAGAGAAAGGGTGGAGAAAGCTTTAATTTCTTTGGGAAAGAAAGAGATTGAATCTTTACTTTCTGACCATAAGTCCCAGGAAGTCCGTTGTGATTTCTGCAACAAGAAATATATCTATTCAGAGAATGATTTAGAAGAATTGCTCAACAGATAATTTTTTCACAAGGCTTCTTTTTTCGAGTTTTCTAAAAAAGAGGGATAAAATCATTCAGAAAAAAACCAAAATGCTGGGATTCTTCTAAAAATGCGGTTGACGAAGTGCAGGGGATATGGTATTCTTCCATTGTTGTAATCAATTTCGGTTGCAATTGTTTTTTGGAGGATATAGTAATGAAAGGTACAGTAAAGTGGTTTAACAACCAGAAGGGTTATGGATTTATCTCTGATGAGACAGGAAAGGATGTATTCGTACATTATTCCGGATTGTCCGGAGACGGATTCAAGTCTTTGGAAGAAGGTCAGGCCGTTGAGTTCGAAGTAGTTGACGGAGCTAAGGGACCTCAGGCTACTAACGTAGTAAAGCTTTAATTTTTCTCTTCGGGTTTGAATCATTTTGTAATATAGACGACTTCTCGGGACAGACGGTTAAGTAAGACAGCATGAGAAGAAGGACAGCATTGCAGAAGTATCAAGATGAAAGAAAAGCAAAAGCAGGACGGCGCGTGCGCCGTCCTTTTTCATGTCATAAAAGACGGTATAGTATAATAAAAAAGCATAGTTTTTATTAGCATAGAATAGGAGTAAGGAGAATCATGCAGGATAGGGAAAAAAAGAAAAGGCCCCGGGAAAATGACATTTCCGGGAAAGTTCCCCTAGGAGCAAAGCGTAGAAGCAGCATGCATCTTAGTATTTATGCCATGTTTTTAGCCATTTCCATGATTTTGGGATATGTGGAGGCTCAGCTTCCTACGCCTATCCCCATTCCGGGAGTAAAACTGGGGCTGGCGAATTTAGTGAATATTTTAATGTTGTTTTCCGTAGGGCCATTTCCTACAGCGGTAATCGGCTTTTTAAGAATCATTCTCTTATCCCTTTTATTTGGAAACGCTTTGACCCTTAGCTATTCTTTGAGTGGATTTTTATGCAGTTTTTTGATGATGCTTCTATTTAAAAATCTGCTTCATTTTTCCACAGTCAGTGTCAGCTTGATCGGAGGAATCTTTCATAATATCGGTCAGGTGTTTATGGCGGCTTATCTTCTGAAAAACACGGCGCTTTGGTATTATCTCCCGTATTTACTGATTGCAGGCTCTGTTGCAGGTGTTCTAATAGGGATTTTAGGGGGCGTTTTAATGAAACGCCTGAAGCCTTTCTTTCGGCAATATTTCTAGTGGGGGAAGCTCTGTAAAGCAGTAATAGAATTTCTACTTATGCAAACAGAAAAGAAAATATGCAAAAATATTCAAAAAAGCCCTTGACATAACCCAGGATAAAAGTATAATTATGCATATAACAGCTTTGCTTTATACATTGTTCGCCATTTGACAGGACAGTAAGGGGCTGGCTTTAACAGGCTGAACAGTTTATGAACGGAAAGCTTGTTTGAAATCAGGATGATTAGGTGTATTGAAGGAGGAGAGAATATGAAAAAGTACTTGTTGATTGCGGCATTGGCAGGATTGTCTTTGGTAGCTTGCGGCGGTTCCAAAGGAAGTACGGAAGGAACAGCAAAGGGTAGTGAAGCGGGAACAGAACAGGGCAGTCAGGCAGGAAAGTCGAAGGAAGCAGATTCGGCTAAGGCGGAAGCAAAGGGCGGTACATTGATTATGGCTACCAATGCGGAATTTCCTCCCTATGAATACCACGAGGGAAAAGATATTGTAGGTATAGATGTGGACATTGCGGAAGCTATTGCAGAAGAGATCGGAATGAAGCTGGAGATTTCCGATATTGCTTTTGATGCCATTATTCCCGCAGTGCAGTCCGGAAAGGCAGATTTTGGTGCAGCCGGCATGACAGTTAATGAGGATCGTTTAAAGAATGTGGATTTCTCCGATCCCTATGCCACCTCTGTACAGAGTGTCATTGTGACAGAGGATTCCAGCATCAGCAACATTGATGATTTAAAGGGAAAGAAGGTGGGGGTACAACAGGGAACCACCGGAGACCTGTATTCCACAGATGATTTAGGAGAAAAAAGCGTAGAACGTTTTCCGAAGGGAGCAGATGCCGTACAGGCCTTACAGGCAGGAAAGGTAGATGCGGTTATTATTGATAAGAATCCGGCAGAGGTATTTGTTTCTCAGAATAAGGGCTTAAAGCTTTTGGATAGTGCTTATGCGGAAGAGGAGTACGCTATCTGTGTCAAGAAGGGAAACACGGAGCTGGTAGAAAAGATTAATGCGGCTTTAAAGAAGCTGAAGGATAACGGTAAGCTGGAGGAAATCACAGCGAAGTATATTCAGGCAAAATAAGCAGTTGCTTTGTAATCATTTCGGGTGTCCTGCCTAAGTGGCGGGACATCTCGCTGTAGAGGGGAGTAAAATATGTCATTACAGGAACATCTGTATATGAATCTGGTGCAGGATAAACGCTATCTCTATTTCCTGGAGGGACTGAAAAATACTTTGATTATCACCTTTTTCGCTTTGGTGATTGGTGTGGCATTGGGCTTTATCATCGGTATGGTGAGAAGTACCTATGACAGAACTGGAAAAGGCAAGATAGCCAACGGGATTTGTCAGTTTTATCTGACCATTATGCGAGGTACTCCGGCTGTAATTCAGCTGATGATTTTTTACTACTGTATCTTTACTTCCCGTATTTTCTCCGGGGTTTTTGTGGGAATTATTGCCTTCGGACTAAACTCTGCGGCTTATGTGGCGGAAATCATCCGTTCCGGGATTATGTCCATTCCTAAGGGGCAAATGGAGGCCGGCCGATCTCTTGGCTTTAGCTATGGGGAAACCATGCGCTATATCATTATGCCACAGGCGGTTCGAAATGTTCTTCCGGCTATCTTTAATGAGTTTATCGTTCTCATTAAGGAGACTGCGGTGGCAGGTTATGTTGCGGTACAGGATTTGACCAAGGCGGGAGACATTGTCCGCTCCAGAACCTATGATTCTTGGACACCGCTACTTACGGTAGCTTTAATTTATCTGATTTTAACCATGTTCTTCTCCTTCCTGGAGAAAAAGATGGAAGAGGCATTCCGGAGAAAGGAAAGGGGATAAGATGGCAGAGGTCTTGATTAAGGTAGAACATCTCCATAAGAAATTCAAAAACCAAGAGGTTTTACACGATATCTCCGTGGAAATCCATAAGGGAGATGTGATTAGTATTATCGGCCCCTCCGGTTCCGGAAAGTCCACCTTTCTTCGTTGCTTGAATGCTTTGGAAAGCCCTACAAAGGGAGATATTTTCTTTGAAGGACAAAGCGTATTACATAGTAAGAATGTGGATGCTTTACGGCAGAAGATGGGGATGGTATTTCAGCAATTTAACCTTTTTCCCCATATGAGTATTTTGGACAACCTGACTCTGGGGCCAAGAAAACTCTTGAAGAAGTCCAAGGAGGAGGCGGAAGAGAAGGCTATGGCTCTTTTAAAAAGAGTTGGTCTTGAGGACAAGGCAGGGCAATTTCCCTTACAGTTATCCGGAGGACAGCAGCAAAGAGTTGCCATTGTACGTGCCCTTGCGATGGAGCCGGATGTGATGCTCTTTGACGAACCCACATCCGCCCTGGATCCGGAAATGGTGGGAGAGGTGCTTCAGGTTATGCGGGATTTGGCAGAGGAGAAGATGACCATGGTGGTGGTGACCCATGAAATGGGCTTTGCCAGAGAGGTTTCCAACCGAGTGCTTTTCTTGGAGGATGGATATTTTATTACGGAAGCTGCTCCTGAAGACTTTTTCTATCATTGTGAAAATGAGCGTGTGCAGAGCTTTTTATCCAAGGTACTTTAATATTGGGAAGGCATTTTTTCTTACGGCGATAAGGTCCTAAAAAATCCCCTCATCAGCCCCTAAGAAGAAGCCCTTGAAAAGCCCTTATAGAGGTGTTAAGCTTAGTCGGCAAACAAATGTTTGCCGGCTATTTTTTTAGAGAGGTTTGGGAAATACATTGGAAAAGAAATGGATAAAAATTCGTGGTGCGAATGAGCATAATTTAAAGCATGTGGATCTGGATATTCCCAGAGATTCTTTGGTGGTCCTTACAGGATTGTCCGGATCGGGAAAGTCCTCCCTGGCCTTTGATACCATTTATGCCGAAGGGCAAAGAAGATATATGGAGTCCCTGTCCTCCTATGCCAGACAATTCTTGGGACAAATGGAAAAACCGGATGTGGAGCTGATTGAAGGCCTTTCTCCGGCTATTTCCATTGACCAAAAATCCACCAACAGAAATCCCCGTTCTACCGTGGGAACAGTAACGGAAATCTATGATTACCTTAGACTGCTCTATGCCAGGGTGGGAATTCCCCATTGCCCGGAATGTGGAAGAGAAATCAAGAAGCAGACCGTGGATGAGATGGTGGATCTTCTGATGAAGCGGGAAGAGGGCACGAAGATGCAGCTCTTTGCCCCTGTGGTGCGGGGGAAGAAGGGTAAACACGAAAAGCTTTTGGAAAGTGTTCGTCGTTCCGGCTTTGTTCGGGTTAGAATTGACGGCAATATGTATGAGCTGGAAGAAGAGATTGATTTAGAGAAAAATAACCGGCATACCATTGAGGTTCTGGTAGACCGTCTTGTGGTACGGAAGGGCATTGAGAAGCGTCTGACCGACTCCATAGAGCAGGTACTTTCATTAAGCAACGGCCTTTTGCTTGTGGACTTTTTAAATGGGGAGGAGCTACGGCTTTCCACCAGTTTTTCCTGTCCTGTGGACGGCAGCAGTATAGAGGAAATCGAACCCAGAAGCTTTTCCTTTAACAACCCCTTTGGGGCTTGTCCCTCCTGCTTTGGAATAGGGTATAAAATGGAGTTTGATGCGGAGCTGATGATTCCGGATGAAACTTTGTCTTTAAATCAAGGGGCCATTTCCGTAATGGGCTGGATGAATTCCAAGGATGAAGGAAGCTTTACCCATGCCATGCTGGTGGCTTTAAGTGAGAAGTACGGCTTTTCTTTAGATACCCCATTTTGCGAGCTTCCGGAGAGGATTCGGAAGATTATTCTCCATGGTACCGGTACAGAGAGTATTACGGTACGCTATGCCTCTCAGTTTGGAAAGGGAAATGTGCATCGTGTGGTATTTGAAGGCTTACTCAACAATGTGGAAAGACGGTATAAGGAGTGCTTTTCCGATAAAATGAAGCAGGAGTATGAGCAGTTTATGCGGATTACGCCCTGCCCCAGTTGTCACGGAGCAAGACTGAAGCCCGGCTCCCTTTCCGTAACCGTGGGAGAGAAAAACATTTATGAATCCACTACTTTGCCCTTGGATCAATTCCATGACTGGATTTCTTCCGTGACTTTAACAGCCATGGAGGAGAAAATTGCGGATCAGATTATCCGGGAGATTAAGGCTAGAAGCAAGTTTATGTTGGATGTGGGACTGAATTACCTAAGCCTTGCCCGTTCTGCCGGTACCCTTTCCGGAGGAGAAGCCCAAAGAATTCGTCTGGCTACCCAGATAGGTTCAGGTCTTGTGGGGGTTGCCTATATTTTGGACGAGCCCAGTATAGGCCTTCACCAAAGAGATAACGATAAGCTGATTGCCACCTTAAAGCGCCTTCGAGATCTAGGAAATTCCGTTATTGTGGTGGAGCATGACGAGGACACCATGCGAGAAGCGGATTTGATTGTAGATATCGGTCCGGGAGCCGGAGAACACGGCGGGCAGGTGGTGGCTGTAGGTACTGCCAAGGAGATTATGAAAAATAAGGATTCCATCACCGGCCAGTACTTAAGCGGAAAGAAAAAGATTCCTCTGCCAATTCATAGAAGAAGCTTTGAGAAAACACTGAATGTTTACGGTGCTTCGGAAAATAATCTAAAAAATGTGGATGTGAAGATTCCTTTATCCGTATTCACCTGTGTCACCGGAGTGTCCGGTTCCGGAAAGTCCTCTCTCGTAAATGAAATCGTCCATAAGTATTGTGCCAAGGTATTGAACAAGGCCAAGATGATTCCTGGAAAATTCAGAAAGATGGAGGGCTTGGAAGCCTTGGATAAGGTCATTGACATTGACCAAAGCCCTATCGGAAGAACCCCCCGTTCCAATCCTGCCACTTATACCGGCGTTTTTGACCTGATTCGTGACCTCTTTGCCAGTTCCAAGGATGCCAAGGAAAGAGGATATACGAAGGGGCGTTTCTCCTTCAATGTGAAGGGAGGACGCTGTGAAGCCTGCTCCGGAGACGGTATTGTAAAGATTGAGATGCATTTCCTTCCGGATGTCTATGTGCCCTGTGAGGTTTGTAACGGAAAACGCTATAACCGGGAAACCCTGGAGGTTCGCTATAAGGGGAAGAATATCTACGATGTGCTGAATATGACGGTGGAGGAAGCTTATGAGTTCTTTGCCCACATCCCCAGTATTCAGCGGAAAATGCAGACTCTTATGGATGTGGGACTTTCCTACATTCGTCTGGGACAGCCCAGTACGGAGCTTTCCGGAGGAGAGGCCCAGCGAATCAAGCTGGCTACAGAACTAAGTCGAAGAGGAACCGGAAGAACCCTGTATATTTTGGATGAGCCTACTACAGGCTTACATTTTGAAGACGTGCGGAAGCTGGTGGAAATGCTGCAAAGATTGGCAGATGGGGGCAATACGGTGCTTGTGATTGAGCATAATCTGGATGTGATCAAGTGTGCCGACTACCTGATTGATATGGGCCCGGAAGGAGGAAGCGGCGGAGGAACGGTGCTTTGTACCGGAACTCCCGAGGAAGTGGCGGAGAATCCTCTTTCCTATACCGGAAAATATTTAAAGCGATACTTAAGATAGTATGTAATAAGAATTTATTAAAAGGAAGTTGACTTGCAATTCGATAGATGCCATTCCTGTGTTCATGTTAGTGCAGAAGCTCATTGTTAATTTTAACGAATAGGTAATAGGAGTAAAAATATGATAAAGAAATCAAAAGGATATATAAAGTTGAATTATATTGTATATATAATTATTATGGTTTTAAGTCTGTTTTATTCTATAATTGTTGGCATAGTATTGAAATATCCTAAAGTGGTAGATGTTTTATTTATAAGCTGTATTTGGGAATTTGGTTTGAATAAAATATGGAATTATTATATTAAAATAAAAGAAAAATTGTTGGTTTATAGTTATCAAAACAAAGAAATAGAGTTTAATAAAGAGTATTATGATATATACTGGGATTATAATTTGATAAATAGTAAAATATTTATTTATTGTATGTATTTGTCATTTGCTTTTGTACCAAAATTATTATGGGATATTTTTCATTTTGAAAAGATTTTTCATTTTGAAAATCTTCCATGTAATTTGATGAAGATTGGCATTACTGCTGTGGTAATACTTCTAAGTATCATTATTTTTGTAGTTATAACAATGTTATTTTTTCAGTCGTTTACAGATATTAAGATTGTAAACCAATTAATTGAGAAGAAAGGTCAGAACTATGATTCTTATAATGAAGCTGAAAAAAAGATTATAGTACAATGTATAAGAGAAAGAGAGGACAGAACAATGAGTGCACATTGTATTTTTTGTAAGATTGCCAATGGAGAGATTCCTTCCGGAACGGTGTATGAAGATGCAGATTTTCGAGTGATTTTGGACATATCCCCGGCTGCAAAGGGACACTGTTTGATTCTGCCGAAGAAGCATGGAAAGAATCTTTTGGAGATGGATGATGCAGTTCTGGCCAAGGTTTTCCCTTTGGCGAAAAAAATTGGACAGGCCCTGGTAAAGGCTACCGGAGCAAAGGGCTTTAATGTGGTGCAAAACAACGGCGTTGCAGCAGGACAGACGGTGGAGCATTTTCATGTGCATATCATTCCTCGATTTGATGAAAAGGACAGCATGGTTTTATGGACTCCTCTTTCTTATGAGGAGGGAGAACTGGAGCAGGTAAAGGAAAGTATTATAAAGGAGATTCATGGCTAAGATTGTATTGACAGGGGGAGGAACCGCAGGGCATGTAACTGCAAATCTGGCCCTGATTCCCGGTTTACTGGAAAGAAAGCATCAGCTCTTTTATATGGGTTCGGAAAAGGGAATAGAAAAAGAATTGGCGGAAAAGGCAGGACTTCCCTATTACGGGATTGCCACAGGAAAGTTTCGGAGATACTTTTCTTTACAGAACTTTACAGACCCCTTTAAGGTCATCGCAGGATTTTTTCAGGCCAGAAAATTCCTAAAAAAGGAAAAAATCAATCTGGTTTTTTCCAAGGGCGGTTTTGTGGCGGTACCGGTGGTCTATGCGGCGGCAAGCCTTGGGATTCCTGTGATTTGCCATGAGTCGGATATGACACCGGGGCTTGCCAATAAGCTGACCATTCCTTTTGCCAAAAAAATCTGTTGTAATTTTCCGGAAACTCTAAACTATTTACCGAAGAAAAAGGCGGTCTTTACCGGCGCCCCCATTCGAGAGGAGCTTCTACAGGGAAGTCGAGAGAAAGGCTTGGAAAGAGCCGGATTTTCCGGTGAGAAAGAGGTTTTGCTGATTATAGGTGGCAGCATGGGCTCCCAGGCGGTGAATCAAGTGATTCGAAAGAATCTTAATCAGCTCTTGGAAGATTGGGATATTCTTCATGTTTGTGGCAAGGGAAATGCCGATGAAAGCCTAAAGAATAGGACCGGCTATCAGCAATATGAATATGTCCATGAGGAGCTTGCGGATTATTATCAGGCGGCAGACTGTGTTATATCCAGAGCAGGAGCCAATGTAATCTGTGAGCTATTGGCCTTGGAAAAGCCCAACCTTTTAATTCCCTTACCTAAGGGGGCTTCCAGAGGGGACCAGATTTTAAATGCAGAGTCCTTTCAAAAGCAGGGCTATTCTTTGGTGCTTTCTCAGGAAGAGGCAGAGGCGGACTTTTCCAAGCTTTATGCTTTACTAAAGGAGCTGAAGGAAAATAAGGCAAAGTTCCAAGAAGCTATGAGAAACAGTAAGGAAAAGAACGGAAGAGAAAATGTGTTACAGCTTATTGATTCATTTCTGTAATTCTTTCTTTTGAGAAAAATTAATGCAGTTCAATTTTTTATATCATTCAATTTATATTGAAAGCCATAAAAAGCTATATCTAAAGCCATAAAAAGCTATATCTAAAGTCATAAAAAGCTATATCTAAAGCCGTAAAAAGGAGGGGGAAGATGATCGGGATTATCGGAGCCATGGAAGAGGAAGTGGCAAAGCTGCAGGAGCTCTGTGAGGACAGAGAAGAAATCCAAAAGGGACCATATTTTTTTGTTAAAGGAAAGCTTTCCGGACAGGAAGTGGTGCTTTGTAAAGCCGGAATCGGAAAGGTCAATGCAGCAGCTTGCACCCAGGCTTTAATCGATACTTTTTCTCCAAGCCAAATCATAAATACCGGTGTGGCAGGAGCCATTGCGGAGGAGATTCATGTTTTGGATCTTTTGGTCTCTAAGGATGCCCTACAATATGATATGGACGCTACGGAATTTGGATATCCCCTGGGACAGATTCCCAGAGAAGA
This sequence comes from Oribacterium sinus, assembly GCF_963537195.1. GTDB lineage: Bacteria > Bacillota > Clostridia > Lachnospirales > Lachnospiraceae > Oribacterium > Oribacterium sinus_A. Next base: position 15,933 of record NZ_CAUTEG010000015.1, on the reverse strand, counting down.
GGATTTGGCCTTTCCGGCAGAGGAAAGGATGATTGAGAAGGCATTAGCGGTGGGGAAGTCCATGCAGGGCTTTCATACTTTTCTGGGAAGAGTAGTTACGGGAGACTGCTTTGTTTCCTCACAGGAGAAAAAGGAATTTTTACGGAAGGAGTTCCAAGCATCCTGTTGTGAGATGGAAGGGGCAGCCATTGCTCAGATTGCAAGGAAAAATGGGGTTCCTTTCTTGATTTTGCGCTTTATTTCTGATGAAGCAAATACCAAAGCACCTATGACTTATACAGAATTTGAGAGAAAAGCTATTGCACAAAGTGTAGACTTTGTCTTAGAATTCTTAAAGTAAGTTTTTCTTACAAAATAAGAAATAAAATTAGAGTTAACGGTGTATTTTTTTTAGGATACACTGTAGGGGCTAAGAAGAGACGGTTTTACGATATATTCGTAAATCATCTCGGAAGAACTACCCTCTGAAGGAATAGAGGGAAAAGGAGAAGGAGGCTATATGCTACAATTTGATTTATCCAAGGCAAGAAAATTCGTCAGTGAAGAGGAGATGGAGAACTTTAAGAGCCAGACCCTTGCGGCAAGAGATACTCTTTTGTCCGGAAAAGGTGCGGGAAATGATTTCTTAGGTTGGATTTCCCTGCCGGCGGATTATGATAAGGGAGAGTTTCAGCGGATTCAGAAGGCGGCAAAGAAGATTCAGGAGGATTCCGATGTTCTCTTGGTAATTGGTATCGGAGGTTCCTACTTAGGGGCTCGTGCAGCCAATGAGTTTTTAAACCACAGCTTCTATAATGAGTTAAAGAAAGAGGACAGAAAGACTCCGGAAATTTACTATGTGGGAAATAACATCTCTTCCAAGTATATTCTGCATTTGCAGGATGTGTTGAAGGGAAAGGATTTCTCCATCAATATCATTTCCAAGTCCGGAACCACTACAGAGCCTGCCATTGCCTTTAGAGTATTCAAGGGATTGCTGGAAGAGAAGTATGGAAAGGATGAGGCGGCAAAGCGTATTTACGCCACTACTGACCGGGCTAAGGGGGCTTTAAAGAACCTTGCAGACGAAATGCATTATGAGGAGTTTGTGGTACCGGATGATATCGGCGGACGTTTTTCCGTACTGACAGCAGTAGGTTTACTTCCCATTGCCGTAACCGGTGTGGATATTCAGGAGCTTATGGATGGCGCCAATGCAATGCGGGAAAGACTGCTTTCCGCTGATTACAAGGAGAACCCTGCTTTACAGTATGCGGCAGCCCGAAACATCATGCTTCGGAAGAATAAGAAGATTGAGATTTTGGTAAACTATGAGCCATCCTGCCACTACCTTTCCGAGTGGTGGAAGCAGTTAATGGGAGAATCCGAGGGTAAGGATCACAGAGGTCTGTTCCCCTCTTCCGTAGACTTTACTACAGATTTGCACTCTTTAGGACAGTTTATTCAGGAGGGAAGTCCCCTGCACTTTGAAACCGTATTGGAAATTGAGAAGTCCAAGGAAGAGATTGTGCTGGAGAAGGAAGCCATCGATACAGACGGAATGAACTATCTGGCAGGAAAAACCGTGGACTTTGTGAATAAGGCAGCCATGAAGGGAACCATCTTGGCTCACAGTGACGGAGATGTACCGAACTTTATCGTAAAGATTGATGAGCAGAGTGCCAGAACTCTGGGAGAAGTATTTTACTTCTTTGAGTTTGCATGTGGTGTTTCCGCTTATTTAAACGGCGTAAACCCCTTTAACCAGCCGGGAGTAGAGAGTTACAAGAGAAATATGTTCGCCCTCTTAGGAAAGCCGGGATATGAAGAATTGGCGAAGGAGCTGGCAAACAAGTAATTGTTATGGGCTGTAAAAAATCAAAATAGTTTTCTAAGCAATATAGGTCTAAATTGGGGGCACGCTCTCGCTAGCTTCGCCACGTATCGGATACTAAGCGAAAAACTGCGATTCTCTTGTTTTTCGCAAGTACCGACGGGCTCAGACTACCCCTCATTTAGACCTATATTGCCGAAAATCTATTTATTTTGATTTTTACAGCCCCTACTCTTCAATGACTTGGATGCTGAAGCTGTCAAAGGGGATTTCCTCCATAAAGGAATCCTCCAGAAAGACAGTCTTGCTTCTTTGCTTAAATTCTTCAATTCTGGCAGGGAGCCAGATGGGAACCGCAAGATCCATGTGCTGACAAATTTCTTCCAAGGCTCTTAAAACCTTCTCCGTTCTACTACCGGGACCTTCCTGACGAGAAATACAGGAAGCTATGATTTTATTATCCTTCATCAGGGTGCCGCTCATGCGAAACATATAGTACTCCTTTAGAATCACTTCTTTTTCTGCTGAAAAATTCCTGATATAGAATAGATGGATTTCTGAACTATTATAGAAAAAATCAGAAATAGCAGATAAGCAAGAGTATAAGACATTCTTCTCTGAAAATATAGCATAAAATACAGGGGGTAAAAATTCAAATATACAAATGAATTTTTAGTAATACAGTCCCTTACTGCATCAAAGCGAATTATTATAATGAACAAAGTCCTTCACCCCGCAGAGTGAAGTTGGTGAATGTTCTTTACGTAGCCTCTCTTTTTTGTTATAAAGGAATGGAATTTGATAGAGTATGACAAAGAGTTCTTTCTATTTATCGGGAGGAAGCTATGGGATTAGAACAGGAAAATCCAATTTTATTTTTGGAACAGGCTAAAGAAGCACTAAAGCAGCTGGAGGATTGTAGAGTCCGCAGCGAGTCTGCATTAGAGAGAGAAAAGCAGGGAAAGCTGGATTTTGAGCAGGAGACGGAAGCTCTAAAGCAAAAAATTGAAAAAACCATTTTAGAACGGAAAAAAGAGCTGGAAAACAGCTATGATCAGCAACTGTCGCAAAGTGACGGCAAGATTAAAAAGGTTCAGGAAGCCAGAGAAAAAGCGAAAAATAAGGGGATTAAAGAAAGAGTGGCAGAAGAATCCGGCCCCTTGAAGCAGGAAAATGTGGAGCTGAAACGGCAGTATCACGGTATTTGCACCAGAGAGGGAGCGCCTTTATTCTGCACAACGAAGCTCTTCGGCATCCTATTTAAGCCGGTGTCTTTCTCCGAAGTGTTGGGGATGATTTTCTTCTTCTTACTCTTTTTTGGAGCCGTTCCTATTTCTATTTACTATTTTCTGGTTCCCCACAGAGCTCTGTTTTTGGTAGGAATCTATCTCCTGGACATCCTGATTTTCGGTGGCCTCTATGTCTTTATCGGTAATAGAACCGTGGGCAAATATAGAGAGGTGGTAAAGCAGGGGGCGGAGATTCGAAAGAAAATTCTTCGCAATAAGAAGCAGATGAAGCGTTTAAAGAATGAGATTCATAAGGATTCCGATGATGCGCCCTATCATTTGGAAGAGTTCGATGATGAACTGAGCAGACTGAATCAGGAGAGAAATGAAATTATTGCACAAAAACAAAATGCTCTCCACAGCTTTGAAACGGTAAACCAAAATATTATACGAGATGAGATCGAGAATACGGAGAAGGAGCGACTGGCTACTTTAAAAGAGCAATGGCAGCAAGCTTCTCAAGAGAGGAACAGATTAGAAGGGCAAGCGCAGGAAATGCAGATTGCCTTAACCCATAAATTCGAACAGTTTATCGGGAAGAAGCATTTGAATGAAGAGGATATCCTGAGAATGATTCAATTCCTACAAAACGGACAGTGTAAGAGTCTTACAGAAGCGGTTTTAAAGCTGGAAGAGCCGGAAGTAGAATCCGTGGCGAATCCTCCGGCAGATTCTGCAGGTTAAACGACACAAAGGGGCTGTAAAGATCAAAATAACAAAAAGATGTTTAGCAATATAGGTCTGAGACTGTGGCGAAGCCGACTAGGCGTTCCCCAATCTCAGACCTATATTGATAGAAAAATATTTTTATTCTTAACGAGTATCGCTCCCGGTGCCGGCGGTATCTCGTTTATTATTTTAATTCCGTTTGTTCAAAGGGAATTCCCAGCTCCTGTAAAATTTTGGCTTCTCTATGGTGACAGGTGAAAAGAAGAATCTGCGCCGGATAAGCCTTTTTTAAGTAGCTAAGACTGGCGGAAAGTCTTCGTTCATCATACATAGCAAAGCTGTCGTCAAAGAGCAGAGGAAGGTATTCCTGATTCTCTTTCTGCAGCAGAAGTGCTATGGAAAGTCTTAGTGCCAGATAGAGCTGATCAATCGTGCCTGTAGAAGCCTGTTCCAGGGGAAAGAATCCCTCCTTTGCATTAACATAAAGCTGTAGATTTTCATCGATCCATAAGGAATCATATCGACCATTGGTGATTTCAGCTAGGGCGTGACCACAATTATCATTTAGGTGGAAGGCAAAGCTTTTACGAATCTCCGTAGCAATCTGCTGAATTCGTTCTTTTGCTTCCCGAATAGACTCCAGCTTTTCCTGAAGCTTTTCGTTTTCTTCCAGAGAAGGGCGAAGCAAGTCTGCCTTATTTTGTAATATTCCGTACTGACGCAGAAGCTCTTCTCTTTGTTCTCTTTGGCTTTCCGCAAGGCTGCTTTCCTTCCAGAGAGCCTGTTCTTTTTCATAGTTTTCCTCTAAAGTCTGTAAAAGCTTTACTTTTTCTTCCCTTTCCGTCCACTTTTCTAAAATGGTGCTGTAGTATTGCATAATCTTTGCTTGAGAGTAGCCTTGGCTTGCACCCTTTTCGGAAAGCTCTTCCTTACTGCTGTTTTGGAACTGTAGAAAGGCGGAAATCTGACGTTTTCTCAAAAGCTCTTCAAATTCCTGTTTTTCTTTCTTTATCCAGTTTTGATGTTGCTTAAAGACTCTTTTTTGAGAAAGAGCCAAAAGCAGAAAAAGCAAAAAGGCACAAAAGAAAGGATACAGGTATGCGGAAAAGCCCATGGAAAAGAAAGGAAAAGGCGGCAAACTAATCATGGTATAGGCATAAAGAAAGCTCATTACCGTTAATATGGCAAAACAAAGGGCAAAAAGGCAGAAGATAGGATATAGAATCAGGCTGCCTTTGCCAAGCTCCTTTTCCTCCTGAGCATGGTTCAGATACAGCAGCATCCGATCTTGTTCTTCTAAAAGCGCTTCCTTATCCCGGACTTCTTCCTTCTCCAAAAGAGTGGAAAGAGCCTCTAAATCATTCTTGATTTCTTGAATTCTTTCCTTTTGCTTTTCCAGCGAGGGAGATTCCTTGGATAGGGGAATCTCCTCGACAGAAGCATCGGACAAGGCTTCATTTCCCGGTATAGCATCAGAGTCTAAAATCTCTTCTGCATTGATTTGAGAAAGTGCCTTTTGGGTATTCTTTACTTCTCCCAAAAGTGAGGAATAGCGCTTTGTGGCCTCGGGAACCATTTTCTCCAGCAGTGCGGCTTCTTCCTTGTCCAAATAACGGAGTGCCGCATCGGGACTGAGTTCCACATTTCCGCTTTGCTGAAAATTACTCAGCATTTTTTGGAGCTCAAAAACCATCTCTCTTTCTGTAGAGGATTTTAACTGCCGGATAGACACGGTATTTTTAAAGCTGTCCAAAGAAAATGGCGCAAGAACGCTCTGTAAAAAACTTTCCCCATCAGGGATGAGCTGTCCGGATGCCAATGGGGTGACTTCGGCCTCTCCCCCTAGGAGAAAATCCCTTTGGATGCGGTAGGACTTTCCCCGGTAGGAAAATTCCAGCGTTCCTCCGAAAGCCGTTGCTCCGGAAAAGGGGCGATATTGGAAGAAAGCCTCCCGTTTACTGGCTCCCTTGGGAATCCCGTAAAGCATGGCTTGAATGAATGCGTGTATTGTACTCTTTCCTGCCTCATTTTCTCCATAGAGAATCTGCAGGGAGGGAGAGAAGTCCAGAGAATAATCCGAAAATTTTCCAAAGCCGGCGATATGTAATTTTTCCAGTATCATGACTTTCCTCCTTCTAAGAGGGCAGAAACGCCGTAAAAGAGACTTTGTTTTTCCGAAGGATTCAAATCCTCCAAATCTTTTCTTAAATAGGAACGGATGAAAAAGCCCAGAAGGTCTTGCTGGTGTTCTCTGTAAAGCGCATAAAAATCATATTGAGGGATGGTATCGTCAATCCACTCCACCAGACGAATTTCCTTTGATAGAAGATCGGGAATAATCTTTGTTTCGGGATCTCTGTTTCCGCTAAAACGAATTCTATAGATATTTTGTAATCCTCTTTTCTCGATTTCCTTTGAAAGACGTTGCCGAAGAGTTTCCTGTCCCACAGAAGGATCCAGACGAAAATGAAGAGGAATGTATTGCACAGAAGAGATTGTGTGAAAGGATAGGCTATCCATTTTTTTCGTAATTGGATGGATATTTCCAAGGTATACCCCGTGCTTCCCTGTGCTTTCCGGTCCTAAAGGCTCCGGGGATCCGGGGAAAACAGCTTTTCCTTCTAAGAACACGGCACGTTCTTTTCCTCCTCCCAATGCAACATAGGAAAAGGGCAGAGCTCCCGCATGAAAAGAGGCGTCTTCCGGGCTTTCCATCTTACCCCCATTCCATAACAAAAGAGGAATGGCATCCTCATGCTCTAAAGCGAAGGACATGGCCTTAGATAGAGAATAATCCTTCTCCTGAACAGCTAAAATCTCCATTTCCGGTTCAGGGATATAAAGCCTGCTGCTTTCTTCCGTGAAAATGTGAACATTTTCAGGGAAGGAGAAGTTACGGAGAAAGTAATTTTCCTCTGCATTTTTACAAAACAAAAAAACATGGCAGAAGGGGATTTTTTGAAACAGTTTGTGTAGAGTCTCCAAGTCCTTCTGTAAAGGAGGGAGATGGAAAATCTGTCCCATCAGAAATAAGGCATCTACATTTTCCTGTAAAACCAAATCTACGATTTTTTCTGCGGAATGGAGAAGGGCGTTGGCTCGTTCTCTTCCCCAGGGATGCTGAGCATCCGGAATCATTCCTAAATGTAAATCCGCGGCATGGATAAAACGCATAAGGAATCCTTTCTAAGCTAATTTTAGCCTCCCGGATACCCGAGAGGCAAAAATTTTATAATTCACAGTTTCCAACGGTTCTTGGGAAGGGGAGTACATCACGAATATTGCTCATACCGGTGATATACATCACAGCTCGCTCGAAGCCCAGACCGAAACCGCCGTGTCTTGTGGAGCCGTAACGTCTTAAATCCAGATAGAACTCATATTCTTCCAGATTCATATTGAGCTCCTCCATACGCTTCTTCAATTTCTCGTAATCATCTTCTCTTTGAGAACCGCCGATGATTTCTCCGATGCCGGGAACCAGACAATCCACTGCCGCAACGGTTTTACCGTCCTCATTCAGCTTCATGTAGAAGGCCTTAATATCCTTCGGATAATCGGTTACAAAGACAGGACGCTTGTAAACTTCTTCGGTGAGGTAGCGCTCATGCTCGGTTTGCAGGTCGCAACCCCACTCCACCTTGTATTCAAAACGGTCGTTTTGTTTTTGTAAAATTTCTACCGCTTCCGTATACGTTACTCTGGCGAATTCGGATTCAACGATATGATTTAATCTCTCCAAAAGCCCCTTATCCACGAATTGATTTAAGAATTCCAATTCCTCCGGAGCATTGACTAAAACATACTGAATCACATATTTCAGCATATCCTCCGCAATAAACATAACATCGTCCAGATCCGCGAAGGCCATCTCCGGCTCAATCATCCAGAATTCTGCAGCATGTCTTTGGGTGTTGGACTTCTCCGCTCTGAAGGTAGGTCCAAAGGTATAGATGTCTCGGAAAGCCTGGGCAAAGGTTTCTCCGTTTAACTGTCCGGAAACCGTAAGGCTGGTCTTCTTACCGAAGAAATCCTCTCCGTACTGTACCTCACCCTTTTCCATAGGAACGGATTCCAAAGGAAGAGTGGTGACTTGGAACATTTCTCCTGCACCCTCCGTATCGGAAGCTGTGATAATGGGGGTATGCACATAGACGAAGCCTCGCTCCTGGAAGAAGGAGTGAAGTGCATAAGCCACCTGAGAACGAATACGGAATACCGCCTGGAAGGTATTGGTTCTGGGACGAAGATGCGGAATGGTACGAAGATACTCTAAGGTATGTCTCTTCTTCTGCAAGGGATAACTGGCTTCCGTATCTCCTTCTACCGTAATGGAGCTGGCCTGCAACTCAAAGGGCTGCTTCGCCTCCGGTGTAGCTACCAGCTTTCCTTCCACAATTACCGCAGCACCTACGCCCAGCTTGGCTACCTGTGCAAAGTTCTCTAAGCTGTCATGGTAAACAACTTGCAGCGGGGTAAAAAAGGTACCGTCGGAAATCACCAAGAATCCGAAATTCTTGGAGTCTCTGTTGCTTCGTACCCAACCGCTCACCATAACCTCTGTATCCAAATATTCTTCCTGTGATAGGAAAATGTCTCTTAATCCTGTAATTTCCATACTTCCCCCTTTATGTAAACAATATTTTTCAGTATATAGGAGGTAGAAAAAATTTTCAAGGAAATACGACGGAAACTCCCCATTAAATTGGGGGGGAGAATCAAAATTGTTTTTAAGCAATATAGGTCTGAAATTGGGGCACGCTCTCGCTAGCTTCAGACCTATATTGCTAAAAAGTTTTTTTATAACGTTCTTTGATAGAATGGGTAGATTCATAAAAGCCTTTTTCCAAAGAATAAATAACTTTTATACAAAAAATAGAATAGGCTTGAAGCTTTTATAGTAAATATTTCGTAAAATTCGGTTTTCAAGCCTTGGGGTTAGTGCTATAATACAAATACCAGAAGGAGAAGAAGATTAAGAATTCTCTTAATATTTGAATAGAAGTATTTGAATAGAGAGAAAGCTCTTTGTGGTTGCCAGTGCCATATGTTTTAGATGCAGAGAGGTGATGACGTGATTAAGAAAGAGATGATCGCCATGCTTTTAGCTGGCGGCCAAGGCTCACGCCTTGGGGTTCTTACAAAGAATGTTGCCAAGCCGGCGGTTTCTTTTGGCGGAAAATATTCCATTATTGATTTCCCCTTAAGTAACTGTATTAATTCCGGTATAGACACAGTGGGAGTACTTACTCAGTATCAACCCTTACGCCTGAATGCACATATCGGCATCGGTATTCCTTGGGATTTGGACCGTAATAGGGGAGGCGTTACAGTATTGCAGCCCTATGAATCTCAGGAAGATACCGGTTTTTATTCGGGAACGGCCAATGCCATTTACCAAAATATCGCTTACATCGAGAATTATGATCCTGAGTATGTGTTGATTCTTTCCGGGGATCACATTTACAAGATGGATTATGAGGTTATGCTGGAGTATCACAAGGCGATGAAGGCCGACTTAACCATTGCCGCCATGCCGGTACCCATGGAGGAGGCAAGCCGTTTTGGAATTACCGTCACCGACGAAACCGGCAGGATTATAGATTTCCAGGAGAAACCGAAGGAACCCAAGAGTAATTTGGCTTCTATGGGAATTTATATCTTTAACTGGAAAGTGCTAAAGGATGCTTTGCTACGAACCCGGGATGTGCCGGATTTGGATTTTGGAAAGCATGTTATTCCTTATATTTTCCAGAACATAGGGAATGTTTTTGCCTATGAGTTCAACGGATATTGGAAGGATGTGGGAACCTTGTATTCCTACTGGCAGTCCAATATGGAACTGATTGCATTGATTCCCGAATTTAACTTGTACGAGGAATATTGGAAGATTTACACCCAGACCGATAATCCCGCTCCACAATTTATCTCAACCCATTCCCACGTAGAACGATCCGTTATTTCTGAAGGTTGTGAGATTCATGGGGAGATTTACAATTCTATTATCGGTGCCGGTGTAACAGTGGAACATGGGGCCGTCATTTCAAATAGTATTATTATGGCAAACACGGTAGTGGGAGAGAACACACATATCGACCAGGCTGTGGTTGCTGAAAATGTAGAGATTGGTAAAGATTGTGTGATTGGTACCGGAGAATACCAGGATTCTGTTTATGACAGCAGGGTGTATTGTTCAGACCTTGCTACGATAGGGGAGAATTCCCTTATACCCGATGGAGTTTCCATTGGAAGAAACACGGCGATTTATGGGAAGACGGAACTTTCGGACTACCCGGATGGATTCCTTCAAAGCGGAGGAGCGATTATAAGGGAGGATGAAAGACTATGAGAGCAATAGGAATTATTTTAGCAGGCGGTAATAACAAAAGAATGAGAGAGCTTTCCAACAAGAGAGCCATCTCCGCAATGCCGGTTGCAGGAACCTTCCGTTCTATCGACTTTGCACTTTCGAATATGTCCAATTCTCATATTCAGAAAGTAGCTGTGTTGACCCAGTATAACTCCAGGTCGTTGAACCAGCATCTGTCCTCTTCCAAGTGGTGGGACTTCGGAAGAAAACAAGGCGGATTATATGTTTTTACCCCGACTATTACTGCGGAGCATGGAGATTGGTTTAGGGGTACGGCAGATGCACTCTATCAAAACCTTGTTTTTTTACAGTCATCTCATGAGCCTTATGTCATCATTGCCGCAGGAGATGGGGTATATAAGCTTGACTATAACAAGGTACTGGAATATCATATCGAAAAGAAAGCGGACATCACCGTTGTATGCAAGAACATGGATGCAGGGGATGATATATCCCGCTTTGGCTGTCTTAAGATGAATGAGGACAGCAGAATCGTGGATTTTGAAGAAAAGCCTGTATCAACTGATGCCAGTTGTATTTCCTGCGGAGTTTATATTATCCGCAGAAGACAGTTGATTGAGCTTTTGGAAAAAGCCCATGATGAGGATCGTTATGATTTCGTAAAGGATATTCTGATTCGCTACAAGAACATCAAGCGAATCTACGGTTATAGACTGAATACTTATTGGAGCAATATCGCTTCAGTGGAGTCCTTTTATCAGACAAATATGGACTTCCTAAAGAGAAATATTCGGGATTACTTCTTTAAGCAGGCCCCTGGTGTATACACAAAATTGGCCGACAACCCGCCTGCGAAGTACAATCCGGATTGCAATGTGCATAACTCCATAGTGGCCAGCGGATGTATCATCAACGGAACAGTGGAAAACTCTGTTTTGTGTCGTAAGGTCTATGTTGGAAATAACTGCATTATTCGCAATTCGATTATCCTGAATGATGTGTATATCGGAGATAACAGCGTCATTGAACATTGCATCGTGGAGAGCCGGGACACCATTCGCGCCAATACAACCTACATTGGAACACCGGAGAATATCAGAATCGTCATCGAGAAAAATGAAAGGTATACCATGTAAAAAGGAAGGAGTATCATGGAGGTTACAGATGTACGGGTTCGTAAGGTTGACAAAGAAGGTAAGATGAAGGCCATTGTTTCTATCACATTTGATGAAGAATTTGTGATTCACGACATTAAGGTCATTGAGGGAGAAAAGGGCTTATTCATTGCTATGCCTTCCAGAAAAACTACGGACGGTGAGTATAGAGACATTGCTCACCCTATCCGCTCCACCACGAGAGAGTTACTTCAGCAGACCATTCTGGAAAAATACCAGGAGGATGCAGAGGAAGAAGGCGAAGGATTTTGATTTCGCGACGAAGTAAAATCTCACAAACCTGAGGCCACTAAGGAGATTAATCCTTAGTGGCTTTTTTGTATTCAACAAGTTTTATTTATAAATTTTCCTTCTTTGGTCGAAATGTAAAGATGGTAAAGAGCAATTTCCTTTTTTTTCTACAATGAATCAGGGAATTATGGATGCCTGAGAGTAGAACAAGCTTAAGAAATATGTTAAAATAAATGCACTAATCTATAGAGGGAATTGAATAAAGAGTTTTCTCGGAAAAGGAGTTCGGAGAAATAGTATGAATAGAATAACAGAAGTTAAGATACGTTTTATCTACCTATTGTTTTTGATTTTTGTGCTTATCTTTGTAGTAGCCAGTTCCATGCGCTACTATGATAAGCTTGGATTTTATGAGGAAAAATTTGAAGTATTACAATCCGGCTGGCAAAGAGTTTTGCCGGACGGCTCAAAAAAACGTTTATTTTCTACCGGAGAGTCTGTTCCTGAGAAGGAGCTCTTAATTGAACGACAGCTGCCCCAGGATGTTCCGTATGCGTTAACCAGCTTGTTCATTCGAACAGTGCATCAGGATATTACAGTGTGGATAGACGGTAGAGTGGTATATGAATTTAAATATGCGGATATCCCGCCATTTAATAGTAAGATTCCGCCTATTTCCTGGGTTCGTATCCCGGTACAGAAGGATCAGCTTGGGAAGATGATTCGTATTGAGCTGACCGGAAGAGGCAGAACGGCGGAGAATACCCTTGGTGGTATTTATTTCGGAGAAGACGTTTCCATTATCTGTGCTATCCTTTGGAAGAATGCTTTGCAGATACTGGCAGCTTTTTGTCTCATGTTTCTGGGAATCGGAATGTGGGTGGAATATATCCTGGTGGATAAAAAGAAGGGAGACGAAAGAGGGGCATATTATACAGGTGTCAGCCTGTTCTTTATGGGACTATGGCTTGGTTGCCAGATTGATGCCAGACAGCTGATTTTTAATAATATTTTATTGCTGTGGAATCTGGAGTACCTGTCTCTTATTATGATTCCGATACCGGCACTTCTGTTTATTAACAAGGTGGAAAAGGGTTTATGCCAAAGAGAGCTTTTCCTATTGTCCTTCCTCATCTTTATCTGTGATACCTTGATAATTTTTTCTGCGGGTGTAGGAATCTTTTCCTTCGCGGAATTAAATCTTCCCATTGACCTTTTGGGACTGATTACCGCAATCGAGGTATTGCGCAGCTTTTACATGGTTTGGAAGAAGGATAAGCACCTCTTTAGGGAGTTGACCTGGATGATGGGAGCCTATTGTACCCTAATCGGTTTCTGTATTATTGAGCTGCTTTCCTATATGATTAGCGGATACGCAAATCAGGGAAAATTCCTTTCTATCGGAACCATTATCTTTGCCTTCCAGATTATGCATGCCCAGGGCATTGAGTATGATAAGGTACAAAATGAAAAGAGCAAGCTGGAAATTTCCGATAAGGTACAGGCGGAATTTTTGGCCAATATGTCCCATGAGATTAGAACTCCCATTAATACCGTTATCGGTATGAATGAGATGATTCTTCGGGAGAGCCGTGATGATGCGGTATTAAGCTATGCGCAGGATATTCAGGCTTCCGGACAGACCTTGTTGTCCTTGGTAAATGATATTTTGGATTTTTCCAGAATCGAATCCGGAGGAATCAAGCTGGTGCCCAAGCCCTATGAATTGGCTACCGTGATTCACGAAATCAACAGTATGGTTCGCTTCCGTGCAGAGTGGAAGGGACTGCAATTTGAAATCATTGTTGATGGAGATACTCCGGCGGTACTTTACGGAGATGCTTTCCGGGTGCGAGAGGTTATCCTAAACCTGATAGATAATGCGATTAAGTACACGGAAAAGGGAAAAATCACTTTGAGTGTAACAGCGAGGTCTTTGGATGAAGAGGGAAATTCTCCTGTGCAGTCCAAGGAAGAAACCGGACTCAGTACGGCAAAAGCCATAGAGCTGCAGATTGCCGTAAAGGATACCGGTGTAGGTGTGAAGGAAAGTGATCAGAAGCTGATTTTCCAGAAGTTCCAAAGAGTACAGTCCGGTTGGAGCCAAAACATTCAGGGAACAGGTCTGGGACTGCCCATTACCAACTATTTTGTGGAAATCATGAACGGACACATTCAGTTGGATAGTGTATTTGGAGAGGGCTCCTGCTTTACCGCCTATATTCCCCAGTGGCAGTTAAACGAAGATCGTATCGGAAATTATGAAGAACGGTATCAGAAGCAAAGAGGAGAGAAGAAGGACTTTAATAAGGGTTTCATTGCCAAGGACGCCAGAATTTTAGTGGTGGATGACAATGAATTAAATCTTCGTTTGGTACAGAATCTTTTGAAGAGGACGGAAGTGCAGATTACCTGTGCCTTTTCCGGAGAAGAGTGTATTGAGAAGTTAAGAGAAGAGAACTTCGATATTATATTCCTTGACCACATGATGCCGGGAATGGATGGAGAAGAAACTCTGAAGAAGATTCGGGAAAATGCCTTTGAAAACCGTTATGGAAAGCCGGTTCCCGTCATTGCCTTTTCCTCCAATATGCTCCCCGGTATTCGTCAGAAGTACGTAAACACAAGCTTTGACGCTTATCTGACGAAGCCTGTGGATGGAAATGAGCTGGAGAAAACCTTGTATACCTTCCTACCGGAGAATTTAATTCGGAAGAGAACAAATGAAGAATATTTTCAGACAGAATTAAAGAAACATGCTATAGTAGAGAAGGAAGAAGAAGAGAAAACGCTGGATCGAAGTACAGGTTTGCAGTATTGCATGCAGGATGAGGAAGTATATCGAGAAATTCTGGGGCTTTTCAGAGACAGTAGTGACGAAAAGATGCAAGAGCTGGAGAAGGCATTTGCAGAGAAGGACTACAGTAAATATCGTCTTTATGCCCACGGATTAAAGACAACCTCCTTAACAGTTGGCGCCGTAAAGCTATCCGAAAATGCAAAAAAACTGGAACATGCAGCAAAAAGAGTAGTAGACAACGTAGAGAAAGAGGAAGCCGAGCATTATATTGCCTATAATCATGAGGCTTTCATGGCTCTCTACAGGAAGACAATTCAAGAAGCTAGAGAATACTTACAGTAGTCCGGGAGTTTACCCATGAAGAAAATTAAGCTTGTGGTATGTGATGATGAGCTGGTACAACGGAAATTTTTAGGGGTCCTATTGGAACGATTTTTTAAAGAACGGAAGATTCCGGTAGAGATTTCTTACTATGGCTCCGGAGAGGAATTTCTGGAAAATAAAGAGCAGGATCTTAATCTTACAGACTTGTTTTTATTAGACATTTTTATGCCGAATTTAAATGGAATTGAATTGGCAAGGGAGATTAAAGAACGAAATGCTCCGGGGAAAATCATTTTTATCACAGGGGGAAATGACTATGTGACGGAGGCTTTTGAATTAAAGGCATTTTCCTACATTCAAAAGCCTGTGGAATATGAGAAATTTTCTAAAGTGCTTTCCCACGCCTTGGAAACCGTGGAAAAGGTAAAGTATATGGAAGTCATGGTGGACCGGGAGCCGGAACGGATTTATCTGGAAGACGTGGAATACGTAGAAACCATGGGAAGAAGGCTTCTCATTCACCTGCATGAAGATGATATGGAAACCTATATGTCCATGAAAGCCTTTATGGATCAACACGGGAAGGATGATTTTTTACAGATATCCCGCTATATTGCGGTATCCAAGGATTGCATTCAAAGGATTACCGGGCGAAGTTTAATCTTGCAGGATGGAACGGAATTATCCATCAGTGAGAAGTATTTAGCTACAGCCCGGAAGGGACATACGGAATATTTGCATACTAAGAAGATGGCCAGCGTCTAAGAAGCTAGACATGGCCTCTTTGTGTGTTACTAAAGGATTTTCAATAAAGTAATTTTAATAGATGAATTAAAAATTATTTTGTGAATTTTTTTAAAGAGAATTAAGAATAAAAAACTTAAATAGAGCTTGACGTGTCTTTATCGTTTTTCGTATGATAAAAGCAGGATGTAAGATTTTTGTAAGATGTTTCCAGGGATGGTGGAAAAGGAGTAAAATGAGCCAGAGAGTGGTCATCGTGGATGACGAGTTGATTCCCAGAAAAATTGCAGAAAAGGCATTGAAGGATCATTATCAGGTAGCTACTTATAACAATGCCAAAACCGCATTGGAGGATTTGCCGAATTCCAAACCGGATATTTTGCTGGTGGACTTGCACATGCCGGAGATGGACGGCTATGCTTTCTTGAAGGAGATTCGCCGTTTGGAACGCCATGATTTGGCTAATATTCCGGTGGTGATTATGACCTCTGACGAGGATTCCGGAGCGGAGATTAAGGGCTTTGATTTGGGCGCTTATGACTATATCAGAAAACCTT
>NZ_CAUTEG010000014.1:0-34323 GCF_963537195.1 Oribacterium sinus | reverse complement strand
TGTTCTTCACTTCGTCGGATTCCTGCAAGTATAGGTGCAGACTACCCTGATTTTCAGACCTATATTGCCGAAAATTTCTTTATTATCTTGATTTTTTGCTTTCCCTTTTTTGCTTCAATGAGGAATGTTTCGCTCTATACCCTTTGAAATAAGGGGCAATCTGAGCCCGTCAGTTCTTAGCTTTTGTTTTTTAAAAGCTTAGAACTGCTACAAGGCCGGACTTTTCATTAGAAAAGTCGGCCTGTACAAGACCAACTTCCGAAGGAATTTGCTTTGCGAAGCAAAGTGAGCAGTAGATATCAAATCTACTGCTCAGTCAAGGCGAGGTTAGCGAGAGCGTGCCCCTGTTTCAAAGGGTATAGGAGCGAAAGAATAGCAATATTGAAGCTTATCACTCCAAAATCTCCTTCAACACCTCTACTGCATGAGCCAGTGTCTTACTGGTATCAATGGCTTCCACGGCACCGGCGTCCATATAGGCGGCATTGCCCGGTTCAATGGGAAGCTTTGCCAGAAGCTCCAGTCCTTCTTTTTCAGCCAGCTCTTCAATATGGCTTTCTCCAAAGACGGAGATTTTCTCCTCGCAGTGGGGACACTGGAGGTAGGACATATTTTCAATGATTCCCAGGATAGGAATATTCATCTTTTCCGCCATCCGGACTGCCTTCTGCACAATCATGGAAACCAAGTCCTGGGGGGAGGTGACAATCACGATTCCCGCCACCGGCATGGATTGAAATACGGTTAAGGGGACGTCTCCGGTTCCGGGGGGCATATCTACGAAGAGATAATCAATATCCTTCCATTCTACCTCCTGCCAGAACTGCTTTACCGCATTGGCAATCATGGAGCCTCTCCAGATTACGGGATCGGTTTCATTTTCCAAAAGCAGATTGGTGGAAATGATTTCCACGCCTCCTGCACTTTTCTCCGGCACCATGGACTTTCCGTCGCTGCTTAACGCTACGCCGTCGTGAGCCAGTCCGAAAGCCTTAGGAATGGAAGGCCCGGTAATATCCGCATCTAAAATTCCTACATGGTAGCCTGCCTTATTCATTGCGGAAGCAAGTAAGGAGCAAACGGTGGATTTTCCCACACCGCCCTTTCCGGATACGATGCCGATTACCTTCTTTACGGAGGAACCGGGGGCTAAGGGTAACTTCTGAATTCCCGCACTTTTACTTGGGCAGCCGGATGAGCAGCTGCTACAGTTGGAGTTGCAGGAAGATGGATTTTGTTCTGCCATAATATTTCCTTTCTCTATACCTTTTCCTTCTTCAGGAAAGCCACAAAGCTCTCTAAGGAAGGAGAGTTGTTCTTGCTGTTATACAGAAAAGCAATTCTTCGCTTTTCTATAGGCTGGGGAAGTTTTATTTCCACCAACTGTCCATTTTTTAGATCCTCCTCCACAAAATCTCGAATTACCCAGGCAATACCGATGCCGATTTTGGCTGAGTCAATCAGAAGATCCATGGTGTTTAATTCCATAATCTGGGGGCAGTAGATTTGATTCTCCTTCAGATAATTCTCAATATGATGCCGGGAGAGATTTTGCTCCTCCAAAAGCATAACATTGGCATCCTGAAATAAGGAAAAGGCTTCTCCCCGAATGTTTTTCAGATTACGCAAATATTGAGGAGCTGCCACCAGAATATCCTCCACTTCCCGCTCCATCAGAATTTCCTGATTGATACCAAGCTTTTTCGGAAGAGCGGCTAAAGCCAGATCAATCTGATGATCTTCTAAAAGATGGAGGGTTTTTCCGCTATCCTGATTCTTCAAGCTGATACGAATATTGGGGTACTCCTTCATAAAAGCCTTCAGATAGGGAAGAAGAATAAAACGGCAAAGGGTGCTGCTGGCACCGATATCCAGATGACCGATATGAAAGTCCTTCATTTTCTGAAGGGTTTCTTCCGCCTCTTGAATATGAGCAAAGGCATCCTTAATATACTGAAATAAAACCTTTCCCTCATCGGTTAAGCTGACGCCCCGGGAATTTCTTTTAAATAGCTTGATTTCTAAACTATCCTCTAAGCGAACGATAGTTTTGGAAATCGCCGGCTGGGAAATATAGAGCTGTTCTGCGGCCTTGGAAATGTTTCCGCTTTTGGCCACTTCATAAAATATCCGATAGGTGGATAGGTTCTGTTCCATGTTTATCCTTTCTTTTTTGAGATAACTTAAGGGAATAATAAGTATCTAAAAAATGTATTTTAATTATAGCAGTAGCTTTGTTACACTGTAAAGAAGAATGCAATTCTGCTTTTATAAAATACATAGGAGCAGGCGGTTTAGCTAGGAAGTAAGGAGATTTCCATGGGAATGACGATGAGTCAGAAGATTTTGGCCAAGCATGCAGGCTTAGAGGAAGTACAGGCAGGACAATTAATTTTAGCCAAGGTGGATTTGGTACACGGAAATGATATCACCACTCCGGTGGCAATTCGTGAGCTGGATAAGATTCACGGAGAGGGAGTATTTGACAAGGAGAAGGTAGTCTTTGTTATGGATCACTTTGTGCCTAATAAGGATATTACCTCTGCCAAATGTACACAGATTTGCAGAAACTTTGCTAAGGAGCATGGACTGAAGCACTACTATGATGTAGGAAACATGGGGATTGAGCATGCCTTGATTCCGGAGCAGGGCCTGATTACAGCGGGGGAGCTGTCCATCGGTGCGGACTCCCATACCTGTACCTATGGTGCATTGGGCGCTTTTTCCACCGGCGTGGGTTCTACGGATATGGCGGCGGCTATGGCTACAGGAGAGCTTTGGTTCAAGGTGCCCACCGCTATTAAGGTGGTATTAAAGGGCAAATTGCAAAAGCATGTTAGTGGAAAGGACTTGATTCTGCATTTGATCGGTATGATTGGTGTGGATGGAGCTCTCTATGAGTCCATTGAGTTTACCGGAGAGGGTGTGGCTTCTCTTTCTATGGACGATCGCTTTGCCATCTGTAATATGGCCATCGAAGCCGGTGGAAAGAACGGCATTTTCCCTGTGGATGAGAAGACTCTGGAATATATAAAGGCTCATTCCAATAAGGAATATCATATCTATGAGGCAGATGAGGATGCGGAGTATGACAGAGTCATTGAGATTGACCTTTCTACCCTTAAGTCCACGGTGGCCTTTCCCCATTTACCGGAAAATACCCATGAAATCGGCAGCTTTGAGAAAATCAGCATTGATCAAGCGGTTATCGGTTCCTGTACCAACGGCAGACTTTCCGATATCAAGGTGGCGGCTGAGATTGCCAGAGGAAGAAAGATTGCGGAAAATGTTCGTTGCATCGTGATTCCTGCCACCCAGAAGATTTATCTGGAGGCTATGGAGAAGGGCTATATTAAGGACTTGATTGAGGCGGGAGCTGTGGTAAGCACTCCGACCTGCGGTCCCTGCCTGGGAGGCTATATGGGAATCTTGGCGCCCAATGAGCGTTGTATTTCCACCACCAACAGAAATTTTGTGGGAAGAATGGGAGATGCCAGCTCGGAGATCTACCTTGCTTCTCCAGAGGTGGCTATGGCATCGGCGGTTTTGGGATATATTGCATCCCCATCGGATTTAGGACTATAGGAGGCTGTTATGGAAAAAGCTAAAGGTCATTGTGTGAAATATGGGGATAATGTGGATACGGACGTGATTATCCCGGCAAGATATCTGGCCATTCAGGATAAGGCGGAGCTGGCTACCCATGCCATGGAGGATATAGACCGGCATTTTCATGAGAAAATTAAAAAGGGAGACCTTTTGATTGCGGGAAAGAACTTTGGCTGTGGATCCTCCAGAGAGCATGCTCCTCAGGTCTTGAAGGATTCCGGTATCTCCTGTGTCATTGCGGAAAGCTTTGCCAGAATCTTCTTTAGAAATGCCTTGAATATCGGCTTGGCTATCGTGGAGGCTCCGGAAGCGGCGAAGGAGATTCAGGAAGGAGAGGAGCTGGAGGTGGATTTTACCGAAGGAAAGATTCATAACCTAAGCAGCGGAAAATCCTATACCATGGCGGTATTCCCTCCCTTCTTGCAGGAAATGATTGATAAGGGGGGCTTGATTGCCTCTGTTAATGAGAAGCTAGAAAAAATGCAGCAAAAAGCTTAAGAAATATTCCTCCATTAAGGAGTTGTTCATTAAAAGCTCCGGAGTGAAGGGAATATAGTTTTGCTTTTCCTTATATTCCTTTTGGAAAAGATTGGGAAAGCTATCGGAGAAGACAGGGAGAAAGAGCCCTGTCTTTTTTTGATAGGCGGTAGCAGCCTTTGCTCTTTGCTTTTCTTCTTTAGGATAAAGCTCAGAAAGGCTTCTGTGCAGTGCCATGTCTTTGGCGGGAATATAGTCATAGTCTTTAAAGTTTTTGAAAAAATACTTTGCTTCCCCGGAAAATAAGGGGATTTCCAAAACAGCCTCCCGGCCGGAGACTTCCAGCTGAAAGCCCTCAAAGTGATGGGAAATTGCTTTGGAAAAGAATGTGTTTTTCTCTGCTGTCGACTTGTGAGAATATTCTTGTGCTTCATCCCTAAAAGTATTTTCTTCCGTTTCGGAAGGGAAGGTCGACTTAGCAAAACGAAAACAGAGCCTTAGTTTATTTTCCTTCGATAGCAGTTCTGACTTTTCACGGCAATAGCTTCCCTTTCCTTGGAACAGCTCTTCGTAGGCAAAAAAGGAAAAAAGGGAAGGGAGATAAAGCAAATCTTCAAAGTTATGTTGCAATAGAAGAGCTTTTGCCTCCTCTGTAGGATGCTCCAGATATTCTAAATAGACATAGATCAGTTCACCACCGGTATAGATATCCTCTCTTTGAATCCCCAAAAAGCGTTCACATTCTTTGAGCTTATAGGAGGGGAGCTGATAGAATTTTCTCCTGCTTTGAATCATTTTAAAAAGGTCCAGCTGGGGAAGCCCTGTAATAGGACTTTTTAGGCCGTACTGGCTGTAGCTTTTTTCTAAAAAGGGGGTATCAAAGGCTTTCCCGTTAAAGCTGATAAACTGTGTCTTAGCGTTGCAATACTCTTGAAACTTCTGTAAGACTTCAATTTCTTCTGAAAGACTGTTAGCAAAGAGCTGGACAATCTCCATTTCCGAAGCTTTAAAAAGGAGCAATCCGATGCTATAAATCTGGGCACTTTTCGGACTAAGTCCGGTGGTTTCGATATCAAAAAATAAAATCTCTTCTTTATCAGGAAGAAAAGAGGGGAAAAAGAAATCTTTAGGATAGGGAAGTGCTTTTCTAATAATATCCATAGGGAGACTCCGATAAACATAGTATTCTTGTTTAACGAGATATCCCACGATTTGCGTAGGACACTCATTATGAATTATGAAGCATTTTTTTATTACTTAGTTTACTCCAAGGGAAGAAAAATAAAAACAAAAGGATAACAAAAATAAAAAAACAGTCTACTTTTTCACATTTCATTCATATTTATGAGGTTTAATTCTAAAGTATCGTAAAAGGCGAAGTAGGTTTATGAGAGAGCTATCGCATTTCATTTTAAAGGAGAAGAAATGGAAGAGAATCAACAGGGACAGGATGTTTCTCAGGAAATTAATAAACTGCTGGAAGCAAGCCCCAAAAAGAAGAAAAAGGGAAAGTTGAAATGGATTCTGATCGGAGTCCTTGTTTTAGTCGTATTATTTGTGGCTAAGAGCCTTCTTTTTCCCGCTAAGCCCATGGGAACCATGGTCAGTGTACAGGCTTTAACGAAGGGAGATGTACAGGAAAAGATCAGTCTCTCCGGACCTGTATCCGGTACGGATGCTCAGCAGGTCACTTCCGGCTTACATGCGAAAGTAACGGAAATCCTGGTGAAAGAGGGAGATAAGGTTGAGAAGGGGCAGGTTTTAGCACGCTTAGACAAAACAGATGTGAATACTGCGTTGGAAGCTGCCAAGACTCAGCTGGATTTGGCAAAGGCCAATAAAACCGAGGCAGAAAAAAATCTTCGTTTGGAATATGAGAAAAATCAAACAATCTTAAAAAATGCGGAATTGGATTTTCAGAGAAAATCCAGTCTCTACTCTACCGGAGATATTCCTCAGAGTGACTATGAGGCGGCGGAAAGCGCTTTAAAGGATGCCAAGGCCACTATGGCAAATTATAAGGTGGTTAAGGGGGCGGTACAGGTTCCGGACAGCTATGATTTACAGATCAAAACGGCGGAACAGGAGCTGGAGAAGGCGGAAAGTAAGGTTTCTGATGCGGATTTAATCTCCCCCATAGCCGGAACCATTACCAGAGTGAATATTAAAGTGGGAGAATTTGCAGATACCCCGACAGAAAATAAATATGACTTTACCGTAGAGAATCTGGATCAGCTGGAGCTCAGCATTGCGGTTTCCGAATACAATATCGGAAAGGTACATCTTGGTCAAAAAGCCACCATTACGGCGGATATTTTAGGCGGAGAATCTTTAGAAGGTGTGGTTTCTTCCATTTCCCCCACAGGAGAAGAGAAGAATGCCAACACCAGCGAAAGAGTTATTCCGATTAAGGTACAGATTACCGGAGATAAAAAGGGATTGCTTTCCGGTATTACCGCTAAGGCGGATTTACTCTTATCCGAAGCCAAGGATGTTTATGTGGTACCTATTTCTGCAGTGATGACCGGGGAAGACGGAAGCAATAAAATGGCCTTTGTTGTAAACGGAACCGTGCATTTTGTTCCGGTAACTACCGGAGTTACCAGTGATGTTTCCATGGAGGTAAAACCTGTGAAAGAGGATTCCGCATTTAAAGAGGGAAGCAATTATATTCTTTCTCCTGATGCCAGTCTTACAGAGGGAAGTCCGGTAACCGTAGATCCCAAAGCCCAAGGTTCAGAGTCCGTTAGTCCGGAAGAAGCCGGGGTTGTAGTACAGACAGGATAGAAAGATGGAAGATACTTTAATTGAATTACGCAATCTGGTGAAAATCTATGATACCGGTGCGGTGAAGGTATTGGGATTAAATCAGATTAATTTAAAAATTAAAAGAGGAGAGTTCGTAGCCATTATGGGACAGTCCGGCTCCGGAAAATCTACTCTAATGAATATCTTAGGCTGTTTGGATAAACCAAGTCTTGGCAATTACTTTCTGGACGGAGAAGATGTGGCAGCCATGGAGCCCAATACTTTGAATAAGGTAAGAAATCAAAAAATCGGCTTCGTGTTCCAGAGTTTTAATTTGATTAGTCGTATGAGCGCTTTGAAAAATGTGGAAATCCCCATGATTTACGCTCATATTCGTTCGCAAAAGCAAAGGTCGGAAAGAGCGGCCATGCTTTTGGAAAAAGTAGGCCTAGCCGGCAGAATCCATCATCAGCCCAATGAAATGTCCGGAGGACAAAGGCAGAGAGTGGCGATTGCCAGAGCCCTGGCCAATGAACCGCCTTTGATCTTGGCGGATGAGCCCACCGGAAACTTAGACACTGCCAGCTCCATTGAAATTATGGAAATGTTCTCTGCTCTTCATAAGGCAGGAGCTACCGTAGTGGTGGTTACCCATGAGGAGAATATTGCCGCCTATACGGATAGGATGCTTCGCTTTTCAGACGGAAAACTGATTTCCGATATCAAAAATGAGAATCCTACTCCGGTAAGAGATTTGACAATCTTCGAAGGAATGTACAGAGGAGGGAACCATGCTTCTTGAAAATATGAAAATGGCCTTAAGCTCTCTCCGAGCCAATAAGCTTCGTTCTATCCTTACCATGTTGGGAATTATTATAGGAATCGGTTCCGTAATCTCCATTGTTTCCATCGGAGATACCATGCGGAAAATGTTCTCCGACCTTTATAAAAATGCAGGTGTGACCCAGGCGGCCATTATGATTAACCCTTACATGGATCAGGAGGAAATTCGAGACAGTGATTTTTTTACCATGGATGATTTGGAGAAGGTGAAGGAAGTTTTTGGTGATCGGCTGGATTATATTGATAATATGTCCAGCGGATCCTTAGACATTAAGAATGGATTGAATCGTTTAAAAACCAATGTTGAGGGAGTGGATACGGCTTATCAAAAGCTTCAGCCGGTGCAGATTTTAAATGGACGGTATATCTCCAAAAGCGATGTGGCGGAAAGAAGAGCGGTGATTATGATTTCCGAGAGTACAGCCATGAAGCTCTATGGTACTGTGAATGTCACCGGAAAAAGCTTTCGTTCAGATCTTCTGGGAGAGAATCGGGAATTCAGTATTATCGGGGTATATAGAAAGGATATCAGTCCTATTCAAAAACTCTTAATGGGTTCTGATGATAAGAACGGAGAAGGAATTGTGCCCTGGACTCTGCTTTCCCCACAGTCCAGTACTTTTTCCGTTATTCGATACTACGGAAAAACCGGAATGTCCGACCTGGAGATGAAACAGCTGAATACTGAATTGAAAGCATATTTTTCTAAGGCAAAAAACCGCCAGCCCTCCGATTGGTATATTTCCTCCATTCAGGATGAAATGAAACAGGTGGATGGGGTAATGGGTGGAATTTCCGCAGCTGTGGGCGGTATTGCCGCCATTTCTCTTTTGGTAGGCGGTATCGGTATTATGAATATCATGCTGGTTTCCGTTACGGAGAGAACCAGAGAGATCGGTATCAGAAAGGCTTTGGGAGCCAGTACGGGAGATATTTTGGTGCAGTTCTTAACGGAATCCGCTCTGTTATCCGCCCTGGGAGGCTTGATTGGGGTTTTGCTGGCCATGGGACTGGTTTCCTTGGGAGCTACCGCCTTCGGCTTATCCGTAGTGATTCGTCCGGGGATTATTCTGATTGCCGTGGTATTTTCCGCTATTGTAGGTATCTTTTTCGGTATTTATCCGGCCAATAAGGCGGCAAAGGAAGATCCTATTGTGGCCCTTAGATATGAATAAGGAATTAGGCACCCAAGCCATGGAAGAATCATGCATATGCTTCTTCCGGGGAAAGCCTTTCCGGAATAGCTTTTATTAAGAGCATTCCTTGATGAATCACTGGACAATAAGGCGAAAAAAGCTATACTAAAGATGAGTGATATTCCTATTTTCAGGAGAAATTTCGGATTATGGTAAAGGAGGTTATGATGACCCTTAGAGAAGCAATGGAAAAACGACATATGGTTCGTAAGTACAAGGATGAAGTAATTCCTCAGGATGTGGTGAAGGCTTTAGAGGAGCGGATTCAGGAATGCAATCAGAAGTATTCTCTGCATTTTTTCTTAAAAACTGAGGATGGAGCTGCATTTGCAGAATTAATCGATAAATTAATTACCAAAAATGCCAAGAACTACATCGTATTGGCAGGAGATGAAAAGGAAGGCGTGGAGGAGCGTGTTGGTTATGCCAGTGCAGACATTATGCTCTATGCCCAGACTCTAGGCTTAAATACCTGGTGGGTAGGTGCCAGCTTCAATAAGGAGGCTGTTGCTAAATTAAGCCCTGAGCATCCTGTTTATGGTGTGATTTCCCTCGGTTATGGAGAGACCCAGGGTACTCCTCATGCTTCCAAGGAAGATTTTGAGGTATGCAGCTATGAAGGAACTGTACCGGATTGGTTTAAGGAGGGTGTGGAGTATGCTTTGATGGCACCTACCGCCTATAATCGTCAGTCCTTCTATTTAAAGGGTAAGGGAAATGAAGTTCAGTTCACCTATAAAGAGGGCGAGTTCCAGGGAATTGATTCCGGTTTGGTAAAGTATCATTTTGAAGCGGCAGCCGGAAAAGAGAATTTCCACTGGGTTTAAGTTTGTAAATAAGACGTTTAGATTTTCGGCAAGTTAGGCCTGAAATTGGGGTATCCAAGTGTGCCCCCGGTTTCAGGTCTTTCTTTTCTTCACAAAAAGCCAAGCAATTTCCTTCCCTCCATTGAGAAAATCAGGCATCTATGCTAGACTATTGCGGATTGGAGAGATTATGATTCGATTTATACATGGCATTTTACGGGAAGTAAAAGAGGATATGTTGGTAATAGAAGCAGGAGGACTGGGATATGGGGTTCGCATTCCTGCTTCTGTTTTTGATAAAGCACCTAAGACGGGAGAGGAAATTCTTCTTCATACCTACTTTTCGGTTCGAGAGGATAGTCAGGAGCTTTTCGGCTTTTGGGAGGAAAGGGATAGGGATTTTTTCATCAAATTACTTTCTGTTTCCGGCATTGGCCCTAAGACTGCCCTGGGAATTTTATCCTGTATGAGTAGGGAGGAGTTGATTCTTGCGATTATCAGTAATGACAGTAAGAAGATTCAGAAGGCTCCGGGACTTGGAAAGAAGTCTGCGGAAAGATTGATTGTGGAGCTCCGGGATAAGGTGCCTAAGGAGGATATTACATTTTCCGGAGAAGAAGCTGTTGTGACGACTACGACTTCCGTAGCGGTGGAAGAAGCTGTGGAAGCTTTGGTCTCCCTGGGATATTCTGCAATAGAAGCAAAAAGATGGATTACAAAGATTCCGAATTATGAGGAAAAGTCCGCCGAAGATTTGCTTCGGCTTAGCCTGAAACAGTTTGCGTTGTAAGGGATTTTTATGGAAAGAAAACTGATACAAACAGAGGAGAGTAAGGAGGATTTATCTTTTGATCCTAAGATTCGACCTCAATTTTTGAAAGATTATATCGGACAGGAAAAGTTAAAGGAAACCCTGTCTATCTATATTGAAGCGGCTAAGAAAAGAAAGCAAAGTCTGGATCACTGCCTTTTTTACGGTCCTCCGGGATTAGGAAAGACTACGATTTCCAATATTATTGCCAATGAACTGGGCGTTCACTGTAAGATTACCTCCGGACCGGCTATAGAAAAACCGGGAGAAATTGCGGCGATTCTCAATAACCTTTCCGAAGGCGATGTACTCTTTGTGGATGAAATCCATAGACTGAATCGACAGGTGGAGGAAGTGCTTTACCCTGCTATGGAGGATTTTGCCATAGATGTACTGCTGGGAAAGGAAAGCAGCACCCGTTCCATTCGCCTGGACTTACCCCGTTTTACCTTAGTGGGAGCGACTACCAGAGCAGGACTTCTTTCCGCCCCTCTTCGGGATCGTTTCGGGATTATCGGGAAAATGGAGTTTTATAAAGAAGAGGAATTGGAGGAGATTGTCCTTCGAAGTGCCAAGGTACTATCCATTTCTATTGATAAAGGCGGAGCAAAAAGCATTGCCCTTCGTTCCAGAGGTACCCCAAGGCTTGCCAATCGTTTGCTAAAGAGGGTACGAGATTTTGCGGAAATCAAGTATAATGGTGTTATTCACAAGGAGGTGGCAGAGGATGCCTTGGACTTACTGGATGTGGATACCTTAGGCTTGGATACCTATGACAGACAGTATCTTTGGAACTTGATTGAGAAATTTTCCGGAGGACCGGTGGGGGTGGAGACTTTAGCCACCAGTCTGGGAGAAGATCGGGGAACCTTAGAGGATATGATAGAACCCTATTTGATTTTACAAGGTCTGATAGACAGAACCCCCAGGGGAAGGATTGCAACTAAACACGCGTATCAACATTTAGGACTGAGTGAAGCATAGGAAAAGGTGGAGAACATGGCAGATAAAAAGACAATTCAAGTCATTATTGACGGAAAAATTTATGTCCTAAGTGGGGAGAATTCCGAGTCTTACCTTCATGATGTGGCAGATTATTTGAACCATAAAATTGAAAGCATTCGTAAGGAAATGTGGAATTATAATAAGCTGGAGGAATCGGTTCGATCCCTTCTGCTTCAGATTAATATTTGTGATGAGCTTTTTCAGGAAAGAAAGAAAGTGGAGGAGATGCAGGAGCTTTTGGATCAGGAAAAAAGTGAAAGCTACTCCTATAAGCACGACTTGGTAAAGACCAAGTTAAAGCTGGATGGGGTGTTACAGGAATTGGAAAGTACCCAGAAGAAGCTTCTGGCTTTGGAAAAGAAGGAAGGAAAGGAAAAGACTTCTCATGAAAAGTCTTCTCGTCAGGGAAGCAATAAAGAGGAGTAATCTTCTATTGGAATTAGGGGGTTAGAGAGAAGCCGTTTCTTCCGAATTTGGCTATAGCTAAGGATGGAGTAAGTAAGGATGCCAATCCAAAACAAAGAAAATTTAAAAGAAAAAAAGCTTTATGAAGCAGAGCTTTTGGCCCCGGCAGCCTCCTTGGAAGTATGCAAGGTGGCTGTTTTTGCCGGAGCGGATGCCATTTATATGGGAGGACAAAAATATTCCGCAAGAGCCTTTGCCAAGTCTTCCTTATCGGAAGAGGATGAGCTTTTGGAGGCCATTCATTTTTGTCATCTATACAAGAAAAAAATTTACATGACCTTGAACACTTTGTTTAAAGAGGGAGAAAGAAAAGAGCTTTTCAGCTATATGGATCCCTATTATGAAGCAGGCTTGGACGGGGTTATTATTCAGGATCTGGGAATTGGGAAAATGTTGGCTGAGGCCTATCCGGACCTTCCTCTTCATGCCAGCACCCAGATGACGGTACATACCAAAGAAGCCGTGGGCTTAATGGAAAAGCTGGGCATGGAAAGGGTTGTACTCTCCAGGGAATGTTCTTTGGAGGATATTTCCGACA
This sequence comes from Oribacterium sinus, assembly GCF_963537195.1. Classification (GTDB taxonomy): domain Bacteria; phylum Bacillota; class Clostridia; order Lachnospirales; family Lachnospiraceae; genus Oribacterium; species Oribacterium sinus_A. Next base: position 21,825 of record NZ_CAUTEG010000014.1, on the reverse strand, counting down.
TTGCCAAAGCTTCCCCCTTGGAGTTAGAGGTCTTTATTCACGGTTCCATGTGCTATAGCTACTCCGGAGCCTGTTTCATGTCTTCTCTTCTGGGAGGTCGATCCGGAAACCGGGGAAGATGTGCCGGAACCTGTAGGCTTTGCTATAGCAGTAAGGGGAAAAAGGGAAACTATCTGAGTATGAAGGATATGTTTACCCTGGATCTTTTGAAGGAGCTATTGGAGGCAGGCGCCTATTCATTAAAGATTGAGGGAAGAATGAAGTCCGCTCTTTATACCGGAACGGTGGTTTCCATTTACAGAAAATATCTGGACTTGGCTCTTCAGGGAAGGTCCTATCAGGTTTCCGAGGAGGATAAAGCCCTTTTGAAAGAGGTATATGATAGAGGAGGCTACAGCTCCTATCTGGAACAACATAACGGGGAAGATATGATTGCCTTCGGAGAAAAGCCCTTCCGAAAGGAAAAGGAAGAAGTGCTTTTCAAGCTGAAGCAGGAAATGGAAGAGAGAGAAAGAAAGATTCCTTTAAAGGGAAGCTTGCACTTGTCCTACGACAAAGTTCCCCATTTTACTTTAGAGGGAGATGATGGACTTTCCATTTCCGTAGAAGGAAGCCAGCCTGTTGAAAAGGCCAAGGAAAAGGTGCTTTCCCGGGAACAGATTACAAAACAAATGAAGAAGATGGGGAATACGGAATTTTCCCTGGAAGAATTTTCGATTCTTGGGGAGGAAGATATTTTCTATCCCCTTTCTTTCCTGAATCAGTTACGGAGAGACGGTGTAGAGAAAATGAGGGAGGCCATTCTTGGGCAGTATAGACGGAATCAAAGACTTGGGGGAAATTAGGGTTTCCATAGAAAGAGGAGAACAGCTAAAAGCGGTGCTTCAATTCCCTTTTATCAAAGGAATTTATCTGGATGAGGGGGCCTTTTCCGAGGAAGAGCTCCTGAAATATCGCGGGGAGATTCAGAACAGCGGAAAATGGGCAGGACTTCGTTTTCGAAGAATTCAAAGAAGGGAAGACAGGGGAAGAAGCCCGAAGGATTGGATGGAAGAGGCGAAAAATGAAGAAGGCTTCCGTCATTTTCTTCTTCGCACCCTGGATCAGGTGGCAATGCTACAGGATTTTCCGGATAGGCAGTTTTCAACCTGCTTTGACTATACCCTCTATAGCTATAATCAGGCTGCCATGGAGGTATGGGAATCCTTGGGAGCAAAAGAAATGAGTTTTCCCATTGAATTTCGTTTTCAGGAGGATATGGCCTTTTCAGAATGGGCAAGAAGCAGAGGAATCTCCACGGAGCTTCTTTGCTACGGGCACCTTCCTATGATGGTCAGTGCCAACTGTATAGAAAAAACCAGAAATGGCTGTACCGGAGGAAACAATGTGGTGTCTTTACAGGATAGGCAGAACAAGAGTATGCCGGTTCGCCTCTATTGCAAATACTGCTATAACCAAATCTACAATAGCGATGTTTTGTCTCTAATCGGGCTGGAAAAGGAAGTGGAAAGGCTCGGCGCCTCTTCTTTTCGCTTTGATTTTACGGTGGAATCGGAGAAGGAAATCCTGGAGCTTTTTCAGGGAAGGCCTTTAAAGCAGTTTACCAGAGGACATTTTCATAAAGGAATAGAGTAGGGGAGAAAAGATGGGTAGTCTTTTTAGTACATTTACGAAGATTGTATGCATGGTATTGATGCTGCTGTATTGTTACAGTCTGTTTCGAAACCTTTCCCTGGATTATGGGGATGGAAAACGAAGACTTGCAAAGTTTCTTTACCAGATTTTATTGTTCTTACATTTTCTTTGTCATGGGGTTTTGTTCTTCCATACAAAGGACTTCTTTTATCTGATGATGTATGGGGCGGAGCTGTGTTTTCTTGTGCTTTATCCCTTCCTTTGGAAGAAAATCTATCCTACCTTCAGCGAGACGCTCTTGTATAACCAGTGTCTTCTTTTGGCCTTAGGGTGGATAATGCTGGAAAGATTAAATACGGATAAGGCCATGAAGCAGTTTGCCATTTCCGTGGCAGCCAGTCTTTTAGCCCTGCTTATTCCCTATTTCATCGATAAAATCTGGGATTTTCAAAAGGGAAGAATTGCCTTTGCGGTACTGGGGATTTTCCTGCTCTCCTTGGTACTTATTGTGGGCCGGGTAAGCTTTGGTGCCAAGATGAGCTTGAATTTCTTCGGCTTTTCCTTCCAGGCTTCCGAATTTGTCAAAATCAGCTTTGTTTTCTCCGTGGCGGGATTTTTATCGGAGGAACAAAATCAAAGGGGGATATACAAGGCAGCAATAGTGGCTATGCTCCACGGTATTGTGCTGGTGCTGTGTAAGGATTTGGGTTCCGCCCTGATTCTTTTTATGGCTTTTTTGTTTATGCTCTATGTTTCCAGCAGCCAATTTTTGTATCTGGCACTGGGCTTTGGTCTTTCCGCTTTAGCAGGCTTTGTATCTTATCATTTATTCTCCCATGTACGGACCAGAGTTTTTGCCTTTATGGACCCCTGGAAGGATATTGCAGGGAAGGGATATCAGATTACCCAGTCTCTTTTTGCCATCGGTACGGGGGGATTTCTTGGACTTGGACTTTTTCAGGGACTGCCCAACAAGATTCCCATCGTGGAAAATGACTTTATTTTTTCCGCTCTTTCTGAAGAAATGGGAGGAATTGTGGCGATTTGTGTAATTCTTGTCTGCCTTTCCTGCTTTATGCAAATGATGATGATGGGAATGGACATGGAAAGCCTCTTCTATAAACTCATCTGTATCGGTTTAAGTGTGATTTATGTGATGCAGGTCTTTTTAACTATCGGTGGAGCCATTAAATTTATCCCCTCCACGGGAGTGACTTTGCCCTTTGTCAGCTATGGCGGTTCCAGTATGATTTCCAGTTGTATTCTTTTTGCCATCTTCCAATCTCTCTTTGTCATCCAAGGAAAGGAAGATGCCATGGATGAAGAGGAAGAAGAACAGCAGGCACCGAAGGGAAAGAGGAGAAGAGCCATTTATGAATAAGCTGAGAAATTCCGGAAGAAGGGTAAATTATGAAAAAGTATAATAATTCCAGAAGAAAGCCAAGCAACAGGGAAATGAAGGGAATTACCTATTTCTTTGTCCTGCTTTTCTTTTCCATGATTGTATATTTTTGTTATTTTATGCTGGTTTTGGCTCCGAATCAGATTTCCAGCCCCTATAATGCCAGAATAGATTATCTTTCTTCGAAGGTCATTCGAGGCAGCATCCTTTCTTCTGATGGAAAGGTACTGGCGAAAACGGAAACAGGAGAAGGTGGAGAGAAAAGAGTCTATCCGGAGGGGATTGCCTTTTCTCACCCCATCGGCTACAGCAGCAAGGGAAAAACCGGAGTGGAGTCCATGGCGAACTTTTATCTTAGCCGTTCCAGTATTAACCCCTTACAAAAAATCATCAATCAGGCGGAGGAAATCAAGAATCCCGGAGATTCGGTAGTACTTAGCTTGAATTCTTCTTTACAATCCCTTGCCTATTCTTTGTTGAAGGATAAGAAGGGGAGTATTGTCTGTATGAATCCGAAGACCGGAAGAATTCTGGCGATGGTTTCCGCACCTTCCTTTACGGAAGAGGATATTCAGAACAACTGGGAAGCTCTTACTTCCTCCGACAACAAAGACGGAAATCTTCTGAACAGGGCGACCCAGGGACTTTATCCTCCCGGCTCAACCTTTAAGCTTTTGATGGCTTTAGAGTATATTCGGGAGCATCCTGCGGATTGGCAGAGCTTTAGCTATACCTGTAAGGGAGAATATGTGGATCCGGAGAATTCCTCCTATGTGGTGCATTGTTATAACGGAGAGGTTCACGGAAAGGTGGATTTGGAATCGGCCATTGCGGATTCCTGTAATTCCGCCTTTGCCAAGCTGGGAACGGAGATTGATCCGATTCGATTAAAGGCTTTGGCGGAAAGCTTCTACTATAATCAAAAAATAGATATTGGTTTGTCTGCCAATGCAGGGCAATTCACTTTAGCGGAGAATGCGGATGTTTGGGACAAGATGCAAACCGCTATCGGACAGGGGGCTACCCTTTGTACTCCTCTGCAAAACCTTTGCATGGTTTCCGCCATTGCCAATGGAGGAAATCTGGTCTATCCAAGCCTTCTTGCTTCAGTACAGAATGCCAATGGCACAACGGTAAAGGAGTTCCCTTATGGGGAGAGTCATAGCCTTCTTTCTCAGGGAGAAAGTGATGCCTTAAAGCAGTTTATGAGAAAGGTAGTCACGGAGGGAACCGCCAGTGCTTTACAGACGGATGCCTATAAGGTTTGCGGAAAAACCGGTTCCGCCCAGGTGAAGGTGGGAAGTGATTTAAAGACCAATGCCTGGTTTGTAGGCTTTGCCCCCATGGAGGATCCGGAGATTGCGATATCCGTTATTGTGGAAGAAGGAGAAACCGGCGGAAAGACCGCAGCGCCAATTGCCAGAAAGGTATTGGATCAATATTTTCATAAAGAAGGATAAAAAGGGTATTCCTTCCATAGCTCTAAAATTGTTTTACAAGAAGAAAAGAGCAGTTATAGGAGAATGAAGGTCATTTAAGGAGTCAATAGTTAGAGGAGTAGTAAGATGAGAAGAATACTGTCCTATATGGAAAAGGTGAAGGGGAAAAGTATTTTGGCCCCCCTGTTTAAGTGTCTGGAAAGTATGTTTGAGCTCTTTGTTCCTTTAGTTATTGCCGGAATGATTGATCAGGGAATCCGTAAGGAGAATATAGGGGTGATTTGGCATAGCCTTTTCCTGCTCTTAGTCTTAGCCTGCATTGGTTGCCTTACCGCTGTCATTGCCCAGTATTTTGCGGCAGAGGTAGCAATGGTGGTGGGAAAATCCTACCGTAGAGACTTGTTTCACAAAATTCTTTCTTTACCCTACAAAGATTACAATGAGCTTTCCGCATCTTCCTTGATTACCAGAATCGGTCCGGATATCTTTCAGATTGAATCTACGGTGAATATGGTGCTTAGGCTTTTAATGCGCTCTCCTTTTATTGTTGTGGGGGCTTGCATCATGGCCTTTCGAATCAGCCCCGGCCTATCGCTTTTGTTTTTTGTGGTATTGATTCTTTTATCCTTTGTAGTTTTCGGAATTATGGCTCTCACCATGCCCTTTTACAAAAAGATTCAAATCAGTTTGGAAAACATTACCAGAAAATACAGAGAAAATATAATGGGTATCCGTGTGGTACGGGCCTTTTGTCAGGAAGAGAAGGAAGAAGAGGAATTCCGGGAAAAGAACCAAAATTATACCAAGGTGCAGATTGCAGTGGGAAAGATTTCCGCTTTGTTGAACCCCATGAGTATGCTTCTGATTCAACTGGGGCTTATGGGCATTCTGTATTTTTCCTCAAAATTGGTCAATGACGGCAGGCTCTTTCAGGGAAATGTGGTGGCTCTGACCAACTATATGAGCCAGATTTTGGTGGAGCTTCTAAAGCTTGCCAATCTGATTATTTTGATGGTTAAAGCTTATGCCAGTATTAGCCGAATTGAAGAGGTGATGGAGCGAAAGAACGAAGAAGATCAGTCTGTTAACGATAAGGAAGCAGCTACTCTTTCAACAAGAAATCAAGCCACAGAAAAAGTGCAAAAGCAGGAGCTTGAAGCCAATGCTTCTTCTGACTCAAACAAGGCCGGTATCCTTCTAAAGAATCTTTCTTTTTCCTATGAAGTCGGAGAGGAGAGGGCTCTTTCCGATATCAGTTTTTCTTTAAAAGACGGGGAAAGCTTAGGAATTATCGGTGGTACAGGATCCGGAAAATCCACCTTGATATCTCTAATTTGTGGATTTTACGCGGATTATGAGGGAGAAATTTTCCTTTGGGGGAAGAATTTAAGAGATTATTCGAAAAGAGAACTTAGAGAAAGTATTGCTTATGTCCCTCAGAAGGCGGTACTTTTTTCCGGAACCCTTAAAGAAAATCTTCTTTGGAGAAAGCAGGAGGCAAAAGATGAAGAGCTTTGGAAAGCTTTGGAAATCGCCCAGGGAAAAGATTTTGTAGAGGAAAAGGGAGAGGGCTTGGATTTGTCTGTCAGTATAGAAGGAAAAAATTTTTCCGGTGGACAAAGACAAAGACTTTCTATTGCAAGAGCTTTGGTTGGGGATTCCAAGCTTTTAATTTTGGATGATTCCTCCTCCGCATTGGATATGCTGACAGAAAGAAAGCTGCGAACAGCATTGGAAGAATATCAAGGGGAAAAAAGCCTTTTGGTAATCTCCCAAAGAGTATCCAGTATCAGGCATTTCCCAAAGATTCTGGTTTTAGACCAAGGTAAGTTAATCGGACTGGGAAGTCATCAGGAACTTATGGAGAATTGTTCTGTATATCAGGAAATTTGTGCTTCTCAGAAGCAAGGAAAGGAGGCGTAATATGACCAGGCAAAACGGAACTGCAGCTGAGTCTTTTTGGAAACTTTTCGCCTTCATCAAACCTTATAAATTCAGCTTGCTTCTTTCCATTATTTCAGCTTTTCTCTCCGTAGTATTTTCCCTCTTTCTTCCTATCCTTTTGGGAAAAGCCATAGATAAGATTGCCGGAAAATCTGCAGTGGATTTTGCCGGATTGGGACAGATTTTAAAACTTATGTTGATAGTGCTTATCCTGGCAGTGGTTTTCCAGTGGATAATGAACCAAGTGAATACCTATTTAAGCTTTCATGTGATTGAAGATTTACGGAAGAAGGCTTTTTCTCATATTCAAGCCGTTCCTTTATCCTCCATTGATTCCAAGGAGCCCGGGGAGATTTTAAGCCGTTTAACTACAGACATAGAACAGATTTCACAGGGATTATTTGTTCTACTGAATCAGTTTTTGCAGGCGGTGTTCAGTATTTTGGAAACTGCATTTTTTCTCTTTCTTCTGGAATGGAGAATTGCTCTGATCCTTTTGGCGCTGACGCCTCTTTCCTTTTTTATCGCAAAGTTTATATCCAAGCGCGCTTACCTGTATTTTCAGAATCAGTCTGAGAGCAGAGGAGAAATCGCTGCCTTCAGTACGGAGGCTATCGGAAATGCGAAGCTTCTGAAGGCCTTTATGCAGGATGCCCCAAAAGAGGCTTTGTATCAGGAGAAAAATGAAAGACTTTCCCGATATAGTATGCAAGCAAATTTCTACAGCTCTTTGGTTAACCCCTTTACCCGTTTTTTAAATGCTTTAGGCTATGCTTTGGTTGGGGGAGTTGGAGCACTGTTTTGCTTACAAGGGACCTTAAGTATTGGGCAGTTATCCTCTTTATTGGCTTATGCCACCCAGTATGCTAAGCCCTTTAATGATATTACTTCCGTGATTACGGAAATTCAAAATGCTTTAGCTGCCGCATCCAGGGTTTTTGACTTTTTGGAAGAAGAGGAGATGATGCCAAAGGCGGAGAATAGGGAATTACCAAAGCCTGTGGCAGGATGCTTGGAGCTTTCCGGATTGTATTTCTCATACACGAAGGAGCAAAAGCTGATTCAAGATTTGAGCCTTTCCGTACAATCCGGACAAAACATTGCTATTGTTGGACCTACAGGATGCGGAAAAACAACCTTAATTAATCTTTTGATGCGATTTTATGAACCGAATCAGGGAAGCATTGCGATTGACGGAATGCCCTATGGCAGCCTTTCGGATCATAGCCTGCGTTCTGTATATGGCATGGTTCTACAAGATAGCTGGTTAAAGTCGGATACGGTTTTGGAAAATATTCGTTACGGTTCTCCGGAGAAGAGTAGAGAAGAGGTTATGGAAGCAGCTAAACGGGCAGGCTGCCATCATTTTATTTTACAGCTTGCAAAAGGCTACGATACAATCCTTCCGGAGGACGGAGGCAATCTATCCCAGGGACAGAAACAGCTCCTCTGTATTGCCAGAGTAATGTTAAGGGATCCGGCCATTTTAATTTTGGATGAAGCTACCAGCTCCATTGATACCAGAACGGAAGAGAAGGTACAAAGAGCTTTTCGGGAAATGCTAAAGGGCAGAACCGCTTTTATTGTGGCTCATCGTCTTTCTACGATTCAAAATGCGGATTGTATCCTGGTGATGAAGGATGGTAATGTCATCGAAAAGGGAAGTCATGAAGAGCTTTTACAGCAGAAAGGTTTTTATAAGAACCTATATGAAAGCCAATTTCAGGGAGCGGAGAATTGAATTTTGCCTACACTTGACAAGTTGTTAAATCATCCATAAAATTGCAAAGTTTAGAAAAATCAAACAGTAAACAGAAGAGTAAGCAATAGAATATGCGCTACATAGAGAAAACACAGTGCAAAACAGCGCATTGTAAATTCCATGCATAGTAAATTCTATGTACAGTAAGAGAAGGAGGGGGAAACAGTGCAAGAGGAAAAAGTCATGCAGGAAGATAAAATACAGGTATTGAAAATCCTGTCAAAATCCATTCGTGAATTTAAAAAAGACTCTATACTTTGTCCGCTATTGGTTACAGGAGAAGTCATTCTGGAATGTATGATTCCTTTTTTTACTGCTCAATTAGTGAATAGAATGAAGGAAAATGCCTCCATGCAGATGATTCTTCATTACGGATTAATCCTGGTGGTGATGGCCATACTTTCTCTTCTTTTCGGCCTTTGGGCGGGGAATTTTGCAGCTTCCGCCTCTACCGGTTTTGCCCGGAATATCCGAAAAGATATGTTCCAAAGAATTCAGGGCTTTTCTTTCGAGAATATTGACCGCTTTGAAAGCTCATCTTTGGTAACCAGATTAACCACAGATATCAGCAACGTACAGATGGCCTATATGATGCTGGTTCGTACTGCCTTCAGGGGACCTTTGATGGTGGTCTTTTCCTTTGTCGCAGCCTTCATGATGGGGGGCAGAATGGCTATTATTTTCTGTTTTGTGATTCCTATTTTGGCTATCGGTTTAATCCTTATTACCAAAAAAGCTATGAAGATTTTCAACGAAATCTTTAAGCGATACGATGCTTTAAATGAGTCTGTGGAAGAGAATATCCAGGGAATGCGGGTGGTGAAAACCTATGTCCGAGAGGACTTCGAGAAAGAGAAGTTTAATGAAAAGGCAGAGTCTTTGGCAAAGGACTTTATTTCTGCAGAAAAACTGATTGCCATTGCCAACCCCTTGATGCAATTTTGTCTTTTTGTGGTGGTTATCTTTGTCTTAAGCTTCGGTTCCTATCTGGTGGTCAGCACCGGTGGTGTTGATTTGGATGTAGGACAGCTTTCCGCCCTGTTAACCTACAGCTATCAGATTCTTTCCAGCCTTATGCTGGTGGCAATGGTCTTTGTGATGGTGGTAATTTCCGCTGCCTCCTCTCGAAGAATCGCTGAGGTTTTAACGGAAGACAGTACCATGAAGAATCCTGAAAATGGTATTAAGGAAGTAAAGGACGGCTCTATTGATTTTAATCATGTATTCTTTAAATATTCCAAGGATGCGAAAAAGAATGTTTTAACAGATATCTCCCTTCATATTCCCTCCGGACAAACAGTAGGGATCCTGGGAGGGACAGGTTCTGCAAAATCTTCTCTTACCCAGTTGATTTCCCGTCTTTATGATGTGACGGAGGGAGAAGTCTTGGTTGGCGGTGAGGATGTTCGAAAATACGATATTCAAGCTTTAAGAGATCAGGTGGCTGTGGTATTACAAAAGAATATTCTCTTTTCAGGAACAGTGGCGGAAAACCTTCGCTGGGGAAATCCAAATGCTACACAGGCTGAACTGGAAGAGGCCTGCAGACTGTCCCAGGCTGCAGAATTTATTGAAAGAATGAAGGACGGCTACGAAAGCCATGTGGAGCAGGGAGGAAGCAACTTCTCCGGAGGGCAGAAGCAAAGACTTTGTATAGCCAGAGCTTTATTAAAGAAGCCCAAGGTTTTAATTTTGGATGATTCCACTTCTGCAGTGGATACCAAAACCGATGCTTTTATTCGAAAGGGCTTTAAGGAATTCATTCCGGATACCACGAAAATCATTATTGCCCAAAGAGTTTCCTCTGTAATGGATGCGGATCAGATTCTGATTATGGACAAGGGAGAAATCATTGCCAGAGGTACTCATGAGGAACTTATGGAGAATTCTCCGATTTACAGAGAAACCTATGAGTCACAGAACAGAAAGGAGGTAGAGAATGGAGAATAAGGGAAGACCAAAGAATTTTATGAAGACCTTAGGCAGAATCATAAAGGACTTATTTTCCTTTTATCCAACACTTCTGCCTATTACTCTTTTGTTTATTGTAATTAATGCGGTAGTAACCTCTATTCCGGCTATTTTCCAGCAAAAGATTATCAGCCTGATTGAAACCGTTTATAAAGAAGGAAATTGGAATGCGGTATCCTCCGATATTTTAAGATTGGTTGGGATTTTGCTGGTATTTTACACAATCTCCTTGATTTGTGCCTATTGCTACAATATGAACATGGCGACCATTACCCAGGGATCCTTAAAACAGTATCGACAGAAACTCTTTAATCATATGCAGGATCTGCCCATTGCTTTTTTCGACCAAAATAAAACCGGGGACATCATGAGTCATTATACCAATGACATTGATGCTATGAGACAGTTCATCTCCATCTGTATTCCTCAGGCTATTTCTTCCTTGATTACGGTAATTACGGTAGTTTCCATTATGCTGTATTATTCCCTTTGGCTTAGCCTTATGGTGCTTTTAGGCTCCTTCTTTATGCTTCGAATCATTAAGGTAATTGGAGGAAAATCCAGTCATTACTTTGTTCGTCAACAGGAGGAGCTGGCTCGTTCCGAAGGCTTTATTCAGGAAATGATGAATGGACAGAAGGTGGTTAAGGTCTTTAACCATGAGGAGAAGAGTATACAGGATTTTGACCGCTATAATGACGAACTGTTCCGGGTTTCCAACGAAGCCAACCGTTACTCCAATGTGATTATGCCGATCTTAAACAATATCGGAAATATCCTTTATGTTTTGGTTGCCATTGTGGGAGGCGCACTTTTGGCTTTCCATGCACCGAACATTTCCATTTCCGGATTAAGCTTAAGTATTGCCATTGTCATCCCCTTCCTGAATATGACCAAGCAGTTTGCCGGTGTAATAGGACAGATTTCCTCTGAGGTCAATGCCGTGGTTATGGGTGTTGCCGGTGCAGGTCGTGTTTATCAAATGATTGATGAAGAGGTGGAAGAGGATGAAGGAAAAGTTTGCCTTGTAAATTGCTCCCATGAGGGAGACCGTTTAGTAGAAAGCAATAAGAGAACAGAGCTCTGGGCTTGGAAGAGTATTTTACCGGACGGAAGCATTTCCCTGAAAGAACTGAAAGGGGATATGGAACTAAAGGGAGTGGATTTCTCCTATGATGGAAAGCGAAAGATTCTAAAGAATATTGATGTCTTTGCAAGACCGGGAGAAAAGGTAGCCTTTGTAGGTGCTACCGGTGCAGGAAAAACCACCATTACCAACCTTTTGAACCGCTTTTATGATATTCAAAAAGGAGAGATTATCTATGACGGCATCAATATCCGGGATATTGCCATTTCGGATTTAAGGAGATCTATTGCCGTTATCCTACAGGATACCGTACTCTTTACCGGAACTGTAATGGAGAATATTCGTTATGGAAAGCTGGATGCTACGGATGAGGAATGTATTGCGGCGGCAAAGCTTGCGGGAGCGGATGATTTTATTACAAGACTCCCTAAGGGCTACGATACGGAATTAAGTGCAAATGGGGGCAATCTTTCTCAGGGGCAGAGACAGCTCTTGTCCATTGCCAGGGCGGCGGTAAATGATCCCCCTGTTCTAATCATGGATGAAGCTACCAGCTCTATTGATACCAGAACGGAGGCTATTGTTCAAAAGGGTATGGATGCTTTAATGGCAGGAAGAACCGTTTTTGTCATTGCCCATAGACTTTCTACCGTACAAAACTCTGATGTCATTATGGTTTTGGAACAGGGAGAAATTATTGAACGAGGCAGTCATAAGGACTTGATTGCGGCAAAAGGAAAGTACTATCAGCTCTATACCGGTGCCTTTGAGCTGGAGTAAGCTTACAGTTTATGTAGCTTTAGAGCGAAATAAGCTTGAAGTTTTTGTATCGTAGAAGCGGAATAAGCTTGTATTTCACTCTTGCCATGGAGAAAGAAGCTGTGCTATACTGCGGGGGATGCCACAATAGCACAGTCGGTAGTGCATCTGATTCGTAATCAGAAGGTCACCAGTTCAAGTCTGGTTTGTGGCCTCTCTTTAGCGGGGAAGCAGAGTAGGCTTCCCTGCTTTTTTATTCATAACGAGTATCGATTGCAAAGCGTGCGATATCTCGTTTCATTGGTGATTTTTTTTGAGTAAAACGGTCGATAGATAAGATAGGGAGTTGAAATAGTTATGGAAGTGCAGGGAAAGGAAGAAAAGAAAACAAGCATGGAGTCGGAGCTTTCTGAAGCAAAGGAAAAGCAGAACTTGGCGGATAAGAATGGTTCACCGGAAGGGGAGAAGAGAAAGGAACAAAAGAGAGTCCTTATCATTCTTCTTCTTGTATGTCTGATGGCAGCTTTATCTTTTTTTCTTCCAAAGGCTTTTGCCAAAAAGGATGCCAGAAAGGTACAGATTTTAAAAAACGGAATTGTTCTGATTGAAAAAAATCTCTCGGAAAACAGCAAAATTTTGATTATGGATAACGAGGCCAGAGAAGTGGACTTTAAGGAAAATCTGGCATCCCTTTCCGAAGATGAGGTAAATCCTGCAAAACATGAGGTGAACTTCATAGAAGTTAAGGATGGAAAGGTACTTTGTACCGAATCTAACTGTAATAATCAAATCTGTGTACGGACCCCTGCCATCAGTGAGGAAAATCCGGACCTGCCTATTGTTTGTCTGCCCCATGGCCTAATTATTCAAATTATTACAAAATCCTAACATTTCCCCGGATTAGCTTACAAATCTCATTTCGAACTTGCGAAAAGAGAAGCTATGCTTTATCATGCAGAGGTATCGTTTTATTAAAAAAGGAAAAGAAAATGAAGAAGAATTGGAAAATTTTAGTACTGAACTCTATTTGTCTGATTTCTCTTTTTTCTGCCATCCCGGCTTATGCAGGTCGTTGGCAGAAGGGAAACGGCAAGAACAGCAATAAATGGTGGTACAATCATCAGGATGGAACCTATCCAAAGGCTACCTGGGCTTGGATTGACGGTAACGGTGACGGCATTGCAGAGTGCTATTATTTTGATGCCAACGGATGGCTAAAGTCCAATACCACGGTGGAGGGATATAAGGTAGATACTACCGGTGCCTGGCTTAAAGATGGTGTTGTGCAGGTGAAGGCTATCGGAGAAGCGGGAGTTTATACCAACGGTAAGAGCGAGTCCAGCTCCGGAACCATTGATGTGATGGGTTCTGACTTGGATTTGGGAACAGCCGTTTCCGATCAGGAGAACCAGAAGCCTTCTGTGGAGAAGAAGAGCTCCGCTTCCAAGAAGGCAAGTGCAAAGGAAGAAAAGAAGAGCGGACAGGATGTTCTTGAACTTTCCGACTCTTATTCCGGCCCTGTAGTGGAAGGGGACAGCAACCTTGCAACGGAAAAGCCGGTTAAGAACAAGGCTGAGAATTTTAGTGGAAATGTTGGAAACAGTGCACAGGATTTGAAGAAGTCCGAGGCTACGGAGCTGATCAGCTATGCCCGTTCCTTTATTGCTGTGCTTCCTTATAAGGTGGCAGGAACTTCGCTTACAACCGGTGCGGATTGTTCCGGATTTACCCAAGAGGTATTTAAGAAGTTCGGTATTTCCATTCCCAGAGATTCCCGTTCCCAGTATGCTTCCGCACAGAAGATTTCCGCGGAAGAGTTACAGCCCGGCGATTTAGTATTTTACGGTTCTTCTCCAAGCACCATTTATCATGTGGGAATTTATTCCGGAAACGGAACCATTATCCACTGCACCAGAACCGGTGACTTTGTTCGAGAGCACGATGTTTTCTACAAGAAGCCATACGGATACGGAAGATACACAAAATAATTTTCTTTTCTTTAATTTCATAGATAAAAAAATCATCAAAAGATCGATAAATTCGGCTCAAACCGATTTATCGGTCTTTTTTTCTTGTTCTTAACGAGTATCACACGCGTAGTGTGCGATATCTCGTTTGAAACTTTCTGAAATTTTTTCAGTTTCATTTCAGCAAAGCTTTCTATACTGGGGCTATCTCAAAAAGAAAGGAGATGTTGAAATTGAAAAAGCAGAACATATTCAAAAGATTTGAGAAAAAATATTTACTGACAAAAAATCAATATGAAAGACTTTTAGAAAAGCTTCAGGGGAAAATACAGGAAGACGCCTATCCTCACTACAGTATTTACAGTCTGTACTTTGATAACGATAGCTTCTCCTCAGTCAGAAAATCCATAGAAAAACCAAAGTATAAAGAAAAGCTGAGACTACGGTCCTATGGCTTGCCCAATCAAGATAAGGAATTGTTTTTGGAACTGAAGAAAAAATAACAAGGAGTAGTGTATAAAAGAAGAATTTCTCTTTCTTATCAGGAAGCGGAGGATTATCTCTTCCGTAAGATTCATCCCAAGGAGGAGAGCCAAATATTCCGGGAAATTGATTACAGCAGAAAGAAGGAGGGGCTGGAGCCGAAGGTCATGATTCGTTACGACCGGGATGCTTATATGGGAAAGTAAGACTCGGAATTTCGAATCACTTTTGATCGAAACATTCTAGGCTACGCCTTACAGGGAAGCTTAGACAGAGAAGAAGAGGGCTTTAAGCTTCTACAAAACGGAGAGGTTCTGATGGAAGTAAAAAGCAGCGGTGTTCTTCCCCTATGGTTTAGCCAAATCCTATCCGAGGAATCCATCTTTATGGGAAATTTTTCCAAATACGGAAATTATTATAAAAGCGTTATCTTCCCGAATTTGCGATTCGGAATGGAAGAAATACAAAAGGAGATTTATACAGTAAGATTCTCCGATTTGGAGAAATGGAAGAAGCAGCCTTTAGCGAAAAAATCTTTAGGCAGAATGGAGGCAGTATGTTAGAGAGCATTTTCACAGGTAAGATTCCGTTCCGCACCGGGTAATGCCAAGGAAATTACAGCTATTTTCCTGGCTATGGCGGTAGGACTGGCCTGTGGTATAGGATACATTGCCTTAGGAGGCATTTTAGCAGTCAGCTTAAGCCTACTGTCTATTCTGTTCCAAAACGGTATCTTCCAAAACTGGGGAAAGAAAGACCGATACCTAAAGATTACCATGCCGGAAAACCTGGATTATGAAGAGGTATTTCAAGACATTTTAAAAGAATATACCGAAGTTTCCGACTTATTACAGGTTAAAACCGTAAACCTGGGTTCTTTATTTGAACTGCAGTATAAGGTACAGCTGAAATCAGATAAAAAAGAAAAAGATTTCTTAGATGCCTTGAGAGTTCGTAACGGTAATCTGGAGCTCTATCTGGCGCGCAGTATGGATGAGCGGGCAAGTTTATAAAATAGGATTCTAAAGCTTTAGTTGTCCTTTTTGGGAACAAGAAAAGGATGAAAAAGGGAATCTATGAAAAAATGAAGAAGGATGATTTTACAGAGAACTATTTCACTAAAGAGTGCAGAAAGGAAAAGAAAAAAATGAAGAAGAAAATAAAGGTAAATTACAATAAGCTTGCAGCCTTGGCTTTAGGTCTGGGATTAAGTAGCATTATGGTGGCCTGTGGAAGTACAGCCAATGCGGCACAGAATAAAACAGTGAGCAATAATACACAAGCTACAAGCCAAAAGCCGGCGGAAAAGTCTACGGGAAGTGAAACCAAGATTACCGTGGAAAACGGAGAGATTAAAACAAACGGAAATGGCGTTTCTGTAGAGGGGAAAACCATTACCATTTCCGCTGCGGGGAACTACAGACTTTCCGGAAATTTGGAGGACGGTCAGGTGGTGATTGCGGCGGGAGATACCCATAAGGTCAATTTGATTTTGGATAACTTTAGCATCAGCAATAAGGAAACAGCTCCAATCTATGTGAAGACCTCCGGAGATTTCACCCTAACTCTGGCGGAGAATTCCAAGAACTCCGTACAGGATCTTAGAGCGGCCAATACCACAGAAGACAGCAATTCCAATTCTTCCAATAGTAAGACGGAGGATATTCCCGATGCGGCAATTTACAGTAAATCCGATTTGATTCTAAGCGGAAGCGGCAGTCTGGAAGTGAAAGGAAATTACGAGGACGGTATCCATGGAAAGGACAGCTTAACGATTGAAGGCGGAAACTATACTGTTGAAGCGACAAAGCACGGCATTAACGGTAAAGATAATCTGACCATCAATGACGGAAGCTTTACGATAACTGCCGGACAGGATGGCTTTAACACCAATGGAGATATGACGGTATCCAAGGGAAGCTATACTCTTTCCGTTTCCGACGACGGTATGCATGCAGACGGTAAGCTGGTGGTAAATGAAGGAAACGTAAATATCGAGAACTCCAATGAGGGACTGGAGGGCGCTTCTATTGATATTAATGGAGGTACGATTACCGTAAAGTCTCAGGACGACGGTTTAAATGCGGCCAGCGATAACAGTTCCGGAAACGAATTTGCGGAACAGGAAGGGGTATATATCAACATCAATGGCGGTACCCTTCGGGTAAATGCAGGAGGTGACGGTCTGGATTCCAACGGAGACTTAAGCATTAGCGGCGGAACTCTTATAGTAGATGGCGCCGGACACGGAAACGGACCCTTAGATTACAACGGAACAGGCACCATTACCGGCGGTACGGTTTTGGTAGCCGGAAACAACGAAATGTTCCAGACCTTTGACGGAAACAGCTCTACCCAGGCCTTTGTAGTAGATTATCTCAGCAATAATCAAAATGCGGGAAGCACAATTAAAATTACAGACAGCAAGGGAAAAGAAATCTTCGATGTTTCCGATTTGCAAAACAGCTACGGCGTAGTACTGTTCTCCTCCCCGGAGCTTAGCAATAATCAGAGCTATAAGCTTTCCGTAGGAGAAAACACAGAGGAATTTACGGTAAGCGCTATTGCCAATACTTTAGGGAACGGAAATGCTATGGGCGGCGGAATGGGCCATGGCGGCCCACAGGGAGGTGCTCCAAACGGAGGATTCCAAGGCGGCATGAACGGTGATCAAGGAAGACAAGGGGGCAGAGAGCAAGGTCATCAGAATGGTAACCAAGGAATGCTCGGAGATAGAGGTCAAGGAATACCCGGCGAGATGGGCGGATTCCCCGGTGGGGATGGCAACAACTTTCCTGGCAATCCACCCAGCGACAATGGCATGGGAATGCCTCCGATGAATAACGGTCTAGGAATGCCCAGAGATAGAGAACAAGGTGGTATGAATGGACACCAAGGTAGACATGGCGGTAGAGACCAAGATGGTCAGAACGGCAGTCAGGGAATGCTCGGTGGCAGAGGACAGAGTGGCATGAATGGAAATCCGGGAATGCCCGGCGATAGAGCTCAGGGCGGCATGAACAATGGTCAGGGCATGGAAAGAGGAAACAGACCGGATGGACAGGGAAGTAAGAGGAATAAGCAGAAGAATTCCAAGAATAATTCTTCAAAGAAGAATACTCAGGCCGGAAATAAACAGGCTACTCAGGGAATAGAGAGTAATCAGGCAGGATAAATTTAAATAAGCTAAGGGTATGAATTCTATTTATCCTTTACAAGCTTTCCTGAATTGGATATGATGTTATGGATTGTATCAAGATATTTCAGAGCGAAAAAGGAAAGGAAAGCTATGAATTTATTCTCTCAACAAAAACAGCTAAAAAAGACTAAGATGGTACTTACAAGTGTCCTGATTCTTAGTCTTTTTTGCCTGTCTATGATATTTACAGCATTTGCAGGTCCGGGGGAGCTTTATCAGAAAAAACTGGAATCCCAAACATCCACGTCCAATAACGATACGGAGATTCGAATCGGGAAAAAACTTTTCCAAACAGAAGTAGGAAAAAAGGAAGATCAGCTTCTTGTGATGCTGGACCATGAATTAAGCCTTTGGAACAAGGGAGAAGATCGGTATTATTTACAATGGAAGACCTATAGCGGATATGGTAGAAACGGTCTAAAGGAAGGGACGGAAAGAAAGGAAGGAGACGGTACCACTCCTTTAGGGGCATATCCTATATCCTTTGCTTTCGGTTTTCCTAGCTCCGTAAATACTAAGCTTCCGTATAAGCAGATTCAAAAAACATCTTATTGGTCCGGGGAGAAAAATACCTATAATACCTGGGTGGAAAGTCCAACGAAGATTGCCGGGGAAAGATTGTATTCCTATAAGATTTGCTATGAGAAGGCTCTGGCCATCGGATTTAATCAAAATCCCGTGGTATTTGGTAGGGGATCCGCTATTTTTCTACATATCAAGGCACCGGATACCTGGGAGAGTTCCGGCTGTATTACTATTGAAAAGCAGGCTATGGAAGAGTTGCTGCCCCTTCTGAAGGAGAAGCTGAGTATTATTACCTTACAAAAAGAGGATGAACTTCAAAAGTATTAAAATATTCGGAAGCATTTAAAGAGTATGAAAGTTTTTGAAGAGCATTTAAGCTTTTAAAGCGTTTTAAGGCATTTTTATAAAATGTTGCAAGGAACTATGGAATGGAATCCACAGTATTGAAGGAGGAGAGATGGATAACAAGAAGAAACGATTGATTCGAGACTATATCTATATGATTATAGGCTCCCTATTAATTTCCATTGCCTCCAAAAATATTTATGATCCTGCAGGATTAATTATCGGAGGAGTTTCCGGTATCTCCATTATTCTTCGTCACCTTTTTGGCTTGCCTTTATGGTTAAGTAATACCATTATTAACATTCCCCTTTTTGGACTGGGCTACATTACAAAGGGATGGAAATTTATTGCCAGAACCATATTTGCCACCATGCTATGCTCCTTTATTTTGTATGTACTTCCGGATTATACTCTGATTCCTGCAGATGATTTATTTTTAGACTCTGTGATTGGTGCCATTCTTATGGGAATTGGCTGCGGCTTGGTCTTTGCGGCATCCAGCACTACCGGTGGAACGGATTTGATGGCTGCGATTATTCAAACTCGCTTTAAGCATATATCCATTGCGAAGCTTTTACAGTTCTGCGACGGTGCTGTAGTGCTTTGGGGATTACAGCTCTTTGGGGTAACCAAGGCCTGCTATGCCATTGTATCCGTATATGTTTTCACCAAACTTTGTGATTCCTTTATTGACGGTATGCACTTTGCTAAGGCGGTTACTATTATTTCCAATAAGGGAGAGGAGATTTCTCAATGGATTATGAAAGAGCTGGAACGAGGCGTTACCGGTATTGATGCGAAGGGAATGTATACCAGACAGGGAATTACCATGCTGTACTGTGTGCTGAGTCCAAGAGAGGTGACCAGAGTGAAGGACCAGGTTTACAGTATGGATGATAAAGCATTCTTTATCATTTCCGATGTGCGGGAAGTACATGGCGAGGGTTTTATCAATCATAATGAAGATTAAAAGCATTACCATTCGTAAATCCAAAAATATTGTATTGCTTATCATGGCAGGATTGGTGCTTCTATCCTGCCTTTTTCAGTATCCGGATTTCTCTTTTCTAAAGGGCTTTCCCGTAGAGAAGTATTTCTCCATGCTTTCCATTTTACTTCTTTCCGTGTATTTGATGGAAAGCCAATATTTGCATCATTTGGTGTACAAGCAGTTAAACCGCAGTAAAACAAGAAAAGGCTTATCCCGCAGACTGATTTTCTTTAGCTTTCTATTTTCTAGCTTTTTTGGAGATACTTTGAGTCTGTTTGTGATGATTCCCATCACATTGGACAGCCTGGGAAAAGAAAAGAATTGTAAATATCTTTTGGTACATACTCTGGTTCTACAAGTTTTAGCCGGAGAGATCGGAAGCTTTCTCTTTCCCTACACCAGCCTTTCTTCCCTATATTTGTTTTTGGAATATGGCTATAGCTTTCTGTCCTTCTTACGGATTAGCTTTATCTTCTTTCTTTTTGGAGGAATCTTTTTGCTTCCCTATGTACTCATTTTTAAAGAGGAAGAAAATGCCGTATTTCAGGGAAATTTCAGGGAAAGCAAGCTGGATGCCAATGCTCTGATTCATTTTTCCCTGTTTTCCCTTTTAATATTCTTGTCTTATCTTCGGATTCTTCCGATTCTTTTGCTTTTCCCCATTCTTAGCTTTTATACGCTTATCTTTCGAAGAAGAATTTTCTTAAAGCTGGATGGCTTTCTATTTCTTTTTCTCTTTTTGATTTTGCTGTTAAAGGAAAGTACCTATCATAGTGCATTGCTTAGTCGCTTGTTTGGAGAATGGATTCTTGCCCATGAGACCGGTAGAGGCTTTATCCTGTCGGAAATTTTCACAAGACTTCCTGCCGCTGTACTGTTGTCCTCCTTCAGTACCAAGGGAAGACAGCTGATTGTGGCTTCCATATTATCCACGATTCACCCCTTGGCGTTAAACTATAGCAGTATTATGGCTATTGTTTTCTTACGTAAAGCTAAGCTTGTGAACCTGAAGCTTTTTCTTCTGCATTATCTTATGGTACATGGGCAAATGCTGATTATTCTGCTGTTTTTGGCCTTTTTCACCGGAAATTTTTAGGAGAGATTATGAAGTATTATTTTGCCCCATTGGAATCCATTACAGGCTATCCTCTTAGGAATGCCCATAGAGTTTTATTTCCGGAAACGGATGGATATTTTAGTCCCTTTATTTCTTCCAATGAGGAAGGGCATTATACCGGAAGAATTGAACGAGATTGTGCAGTAGAGAACAATAATAGCTTAGTGCTGATTCCCCAAATTATGGGAAATCGTCCGGAGTTTGTTCATGCGACTATGGAATATCTTGAGGGGTTGGGATATCAAGAGTGTAATTTAAATCTGGGCTGTCCCAGCGGGACCGTGGTGGCTAAGGGGAAAGGCTCCGGCATGCTTAGAAATCCGATGGTATTGGAAGACTTCTTTCAAGAGCTTTTTTCCTTGCTGAAGAATTCGAAAATGAAGGTCTCCATAAAGACAAGAATAGGTTTAAATACAGAAGGAGAATGGGAAGAGCTTTTTGAGGTATTCAATCATTTTCCTTTTTCGGAAATCATCGTTCATCCCAGAACCCAAAAGCAGTATTATTCCGGCCGAGTGAATTTACCTTGTTTTCAAAATATTTGTAAATGCTCTAAGCTTCCCCTTGTATATAACGGAGATGTGGAAACAGGGGAGGATATTTTGTTTCTACAGGAAAAGTTTCCCCGGATTCGGGGGATAATGTGCGGACGAGGGCTCCTGTCCAATCCGGCTCTTTTTCGGGAGGCTCGAGGCGGAAAGGTTTTGGAGGAAGGAGAGTTTAGGGACTTTCTCAGTTTGGTGGAAGAGAATTTTGCCAAAGAAATCCAAGGAGAAAGAAATATATTGGCAAAGTACAAAGAATTTTGGAGCTATTTTGCCAAGTCCTACCAGGGCGGAGAAAAGGGCTTAAAGGAGATTCGAAAGGCTAAAAATTTGGCGGAATACAAGGCGGCCAAATATCGCTTTTTTGCAGAAAGCCATTTTCAGGTAAGGGAGGGATTAAGCCTATGCTTTTAGAGTATCCTCTTTTTTATCCGGATTTTGCCTGTATAGGGAAGGCTTGTAAAGACAGCTGTTGCAAAGACTGGTTAATTGACATTGATTTTGATACTGCGGAAAAATATCAAAAAATGGGCGGTGCTTTAGGAGAGAAACTTAGAAAGAAGCTCCATAAAAAGGACGGCGAATTTTATTTTGAGGTGGAGAAGGATGGAAGATGTCCATTTCTTCAGGAGGATGGTCTTTGTGAAATTCAGA
>NZ_CAUTEG010000013.1:0-34412 GCF_963537195.1 Oribacterium sinus | reverse complement strand
TCAACAACAAAAGAAAGGGTTGAAGCATTAAAAATATTGCGTGATGAGGGAATACCAACAGTAGTTTGGTTAACTCCGATACTGCCATTTATCAACGATACGGAGGGAAACATTATTGGTATTTTAAATTATTGCAAGGAAGCAAAAGTGTTTGGAATAATATGCTTTGGTATGGGAGTTACACTCAGAGAGGGAAATAGAGAGTATTTTTATTCGCATTTAGATAAAAAGTTTCCAAAGCTGAAAGAACGATACATCAGAGAATACGGAAACAATTATGTAGCAAACAGCGTAAACAATAAAAAACTAATGGGTGTATTTCACGAATTCTGTGGGCGGAAGGGTATCGTTCATGATAATGAAGCAATATTTAACTATTTGGGACTATTTGAGGGAAAGGACATCTCAAAGCAGCTTAGTTTTTTTGATGAAGTTTGACTAACGGAATTTAATATCTATGATTATGAGCGATAGAAAAATAAAAATCTATCGTCTTTTTCTTTGCTTAAAATTAAAAAGAAAAGCGTCAATAAATCAAAAAAGGTACTTGACAAAACGCTCGTTGGCGAGGTTAGCGGAGCGTGCCCGCTTTCCTGCCTACAAAGAATCGGAGCGTAGCCCTTTTCTTCTCCTCTTTCTCTCCGAAAGATACACAAAGCAATTTTTAAAAAGCCTTCCCTCAATCCTCAGCATTCTTCCAAGAGGCACTTCCCAGAAATCCACCTTCTTCATTTCCTTTCTTTCCTTTAAGCCTTTAAAGATACCCTTTCGATAGGCCTTTCCGTAGCCCTTCTTTTGGAAGTAAAGAGCCTTAATCAAAATTCCCAGTAAGAAGGGAAGGAAATTCAGAATTTTCAGCCCGAGAGGAAAGTTTTTATAAAGCAGGAAAATAGAGTTTCTGGCAGAAAGCTCCACCTTAAAATCGCTGTATTTTCCACCGCTGGTTCCGGAACCCACATGCTTACAAAGGGCAGTGGGGCAGTAGTACACAGAGTAGCCCTTCCACTGGGCTCGAAAGGATAAGTCAACATCCTCCAGGTAGGCAAAATGCTTTTCGTCAAAAAGTCCGGTTTCTTCCAAAAGAGGAATACTGTATAGGGAAGCTCCTCCGCAGGCGGAAAATACCTTTTCAGCCTTAGTCCACCGGGAGGCTTCATCCTCTAAACCTCTTTGGAAGGGAAAACCTAAGAGACACAGTTCGTCCCCTGCATCATCCATCAGGCTGGGGTCATGCATCTTTACCATTTTGGAGGAAAGGGCAAATACCTTTTCTCCTTTTTTTTCTTTTTCTTCCATGAAAAGCAGAAGCTGCTCCACAAAATCCGGAGCCACCTCCGTATCGTTGTTTAAAAGCAGGGCATAGCTTGCTCCCTGCCCCTTGGCCCAGAGAATTCCCTGGTTCACTGCAGTGGCAAAGCCTGTGTTTTCCGTATTTTGAATCAGGAAAATCCGCTCCGGATCCTGCTCCATCCAATACCGGATTTGTTTTTCACTGTCGTCCTTGGAAGCATTGTCCACAAAAAGAATAGAAAAGTCCTGCCTACTTTGCGAAAGCAAAGCAGGCATGCACTTTTCTAAAAAATGAGCTCCATTATAGTTTGGTATAACGATGGTTGTTTTCATTTGTTTGTCCCTTAGGCATTGGGTTCAATGATATTTTCTTCAGCTTCCTTAGCTACTTCCTTCTTGGAGTCGGCTACACTCTTGGCATCCTCTGCACTTTGCTTGCCGGCAACAACAGGATCCGTAGGATCGTAGTTCTGCTCTCTGGGGATAGCCTGCATGATGGCATCCTTTTCGATGGGACCCTTGTCCCAAGCGTCGGAATACACGGTTACGGGGGTTCCGTTCTTACAGTTTTCGTAGACCCACTGGGAATCGATGGCTCTTAAACGAATACATCCGCCGGAAATAGCCTGATCGATAAAGTTGTAGTTGATGGCATCAAAGCTGTTGGGGTCCGCCTTTTCATACAATAAGGAATGAATCAAAAATCCCTTGTAGAAACGGGAGAGGAACTGAGTGTAGCAATCCTTGTGCATGAAGTGCCAACGATATTTCTGGTAAATCTTGAAAGTACCAAGAGGGGTATCCGGTCCCACACTACACATCATGGTTTTATAAGGAATAGTGAATTTTCCTTCCTCGTCCTTGGTCATTACATAGAGGGTTCTGGTTTCTTTATTAATACGGATACTGTAGGCAGACTGCTTACCCATAATCGGCTCTAAGTCCTTTAAGGCAATACCCTGTTCGTTTAGGTAAATGCGATAGCCGTTTACGACCTTCCAGCCTCTCTGGGCAACACCGTTTTCAAAGTAGTACTGGTTGGAATCCGGGTCGAAAGCATAGCCAGTATAGGGGCTGTTGTCAGCGGTTTGGTACTTAGGTTCTCCATTTTCAAAATAGAGTCCCTCCTGATAGGCACTGTCTAATGCTTTTCCGCGCTTTCCGCTAAACTCCACACCGTTCTTCCAAAGGGCAATCTTTAAGCCCACAATATACTTATCTCCGGAAAAGCTTCCGCAGGCTTCTCCGCTTTTCGCCCAATCCGTTACGGTACCGTCACTTAATACTGCACGGTAGTAGATTTCTCCCATGGTATGGGTATAGCCCTTGACTCTCAGCATGATAGCGGTAACGGTTCCCTTGTCCGGAGTGGTTTCTCCGGAAGCCGCCCAGGGTCCCCAGGAGCTTGAGGGAGAATAGGTACGATAATACCATCTTCCTACGTTCTGGTGCTCCAGCATGATTCTTTGGAAGCCGTTGGGGCTGAAGGTAAAGGACTGGTTGTCCTGACTGTAACCGTAGTCGATTCGTTCTCCGGCGGAATTATATATATAGTAGGTTGCCAAAGGAACCAGATTTAAAACCGGGTCTGCGGCCATGTCTCCCGCATGATCGGTGGTCATAAAGGGACGAATGGCATCTACTGTAAGCTCTGTTTTTTCCAAGGGAGCGGATTCCTGTACGGTGGCATTGTTCTCTCCACCGTTATTCTGGGAAGTTCCGTTTGTATTCTCTCCGGCATTACTGCTTCCGGAATCTGTATTTCCGGGACTTACAGATGCACTATTACTTCCGTCTACAGGACCCTGAGAAATTGAGGGGGCATTTTCCTCTGTATATACAATGGCGGTATTTTCCGTACCCTCTACAGGATTTGCCAAAGCAAGAAAGGGCTGTGTTGCGGAAATACTCATTAGTGTAAGAATGGCAGCGAATTTTTTCGCTTGATTCATAGTCAACCTCCTTAAAATCTAATATACCTATGAACCTTAACACAAAAACGCAAAAAGAACTAGGGAGCATTTACATTTTCATGGGATTACTATAGAATTGTAAAAATCTCGACAGAATTTAAGGAGGAAGTAATGAAAAAGAAAGAAGAGCTCTACGTTACAAAATCAAGCCTTCCTCCTTTGGAGGAATTTCTTCCCTATTTGGAAAAGTTATGGGAAACTCGTCTTTTAACCAATATGGGAGAATTTCATGAACAACTGAAAAAAGAGCTCTCTACCTATCTTTTGGTGGAAGATACGGAGCTATTTGTAAACGGACATATCGCTTTAGAACTTTTGATTGAAAGCCTTGGGAAAAAAGGGGAAATCATTACCACTCCCTTTTCCTTTGCCAGTACCACCCATGCCATTGTACGAAACGCTTGTACTCCGGTGTTTTGCGATATTGAAGAGGAGTTTTATACTATAGATGTAAAAAAACTTCGCTCCCTGATTAGCAAGGATACGGTGGCCATATTACCGGTACATGTCTATGGGCATCTTTGCGATGTGGAGGAGTTGGATAGGATTTCCAAGGAATACGGTATTCCGGTGCTTTATGATGCTGCCCACGCCTTTGGGGAACGTTACCATGGAAGAGGAGTGGGAAGCTTTGGCTATGCTTCTATGTTCTCCTTTCATGCTACCAAAGTTTTTCACAGTATAGAGGGCGGTGCGGTTTGCATTGGAGAGAAAAATCCGGAGCTTTTGCATAAGCTTTATGCCTTGAAAAATTTCGGTATTATGGGGCAGGAAAGTGTGGAGCTTGTGGGCTGTAACGGGAAAATGAATGAATTTTCCGCATCCATGGGACTTTGCAATTTACGGCATATAGGGGAATATATTAAGGAAAGGGAAAAGCGGTACCGGCATTACGAAAGCCTGTTAAAGGACGTCCCCGGTCTTATTTTTCCTAAGGAGCAGGAGGGTGTGGAGAAAAACTATGCCTATTTACCGGTTCGGATTTTAGGAGAGGGAAGAAGAAATCAGATTTTCTCCCTTCTGGAAAAAGAAGGCATTCATCCCAGAAAATACTTTTATCCTTTGATTTCCGACTATGATTGCTATAAAGGAAAGTTTTCGGGGGATGGCACGCCGATAGCCAAGAAAATTGCGGAGGAAATACTGACTTTGCCCATCTATCCTGATTTGGATTTTTCCGATATTGAAAGAATTTCCGTTATTTTACAAAAGGAGTGTTCATGAAAAATATTCTGTGTACAGCCTTGGGCTCCTTTTCCACCAAGACGGTTATAGAAGGACTGGAAAAGAAGGGCTATACCGTATATGGTGCGGACTGTTATCCCGGAGAGTGGATTCCCATGGCGAAAAGGGTGAAGGACTTTGCGCAAATTCCCTTAGTACGGGAGGAAGAGGTATATTTGGAGAGAATTCTTTCCTTATGTAAGGAGTGGGAGCTTTCCGCTATTTTTCCGCTGATTGATTTGGAAGTGGATTTTTATGAAAAACATAAGGAACGCTTTCAAAAGGAGGGAATTACCCTTTGTATTCCCAAGGGGGATCTAAGTCTGATTCGGGACAAATACCTTTTAAGTAAATTTCTTTCCGACAAGCTGGAAGAGGGATTTTCCGTGATTCCCGGAGAAGAGTATGAAGATTTGGATTTTGAGAATCTATCTTTTCCCATGATTGCCAAGAAAAGAAACGGCCGTTCCTCAGAGGGCTTGTGTGAGATTGAAGATGAGGATCAGTTGGGATTTTTCTGCAATAAGATGTGGAGAGAAGAGGAGAAGAACTACATTTTCCAAAGAAAAATCGAAGGGAAGGTCTATACCGTAGATTACTTTCGAGGTCATGGGGGAGTGGATAGAGCACTGGTACGGAAAGAAAATCTTCGGACGAAAAATGGAGCCGGAGTCAGTGTGGAAATTTTGCCGGAGAAGGGTATTGAAAGGCAGTGCAAGCGGATTGCAGAAGCTTTAAATCTTTATGGTCTTGTGAATTTTGAGTGGATTTATGAGGAGCAGGAGGACTGCTTTTATTTTCTGGAAATCAATCCCCGACCTTCCGGCGGAATAGGATTTTCCGTGCTGGCGGGAGCGCCCTTTGTGGAAGAGGCGGCAACATTCTATCTTTCTGAGACACCGGAACAGGATGCCGAAGGAGAGAAGGCTGCAGGAAGGCTGTCAGAAACAAAGGCGATGGCGGATTTTGTTTCTCAAAAGCCGGAAGCCGGTATTCGTTATGGTTTTTACGGAAAGTATTATGATGATTTTTATCTTTCCTAGCTACGACAGATAAAAAGTTAAAAAATTCTTCTAAGGAGGATATGTTGGAAGAAAAGAAATTACTCTGGATTATTCCCGCTTACAATGAGGCGAAGAGTCTGGACGCGGTGGTGGAAGACATTTTGTCCGTAGACCCTAAAGCGGAATATATTATTGTTTCCGACGGTTCCACAGATGGAACTGTGGAGCTTTGCCAAAAAAAGGGCTATTCCTACCTTGCTCTTCCGGAAAATCTCGGCTTAACGGCCTGTTTTCAAACCGGTATGCGTTATGCAGATCAAAGGGGCTTTGCCTTTGCCTTGCAGTTTGACGGTGACGGACAGCACCGGGCGGAGGATGTGGAGGCTTTGCTGGAAGAAGCGGAAAATGGCGTGGACATTGTTTGCGGTTCCCGTTTTTTGGAAAAGAAAAAAGGAGGCTCTTTACGAGACTTCGGTTCTGCCTTAATCAGCCTGGCTATTCTTTTAAGAACCGGAACAAAACTGACGGACCCCACCTGTGGACTTCGGATTTACGGACGGGAAGCCATTCTTCGCTTTTCCAGAGAACGAAATTTCTCTCCGGAGCCGGATACTCTGGCCCATTTACTTTTGGCTGGAATGACGGTTTCCGAGGTGCCGGTAAAGATTCGGGAAAGACGGGAGGGAGAGTCCTATTTAAAACCCTGGAATGCGGCAAAATATATGACCAGAGTACTTTTGTCTATCTTATTTTTCGGGAATACAAAAATATAAAAGGATAGAAATAAAGGGGAGAAGAGCTAAGTTTTAAACCGGGAACTTCTATGGAAGTGGAGAGCGTTTATACAAGCGGCACTTTAAAGAATAGAAAGTAGTGTAGAAAAGCGTAATGAGTGTAGAGTCGGTAGGAAAACAGGGAGGGCAGAAGCCTTCCTTCATGAAAAATGATGTGCTTTGGAACGGCATAGGCAGTATGTGCTATGCCTTAGCCTCCATGGTGCTGGCTTTCTTTGTCCTTCGTTTAGGGGGAGAGGAGCAGGGAGGAATCTTCGGCTTCGGGTACTCTACTTTAGGACAACAGTTTTTCATTGTGGCTTACTTTGGGCTTCGACCCTTTCATATCACGGATATGAAGGGAGAGTTTTCTTTTCGGCAGTATAGGCAGTTTCGCAGTCTTACCGGTGGCTTGGCTCTGATTTTTGCTCTTGCTTTTCTTCTTTTTCAGTATTGCACCGGCTCTTATACCGGAGAGAAGGCGTTGATTTTATTTTTCCTCTGTCTCTTTAAAATAGGGGATGCCTTTTGTGATGTGTATGAATCGGAACTGCAAAGAAGAGGAGTGCTGTATAAGGCCGGACAGTCCATGTTTCTTCGCACGGTTTTTTCCGTCCTGGCTTTGTTGATTTTTCTCGGTATCACTAAAAATCTTTTCCTGGGAGCCATTGCTATGAATCTGGCACAGGTGGCCTCCTTCTTTTTGTTCTCCTTCCTCCCCTTAAAAGCTACCATGCCACTGGGGGAAGAAAAGAGCCTCAGTAGCTCGGATTTAGCTAAGCTTTGGAAGGAGGTTTTCACCCTCTTTCTTTCCGTGTTCTTAGATTTTTATGTTTTTTCTTCCAGCAAATATGCGGTGGATCAGGTCTACGGTTCTTCCCGTTCCGGTATATTTAATCTTTTGTTTATGCCCGGAAACTTCATTTATCTTTTGGCAAACTTTATTATCCGCCCTGCCCTTCCGCACCTGGCGATACTTTTTCAAACGGGAAAGGAAAAAGCCTTTCGAAAGCAGGAAAAGTCCTTGTTTAAAAAGGTCGCCTTGTTGTCCTTAGTCCTTTTCCTTTTGGCCCTTATTTTTTCCGGCCTGGCCCTCAGGATTTTAGAGTGGATTCTTGGCAGCAGCTTTTCCGGAAAATTTACGGGAGAAAGATGGACCTTCTGCATTTTGATTTTGGGCGGAGCTTTCTATGCTCTGGCTAACACGGAGTACTATCTTTTGATTTTAAAGCGAAAGCAAAAATGGGTTTTTATCGGCTATGGCATTGCCAGTCTGCTTTCTTTTTTTACGGTAAATCAAGTAGTTGGCATGGGAGGATTTTTTTACGGCAGTCTGCATTTTCTCTCCATGATGGTCTTTTTGTTCCTTTTCTTCTTTGTTACGGGACACGGGAAGGGAGAATTTAAGGGCAGTGTATTGACTGTTTCTTCCCCCAAAAGCGAAGAGCAATAGCAGAGCAAAAGGAGAAGGGAAACCCGGAGCGAAAGTAGAAGCCACAACTATACCTTTCTTTTCTAAAGAGCCCATGTTAAAATGCCAAAAGGAGGTAGGAAATGCAGGAAAATGCCCAAAGTCAGAAGCAAAACTATGACGTTATCATCCCCACCTATAAGCCGGATGAGAAATGCAAAAGATTGTTGGATGCCCTGGAAAAGCAGGAAGTTCCTCCACGAAAAATCATTTTGATTAATACGGAAGAAGCTCTTTTTCCCAAGTCCTTATTGGAGGGAAGGAACCCGGAGCTTTACCTTTTAAAACATATTAAGAAAGAAGAATTTGACCATGCTTACGCCAGAAACCTGGGGGTATCTTTTTCGGATGCGCCTTTTTTTCTATGTATGACGGAGGATGCGGTTCCAAAAGATAGCTCTTGCACTAAGGAATTGCTGGAAGCCTTTTCTTGGGAGGAGAAAATCGGGGCGGTTTACGCAAGACAGCTTACCGACGAGGAAAGCTCCTTTGACGAGGTGCTTTCCCGGAGCTTTAACTATGGAACAGAGCCGAAGATTTGCGGCATAGAGCAGTTGCCGAAGCTTGGCATCAAATGCTTTTTCCAGTCCAATGTCTGTTGTATGTATAAAAAGGATTTGTTTCAAAGTCTAGGCGGCTTTTCCGAACCCAGCATTTTTAATGAAGATATGATTTATGCCGCAAGAATGCAGGAGGCGGGAGGAAAAACAGCCTACTGCCCAAGGGCGGAGGTATGGCATTCCCATCATTTTTCCGCCATGGATCAGTTCCATAGAAACTTTGACCTGGGGGTGTCCCACAGAGACTATAGGGAGATATTCTCAAAAATTCCTGCGGAAAAGGAAGGAATGAAGTACCTGAAGAGAAGCATAGGAAAGCTTTGGCAGGAGAAGAAGGCGCTTTTAATCCTACCCTTCCTTTATAAAACCGCCTTTCGTTTCCTTGGGTATCAACTGGGAAAGCGTTATCATAAGCTTCCGAAAAGTTGGGTGTTTGCCTTTACCGTGAATCCCCAGTATTTCCGAAAGAAGTTTTCCAAAGAAAGGGAAAAACAGTAATCTATGAGTCCTTTGTTTAGAGTGATTATCATATTGGTCTGCCTGGGAACCAGTCTGTTTTTACATCGTTCCATCAAAAAGGCGAAAATGCGGATTGAAGAGAGTATCTTTTGGCTACTCTTTTCCATTCTCTTGCTTGTTTTTGCCATTTTTCCCTTTGTACCGGATTTTATGGCCAGAAGCCTGGGGATTTACTCCACACCGAATTTTCTCTTTTTGTTGGTGATTTTTATTTTGCTTTTACGGCTCTTTCATACCCATGTGGAATTGGGAAAGTTGGAGGAAAAGGTGAATCGAATCGTGCAGGATATGGCCCTGGAGGAGAGAAAAGAAAGAGAAAGGGAAAAGCATTTGGAAGTAGAGCAGGAGGACAGTAAATGAGTAATCTACTAAGCTTATGGAAGGAGCACCCCGTATTTTTACGAGAGACCATTTTCCTTAGTCTGATTTCCCTTGCCTTTGCAGCAGGCTTTTTCTTCTTTCTTTTTCGTAGGAAAATGAAGCTTGCCCAGATTTATTTTTTGAGCATGATGATTCTGGGCTCTCTGTATTCCTTTGTTTTAATGCCCTTATCCGCCCCGGATGAGGTTCTACATTATGTCAGTGCCTATGCTCTGTCTTCGGAAATGCTGGGACAGGGGGGAAAACTGTATGATAAAGATGGAAATCTTCGAATCCGGAAGGAGGATGAGGAGATTGATGACTGGACCGGAGACGGGAAGCCGGAGGAGGCTACGGTTTTCGGCATGCATATTGATAGGGCACAGATAGAAGAGCGGCAGCAGGCCTCCTTTTTGGCCAAAGAAAAGGGCTATGGCTTTACCCTGCAAAAACCGGTAAAGACCACTCCCTTAGCCTACTTTTTTCCGGCGTTGGGATTTTCCTTTGCAAGAATCCTATACGGCTCCCGTTTTACTCTTTTATATTTCGGAAGGTTCTTTAACCTCCTGTTTTTCAGTATTTTAGGGAGTCTGGCTATAGAAAAGATACCTATGGGGAAGGAAATCCTTTTTTCCGTCAGTCTTTTTCCCATGACCTTGGAGCTGATTTCTTCCTTGTCCTATGACGCCTATATCCTGGCCTTAAGCTTTCTTCTTTTATCCTTGGTCTTTCAATACCAGTTTCGAGAGGAAAAGCTGGGCCTTAAGGAAATTCTATGGATTTGTTTGATTGCCATAGCTCTTTCGCCCTGTAAGATGGTATATTCCCTTCTGTTTTTGCTTTGCGTTATGGTTTCCTTTAAACGGTTTTCCTCCCCATGGCTTTATTTTATCGGTATTTTTGCTATAGGCTTATCCATTGTTCTACCCTTACTGCTGGTGAATCTGGATGCCTTCAGCCGCTATGTCCGTCCGCAGGAGGATACGGTGAATCTTTCCAATATTGTTGGACAGGACGGAGGTATGGAAACCTATAATCGAAGAGAAATTCTGGCTCAGCCGGATGTGTATTTAAAGATTCTGAGAAATACTTTCTTTATCAAGGGCAAGGAGTACTGGTATACATTGATTGGCCGTCCTTTGGGGCAGTTTGACAATCGTCTGTCCTTTCCGCTTCCCTTGGTGGTGCTTTTCAGCATTTGTCCCTTCCTGGCAGGAATTTTTGGAGAACGGAAGGAAATGCAGGGAAAGAAACTTCATATTTTGCAAAGAATCGTTCTTTTCCTGATTCCCTTAGGATTAATCCTGTTGATTTTGTCCTCCATGCTCTTTGCCTATACGCCGAAGCGGACGGACTATGTCTTAGGTGTTCAGGGAAGATACTTTTTACCGGTGCTTCCCCTATTTATCCTTTGCTTTATGCCAAGCAAAAGGGTGGGAAAGCAGGGGAAAAGGATTGTTTCTTTCGTCCTTTTCTTCCAGATTCTTGCGAATCTTTCATTTCTTTTATACACTTATATCAGTTTGTTTTTACACTAAACTCGAACTTTGATGGATACCGAGTATCCCAAAGGAAGCATTTTATCCTTCCTTTGGAGTATTCGAGATAAACGGAAAGGGAATAGCATGCGGGGATTTTTGACCCTTATCAAGATTTGTAAAGAAAAAAGAAAAATGATTATGAGCCTGGCTTTTGCGGACTTTCGGAAGCGCTTTGTAGGCTCTTATTTCGGGGCGGTTTGGATGTTGATTCAGCCCTTGGTAACCATTGCGATTTATGCTTTTATCTTTGGACCCTATGGCTTTAAATCCAGCCCTCCGGTGCCCAATGTTTCCTATACCACCTGGTTGATTCCCGGGATGGTGCCCTGGTTCTTCTTTTCGGAAGTGATGAATATGAATACGGGAATCTTACAGGAATATCAGTATCTGGTAAAAAAGGTGGTTTTCCCCATTGAGCTCTTGCCGATTATTAAGTTAATCAGTTGCTCTTTGGTGCATCTTTTCTTCCTTCTGGTGATGTTTTTGTTTGCCCTGTTTAGCAGAGAACCTATTTTGATTACCTGGCCTCAGGTATTCTTTTATTCCTTTGCCACGGCTTTTTATGCCTTGGCTTTATCCTTTTTTACCTCTGCGGTTTCCGTCTTCTTTAAGGACATGCAGCAGATTGTGGGAATTGTCTTGCAGTTCGGAATCTGGATGACTCCGATTATGTACGATGAAACCCTCTTTACCGGGAAGGCTCCCATTGTTAAGTGGATTTTAAAGATAAACCCCATGTATTATATTGTGGCAGGCTACAGGGATTCCATGCTTACCGGTCACTGGTTCTTCGAAAGACCGGGCTTAAGCCTGTATTTCTGGGGAGTGACCACGGTTATGTTTTTATTCTCTCTAAGATTTTTCCGTTCTTTACGGCCTCATTTTTCCGATGTGCTGTAAAGTTTGTAACGAAACTTATTTTTTACGGTCTGTTCCTGTAAGGGGAGCACACAGTCTTTATAGAGATAAAGGAGAGTTTATGCTTTCAATGATTTTGGTAGTAGTGGTTTTGGCTGTTTTCCTAAGCTTTGGTAGCCTGCGTCTTTTTTCTATCCGAAAGATGGAAAAGGGTGAAAAGCGGGATGCTTTAGTCCTCTCTATTGTGGGGGGGAAATTACGGCAGATTTTAAAAATCTGCAAGGTGGAGCTTTCCGTGGATGGCTTAGATCGGATTCCGGAGAAGGAAGCGGTACTGTTTATCGGAAATCATCGCTCTTACTTTGATATCGTGGTGGCTTACAGTATTTTGCCCCGTCCCACCGGCTTTATTTCCAAGAAGGAAATTGCAAAAATCCCCAACATTGAATTATGGATGAGAGAGCTGCATTGTCTTTTTTTGGATAGGGAAAATTTAAAGCAAAACCTTCAAGTGATTATTGAGGCTATAAAGCAGGTGAAGGCAGGCATTTCCATGTGGATCTACCCGGAAGGAACCAGAACCAAGGGGGATTCTGAGCTGGAGTTGGGAGAGTTTAAGGCAGGCTCCTTTAAGATTGCGGAAAAGAGCGGCTGTAAGATTGTTCCGGTGGCTATGATTAATACCAGAAGGATTATGGAAGAGGATTTTCCCAGACTGCATAGTGCCAAGGTCTATGTGCAATTTGGAAAGCCCATAGATTTGGCAGAGCTTTCCGAAGAGGATAGAAAGAATATTGCGGAGTATACCAGGGAGAGAATTCGGGAAATGCTGGCGGAATTGAAAGAGAAGGAAGCCAAGGAGCTTTCCGGAAGGGTATAGTAAGAACAGCAAAGATCAAACAGTGAAGACGGAACAGTATAATCGAAACAATAGAACAGTTCTAAATATCACAAGGCGAAAGCTACGGAATAAAGAGGAGGAAGGGTGCATGGATCTTTTGGAGATTCGAAAGGAATTGGATATATTGGATCGGGAGATTGTACATCTTTTCGAAAAAAGAATGAGTCTTGTGGAGGATGTGGCAAGATTTAAGCTGGATACCGGAAAGGCTGTTCTGGACAGTAAGAGGGAAAAAGAAAAGCTTCAGGTGGCAAGAAGCTACGTGGAGGACCCAAAGCTTAAGGAATCCATTACCGAGCTTTTTCAAGAAATGATGAGTATGTCCAGGAGAAAGCAAATCGGTATGCTTTTGGAACGGGGAAGAGGCTTTTCCTCCGGTTTTCGAAAGCTGGATTGTCTTCCTTTTTCCGGGAAAAGCCTGGTGTATCAGGGCGCGGAGGGAGCCTACTCCTATCTTGCGGGCAGAACTTTTTTCCAAAAGGAAAATATGATAGCCTGCACACATTTTCAGGAGGTGCTTTCGGCTTTGGAAGAAGGAAGGGCGGACTATGCCATTCTTCCCATGGAAAACTCCACCTACGGTATGGTACAGGACAATTTCGATCTTCTTGCAAAGCATCCTAAGCTTTATGTGGTGCAGGAAATCGAATTTCCGGTATCCCATTGCCTGGCAACACTTCCCGGTGAGTCTTTCTCCGACATAAAAAGAGTCTATTCCCATCCCCAGGCTCTGTCTCAGTGCGCAGACTTCTTTCAGAAGTATCCGGAGATACTGGGAATCCCCAGTTTAAATACAGCGATTGCCGCTAAGAATCTTATGGAGACAGGGGAAAAGGGAGCCGGGGTTCTGTGCAGCAGGGAAGCAGCCTTAGAGTACGGCCTTTCGATTTTAGAGGAAAATCTCAGTAAAAAGGAGAACAGCACCCGCTTTTTCATTTTAGGAAAAGAAGCGGTGTTTTCAAAGGATGCAGGAAAGCTCAGCATCTCCTTTTCTCTGCCCCATGCAGTAGGAAGCCTCTATCATATCTTAGGGAACTTTTTGTTTAACGGACTGACCCTCACCATGATTCAGTCCAGACCCGTGGGGGACGGTGAGTTTTCTTACTGCTTCTATGTAGATTTTCTTGGGAATTTAGAGCAAAAGGAAGTGTTGAATGCCTTGACCTGTTTACAGGAAGAGGGTGTTGATTTTAGGGTTTTAGGAAATTATCCTTCTAAAGAGTTTAAAAGATAAAAATTAAGTTTTTTGGAACGAAAATGCAAGAACTTAGAAAATAGATAGTCTTTCTTTTTTCACAATTATCCAGTACACTAGGACAAACTGTAGCGAGGAGGTAATATGCAGCAAATTAATATATTGGTTGTAGATGATGAAAAAGAAATTGCCGAGTTAGTGGAAATTTACTTGGTGTCTGACGGAT
Source organism: Oribacterium sinus (assembly GCF_963537195.1). GTDB lineage: Bacteria > Bacillota > Clostridia > Lachnospirales > Lachnospiraceae > Oribacterium > Oribacterium sinus_A. Next base: position 20,517 of record NZ_CAUTEG010000013.1, on the reverse strand, counting down.
ATAAGGTTTTTAAGGCATATAATGCAGAGGAGGGCTTACAGATTTTATCTCAAGAAGAGATTCATCTGGTGCTTTTGGATGTGATGATGCCGGGAATGAACGGACTGGAGATGTGCCGTAAGATTCGAGAAAGCTCCAATATCCCCGTGATTATGCTGTCTGCAAAGTCCGAGGATCTGGACAAAATTGTAGGTTTAACCGGCGGGGCGGATGACTATGTGACCAAGCCTTTTAATCCTTTGGAGCTTACTGCCAGAGTGAAGTCTCAGTTAAGACGGTATACCCAGTTAAATCCCAATGCGGGTCCCAACTATGTGAATAATGAGATTCATATTCGGAACATGCTGATTAATAAGGATAATCATAAGGTCTTGATTGACGATGAGGACATTAAACTCACCCCTATCGAGTTCGATATTCTTTTTCTTTTAGCATCTCATCCCGGAAAAGTTTTCTCCACCGATGAGATTTTTGAAAAGGTTTGGAATGAAAAGGTGTATGAGGCCAACAATACGGTTATGGTACACATCCGTCGTCTGAGAGGAAAGATGAAAGAAGACCAAAGAGAAGATAAGATTATTACCACCGTTTGGGGCGTTGGTTATAAGATTGAAAAGTAGGGGTCTTGGCGTTGAAGAAGACAAGTTTACCCCACCACTTCGGTCGGGGCTATTTCATGCAACTGTTGATTCATGTGGGAATTTCCGCTCTTTTTACAGCGGTCATCGAATGTTTTCTTGTGTTAAATATCGGTTCCTACACCAATTACCTGGTGCAAATAGGAAATGACAACCCCTTTGTACAGCGCTTTGCCTTTGTCAGCACCGTCAGTATTTTGCTTTTTGTGCTGGTGGGAATTTTGATTTTTACCATCATTTTCCTCTTTCTGCAGAGAAAAACCGCAAGAGATATTGAAACTCTGGCACAGGGCGTAAAGCAGATTTCCGCCGGGGATTTTCATACGGATATTGCTATTTCCGGAGAAGGAGAGCTGGCGCATATTGCGGAAAGCATTCGTCTTATGGAGGAGGAGCTGTCCTCTCATATTGAACGGGAGAGGGAAAATGAACAGTCTAAAACAGACTTGATCACCAATATTGCCCATGATTTAAGAACCCCCCTCACCTCTATTTTGGGCTATCTGGACTTGCTTCGAAACAGCCAGATGGTTCCGGAGGAAATGAAAAAACATTATATTGAAATCGTATATAACAAAGCTCTCCGTTTACAAAAACTAATCGAAGAGCTTTTTGGCTTTACAAAATTATCCTACGGTAAGCTGAATATGAATATCAGCACCCTGGATTTGGTTCAGCTTTTATCCCAGCTGGTGGAGGAAAGCTATCCGAATTTTGAGAAGAACAATCTCTCCTATGACTTTTCCGCCAATGTAAAATCCCTTTTTATCGAAGGAGATGGGGATCTTTTGGCCAGACTTTTTGATAACTTAATCAGCAATGCCATCAAATACGGAGCTGAAGGAAAGCGGGTTCTGATTCGTCTTCGTAAGGAAAAGGAAGAGGTGATGGTGCAGGTCTTAAACTTCGGCTATGTGATTCCGGAAAAGGAACTGCCGTTGATTTTTGATAAATTTTACCGTGTGGAGCATTCCCGTTCCCTAAGCACGGGAGGAACCGGCTTAGGACTTGCTATTGTAAAGAATATCGTGGATATGCATCATGGAAATATTACGGTGCAGTCAGATATGGGAGGAACCCGATTTAACGTGACTCTTCCCCTAAAATATACGGAGGAAGCAAAAAGCTTTGCGGAGAGACCTGCCCGGGAAGAACGAAACAGTAGAGGAACTGAGAGCGGAGAGAAGAAAAATGAGGGAAGGTCTGAAAGAAGAGTAGAGAAAAAGCCTGAGAGAAGGCCGGAAAAGAAGAATCGAAAGAAGGATAGAAAGTAGGGAGAAATGGGAAAGAAGGCGTTGATTTTTGTATTTCTCTTCTTCCTTTTCCTCATGGGAAAAGAGGGAAGAGCGGAAAATCTGAATTTAAGCTACCAGTACGGAATACAAAATACGGCGAAGTCCGGGAGAAGTCTGCCCCTTTTTCTTACAGTGGAAAATACGGAGGAACAGGTTTTTTCCGGTAATTTAAAGGTTTTATTTGCGGAATCCAACCAAAGTATCGTGGAATATTCTTATCCCATCGTGGTGGAAGGCAACAATAAAAAGGAGCTTGTAAAGAATCTGAGTCTTCCCACCGGTGTGAATCAGATGCTTATCAGTATTGAGAATAAGCAGGGAGAGCAAATCAACAGCCAAAGAGTGGGATTGGATATTTCAGGAACCGATGCGGAGCTTTTTGTGGGAATTCTTTCCGAAAAGGGAGAGGGCATCGGTTATCTGCACAATGCCAGAATCAATAACGGACTTCTGGAAAGCAGAACTTTTGCATTTCAACCGGAGTCCTTTCCCAAGGAAGAGTCGGTGCTTTCTCTTTTGGATTTATTGATTATTCGGGACATTTCCTTTTCCGCCCTGTCCAAGGAACAGGAAAATTTCATCAATTCCTATATTGAACAGGGAGGCGTAGTTTTATTTTCTCTTTCCGGGGCAAGAGGGAGAGAAATCTTAGGGGACAATTATTCCGCCTTATTGGAAAAGGAATTGGATTTTCAGGAAAGAGCTTTGCATCTTGGCACAGAGGGGGACTTGGCTCAAGAGAGTACCGTATCGGTTTTCAGCTCTCCCGTACATTTTAGAGGAGGAAGAGAGGAACTTTTTTCGGAAAATCAGCCCTATCTTTCCGTGCTTCCCAAGGGAAACGGTTTGCTGGCTGTTTTAGGCTATGACTTATCCGAAGTGGAACGTTATGCTACGGAGGACAGCTCTTATGTAGGCAGACTGCTCCTTAGCCTCTATGGGCAAAATCGTTTGGATAACCTGTCTATATCCGCATCGGAAAAAAGCTTAAAGCAGTACTGGGATTTAGAGGAGCTGATGAATCTTTCCGATTTGAGTAAGCTTCCTTCCCTGGCCTTATATTTTGCCATTCTCTTTCCCAGCCTGATTTTTTTGGGACCGGGGCTTTATCTTTTGATGCGCTCCCAGGGAAATTTAAAATATTATCGATTGAGCATTCTGTTGTTTTCGCTTTTTTTGGGGGTAATTGTTTGGTCCCTGGGTATGGGAACTCGTTTTAACGGAAGCTTTCTTTCCTACCTTAAGCTTTCACAAATCACGAAAGATACGGTGGAGGAACAGAATTACATCAATTTGCGTTCTCCCAATGAAAATAATATCAGCCTTTCCGTAAAGCCTGAATATACCGTGAATCCTATTGTAAAGGGAATGGATTTTACAGGAGATCTTACGGAGCTTTTGCAAAAGGAAGATTTGCATCGAATGGATATTCGAAGGGACAGAGAAGAGTCTCTGATTCATATCATTAAGAGTGATGCCTTTGCCCCTCATTATTTTAATATCAACAAAAAATCCGCCAATGCCAAGGGGGATATTCAGGGGACCATCCATTATTATCAGGGAAAGATTAGCGGAAAACTGAAAAATACTACGGAATATACCTTTTATGACAGCTTTTTTTATATTTTCGGCAGGATGGTGAAGTGCGGAAAATGGGAGAGCGGGGCGGAAATAGACCTGTCTACCCTGGAGAGCATAGCCATACCTGTGGGAGATTACGAGTACAGCAGCAATCTGATCAGTAGCGGAAACGGAAAGAATTTTCTTCGTTATATCTTAAGTGAAAGATTGCACGGCTATTTTTCTGATGCTCGATTCTTCGGCTTCATTCGAGAGGAGCAGTTGGGCTTTACTGAAGAGAAGAAAATTGAAAAATACGGCGTACACATTCTTACCCAGTCAGTGGCTTTGGACAGGAAGGAAGGCGACAATATAGAGTACTGTGCCCTTTCCAGAGACCCTGTGGTGTCCAGCGGAGAATACGACTTACAAAGCAATACCATGAATCCCATGATTCCCTTGGAAATTCATTATCCTCTGGGGGAGGAGCAAAATATTGAAGGTATTCGTTTTGAAAAGATAGAGCTGGAGGACGGAAAACTTTTACAGAATTTTCAGGGAAATATGGCTCTTTACAATTATCAGACAGGAGGCTATGACCTGCTTCCCTCCAAGGACGGAACTCTGGAAGGAGAGAAGCTCGCTCCCTATTTAAGTGAGAAAAAGGAGCTGAATATCCGCTTTGTACCGAAGGAAAGCAATGTTTCTCCTCAAATCAGGCAGTACCTGCCTCAGATTTATGTTGTGGCAAAGGAGGAAGCATGATTCAATTCCAAAATGTAAAAAAAAGCTATGGCGGCATAAAGGTGATTGAAGACTTCTCCTTAGAGGTTTCCGATGATCAGATTTTTGGCCTGCTGGGACTTCCGGATACCGGAAAATCCACTCTTGTGAATCTGCTTATGGGGCTTTATCCCTTGGATAGCGGTCATATTTTTATTGATGATATGGAGGCAGGTTCCGGACTGAGGAGACTCAAGCGAAGACTGGGCTATGTGCCCAATATTCCGGGAGTCTACCCCCAGATGAGGGTGGGAGAGTATCTTACGTTTTTTGCCTCCTGTTACTCTATGGAGGAAAGCCGTATTCGGGGAAGGATTCGACTACTTCTGGAAATGTCCGGGCTTTTGGCTTGGGAGGACAGTGCCATGGAGCTTTTGCCCAAGGCGGCTTTACAAAAGCTCTCCTTCGTTCGAGCAATTCTGCACGATCCCAAGATTCTGATTATTGATGAGGCTTTGGCGGGCTTGGATCCGAGAACACTGGAAGAAATCAAAACCATGCTATTGGATTATCAAAGTCAAGGAAAAAGCATTTTCATGACAGGCTCTTCCTTAGGAGAAGTGTCGGACTTTTGCACCCATCTGGGCTTTTTGCATCAGGGAAAAATGATTCGGAGCGGATCGGTGTCGCAGATTACCAGAGAGCTCAGCATGCAAAATCCTATTATTATTCAAGTACAGGGGAAGAGTACAGGACTTATGCAGGCTTTAAAAAATGAGCCGAAAGTCAAGTCTATAAGCCTTCGGGAAAATGAAATCCGGGTAGGATTTTCGGGAACCAGGGAGGAAGAGGCCGGGCTTTTACAAAATATAGTGGAAAGCGGAATCAAGCTTTATTCCTTCTATAGAGAACAGGGCAGTATCGAGGGCGTTTTGTTTCAAAAATCTCAAGAGGAAAGGAGTCTTTTGTCCTATGAAAGAGAATCCGATATGGAGTAAGGACAGTTTGCTGGGAAACCGAAGTTTGTTTCTTCCTATGCTGATTTTCTTTACCAATCTTTTGCTCTTTGTGCTTTTATTCGGAAATCTCTATTATATTTCCTTGAATGCACAGCAGACGGGAGAAATTCGTTACGCCATGTTTAATCGTTTTTATTATTATGTAGGCGGCGGTCTTTTCGTTTTTCTTCTGCTTTTGGCTCCTGCCCTAAGTGCTTCCAGTATTACCCAGGAAAGAGAGCAAAACAACTTAGCTCTGCTTTTGTGTACGGATTGTACGGAAAAGACCATACTACAGGGAAAGCTCATAGCCTATATGTCCACCCACCTGACTCTACTTTCCTCCACAGTTCCTTTTTTGGCTACCTTATATATCTATGGCGGAATTTCCGGCAGTTTGGTGCTTTTATATTTTTTCTTTTATATTTTTTCCGCCCTTTATTGCACGGCTCTCGGTATCTTTTGCAGTTGTCTGGGAAAGAATACGGCTTATTCCACGGCACTGAGCTACGTGCTGGAATTTATCAGCTTTTTGTTTGTTTTCTATGGACTTTACTGGTGTAGGACTCAGGGATATTTTTTCTACGGTCTGATCCTGGCATTTCTGTTTTTTATCCTCTTTAGTTTGAGCTTTTTAGGAGTAGGGAAAAAATATCTAAGAGGTTTACAAACAAATTGAACTAGGATATTCTGTAGGAAGTTTAAAAGGAAGAGGGGAAACTATGTTTTCAACGGTAATGATTGGTATAGCGGGAGGTTCCGGTTCGGGAAAATCCACCTTTACCAAGAGAATCAAAGAATGCTTTCCGGAGGAAGTGGCAGTTCTCTACCACGACAATTACTATAAGTCCAATGACGGAGTGCCCTTTGCCCTGCGGCAAAAGGCCAATTATGACCATCCGGATGCCTTTGAAACGGATCTTTTGATTAAGCATTTGAAGGCTTTAAGAAGGGGAGAAAGTATTTCCTCTCCCACCTATGATTTCAGTGCCCACAACAGAACCGACCGGTACTTTGTTGTAGAACCGAAGAGAATTATTCTGGTGGAGGGGATTTTGGTGCTGGAGAATCCGGAGTTGCGCTCCCTTTTTGATATTAAGATTTATGTGGAAGCGGATGCGGACGAAAGAATTATTAGGCGAATTATTCGGGATGTGAAGGAGAGAGGCCGTCAGGTGGAGGATATTTCCGAACAGTATTTAAACACGGTTAAGCCTATGCATTACCTGTATGTGGAGCCTACCAGAGCCAAGGCGGATATTGTGATGAATTCCGGAATGAATGATGTTGCCTTTGATCTGATGAAGACAAAGATTGAAAGCTTATTGCAGAATGAGTAGTAAAGGAGAAAAAATGGTTTATCAATCCACTCGCGGAGGAGAAGAAAATGTAAGTCCCTCTTTAGCAATTGTGCAGGGACTGGCAAAGGACGGGGGACTTTTTGTACCGAAGGAAATGCCGAAGCTGGAGAAATCTTTAGAAGACTATGCTGCGTTATCCTATCAGGATCTGGCTTATGAAATCATGAAGCTTTATCTTACGGATTTCACGGAGGAGGAATTACGCTACTGCATTAATTCTGCCTATGATGATAAGTTTTCCACAAAGGAAATCGCCCCTGTGGTAAAAAAGGGAGACAGCTACTATCTGGAGCTCTTCCACGGAAGAACCCTGGCTTTCAAGGATATGGCGCTGTCCATTCTTCCCTACCTTATGAAGGTAAGCTGTAAAAAGAATCAGATTCAGGAGAAGATTGTGATTCTCACCGCCACCTCCGGAGATACCGGAAAGGCTGCTATGGAAGGCTTTTGTGATGTGGATGGCTGTGAGATTATTGTCTTCTACCCTAAGGACGGAGTTTCCCCTTTCCAGGAGCGGCAGATGCGGGCTCAGAAGGGACAGAATACCCATGTGGCGGCAATCCTTGGGAACTTTGATGATGCCCAGAGTGGAGTAAAGAAGATTTTCTCCGATAAAGCCTATCAAGAGAAGCTGCTGGAAAAGGGTTATAGACTTTCTTCCGCAAATTCCATTAACATCGGACGTTTGGTTCCTCAGATTGTTTACTATGTTTATGCCTACTGCCGTTTGATGAAAAGCGGGGAGCTGAAGGCAGGAGAGAGCCTGAACGTGTCCGTACCTACCGGAAATTTCGGAAATATTTTGGCAGCTTATTGTGCAAAGCGTATGGGACTTCCCTTAGGAAAGCTTCTTTGTGCTTCCAACGACAACAAGGTCTTAACAGACTTTTTCCGTACGGGAATTTACGATAAGAACCGTCCCTTCCATGTAACCACCTCTCCTTCTATGGATATTTTGATTTCCTCCAATCTGGAAAGACTCCTGTATTTTGCCGGAGAAAATGCTGAAGAATGTAAGAAGCTGATGGAAGAGCTGAAGGATAAGGGAAAATATCGGATTTCAGAAGCTATGGAGAAGGAGCTTAAGGACTTTTACAGTGGCTACGGAAAAGAAGCGGAAGGCAGTCACAGCATTTTCCAGACCTATAAGGAAACAGGCTATGTTCTGGATCCCCATACCGCAGTGGCTAAGGTGGTGGCTGATCACTATGCCTACGAGCAGGGAAGACGGGACAAATGTCTTGTGGTTTCCACGGCAAGCCCCTATAAATTTTCCCAGACTGTATTAAAGGCTTTAAAGGAGCCTGTGCCAAAGGATGTATTTGAAGGAATCGAAGCTTTGGAAAAGCTTTGGAAGGAGCCTATCCCTGCCCCGGTAAAGGAAGTGGAAGAGGGAGAAATTCGCCACAGCACCGTATGCTCCGTAGAGGATATGGAGGCGACGGTTTCTCATTTCTTGCTTTCCTAGGCTTTAAAAATGTGTTACACTCTCCCCGTAGTTTAGGGTGAGATTTATGATAATGAATATTCTTTTCTAAAAAGGAGGATTAATATGTTAGTTAATGCAAAGGAAATGTTGGATAAAGCGCTGGCTTCCCATTACGCAGTTCCTCAGTTTAATATCAATAACCTGGAGTGGACAAAGTCCATTCTCCTGGCTTGCGAAGAGACCAAGTCTCCCGTAATCCTTGGTGTATCCGAGGGTGCAGGAAAGTACATGACCGGTTTTGAAACGGTAGCTGCTATGGTTAAGGCTATGGACAAGAGCCTTGGCATTACCGTTCCCGTAGCTCTTCATCTGGATCACGGCTCCTATGACGGATGCTATTCCTGCATCAAGGCAGGCTTCACTTCTATCATGTTCGACGGTTCTCATTTCAATATTGAGGAAAATGTTGAAAAGACCAAGGAATTGGTAGCGGCTGCCCACAAGGCAGGTCTTTCCATTGAGGCCGAGGTAGGTTCCATCGGTGGAGAAGAAGACGGTGTTGTAGGTATGGGAGAGTGTGCGGATCCTGCTGAATGTAAGAAGATTGCAGATTTAGGCATCGACTTCCTGGCTGCAGGAATCGGAAATATCCACGGTGTTTACCCACCTGATTGGAAGGGACTTTCCTTCGATACTCTGGCTGCAATTAAGGAGCAGATCGGAGAGAAGATGCCATTGGTACTTCATGGCGGTTCCGGTATCCCGAAGGATATGATTCAGAAGGCAATTTCTCTGGGTGTTGCAAAGATTAATGTAAATACAGAGCTTCAGCTTGTATTTGCTGCAGCTACCAGAAAATATATTGAAGCAGGTTCCGATCAGAAGAGTAAGGGATTTGACCCGAGAAAGCTCTTAAAGCCGGGTGCAGATGCAATCATTGAAGAATGTAAAGCAAAGATTGAGTTATTCGGTTGCGCTAATAAAGCGTAAGAGGAAAAAGGGCAGAGCATGGTCTCTGCCCTTTTACACTTAAAAAAGTCAATAGTATCAGTAAAGGAGTAATATGCGGGCTGGAAACGGGATAGAAAATTTTTCCAAAAATGTATTTCATGACGGTGTAATGCGGGAGCGTTTACCGAAAAATGTTTACCAGAAGCTGAAGAAAAGTATGCAGGAGGGCTATGCTTTAAGTCCCGACTTGGCAGATGCGGTGGCCCAGGGAATGAAGGAATGGGCCATTGAGCAGGGAGCAACTCATTATACTCACTGGTTCCAGCCCTTATCCGGTATTACCGCGGAAAAACATGAGGCCTTTTTGAGCCCTGTGGGAGAAGGAAAGGTGATGCTGGAATTTTCCGGAAAAGAGCTGGTGCGTTCCGAGGCGGATGCCTCTTCCTTTCCCTCCGGCGGTTTAAGAGCTACCTTCGAAGCCAGAGGCTACACGGTTTGGGATTGTACCAGTCCCGCTTTCCTGAGAAAGGACGGAGAGACCACAACCCTCTGCATTCCTACAGCCTTTTGCTCCTATACCGGAGAGGCACTGGATAAAAAGACTCCCCTTCTCCGTTCCATGGAGGCGATTAATCGGGAGGCTTTACGACTCCTCCGTCTTTTTGGAAATCAGAGCAGCCGTTCCGTTAAGGCGACTGTTGGTGCGGAGCAGGAGTATTTTCTGGTAGACCGGGAAAAATACCTTAGAAGAAAAGATCTGGTTTACACCGGAAGAACTCTTTTCGGCAGAATGCCGGCAAAGGGACAGGAGCTGGATGACCATTATTACGGCGTTATCCGGAAGAGAATTGCTGCCTTTATGGGGGATATGGATCAGGAGCTTTGGGCTTTAGGAGTTCCTGTAAAGACCGAGCACAATGAGGTGGCTCCTGCCCAGCATGAGATGGCGCCCATGTTTGAGGAAGCCAATTTGGCGGTGGATCACAATCAGCTGGTAATGGAAAATCTAAAGAAGGTGGCTTCCCGTCATGGTTTGGAGTGCCTTCTTCATGAAAAGCCCTTCGAAGGCATTAACGGTTCCGGAAAGCATAACAACTGGTCCTTGTCCACCGATGACGGCATTAATCTGATGAATCCGGGAGAAACACCCCATGAAAATGTGCAGTTTCTTCTGGTTTTGGCCTGTGTTTTAGCTGCTGTGGATAACCATGCGGATTTACTGAGGATGTCTGCGGCCAATGTGGGAAATGACCATAGACTTGGGGCGGATGAGGCACCTCCCGCCATTATTTCCTGCTTTTTGGGTAGTCAACTGGAAGAGGTGGTAGCCCAGCTCATCGGAACAGGCTATGCAACAAAATCCACAAAGGGAGAGCATATCAATACCGGTGTACGTTCCCTTCCGGATGTGGCAAGAGATGATACGGACAGAAACAGAACCTCTCCCTTTGCCTTTACCGGAAACAAGTTTGAGTTTCGTATGGTGGGCTCCTCCGACTCTATTGCCGGTGCCAACATTATCCTGAACACCATTACGGCGGAGCAGTTTAAGCTGGCAGCGGATTTTCTGGAACAGCAGGAAGACTTTGAAACGGCGGTACATGATTATCTGAAGAAGCTCTTAAGAGAGCATGAGCGGATTATTTTTAATGGGAACGGCTACGGAAAGGAATGGGTAGAGGAGGCGAAGAGACGAGGTCTTCCCAATCATCCGTCTATGGTGGATGCCATCTCCGCCTTAACTACGAAGAAGTCCATAGATTTATTCTCCTCCTTCGGCATCTATACGGAGACGGAGCTTAAAAGCCGGGAGCTGGTGGAGTACGAGCATTACAGTAAGGTGATTTCTATTGAGGGAAGAGCCATGGTGAATATTTCCGGAAAGCAGATTATTCCTGCAGCGATTCGCTTTGTGCAAAATTTGGCAGAATCTCTGAATGCCGTTAAGGCTGCTTCTCCTAAGGCCAGCACCTATGCCCAGGAAAAGCTGCTAAACCGGGCCTCTCAGTATTTGGAGGATATGGAAAAGGCCAGAGAAAAGCTTCTGCAGCATTTGGAAGAGGCTGCGGAGGTTTCTGAGGAGAAGGAAAAAGCCTTTTTCTTCCATAAGGTGATTACCAAGGATATGGCGGAGCTGCGAGAGCCGGCAGATTTACTGGAGACCATCATGGACAAGAGCCTATGGCCTTTCCCAAGCTATGGAGACCTTTTATACGAAGTTTCCGAAATTTAAGAATCAGACCGATCTTGCTCAAAAAATCATTTTGATTTTGACAGCCCCTTGTGAATAAAAATAAATTTCAATAAATCGTAAAGTAGTACAGGAGAAATTTTTTCTTTTTTCTATTATAATGTTCATAATATGACGATATATAATTATAATGAACGTTACTGCCTGGCATAGAAGAGGAGAAAAAATGAATTCCTGTACTATTTTATTGCGAAATATGATGGAGCATCCGGAGTACAGCCAAAGACAATGGGCTGAGGAAACAGGGATGTCCCTGGGAAAGGTGAACCAGTGTATCAAGCATTGGGAAGAAGAGGGCTATCTGGAAAAACAGGAATGCAAGGGAGAAAAGCGGAACCTGACAGAAAAAGGAAAGGCCTTTTTACAGGAACACAAGGTGGATGCGGCCCTGATTTTGGCTGCAGGCTTCGGCTCCCGCTTTGTTCCTCTAACCTATGAATGTCCCAAGGGATTGCTGGAGGTTTTTGGGGAAAGAATGATTGAGCGGCAGATTAAGCAGCTCCATGAGGTGGGGGTTAAGGATATCACCATCGTGGTAGGATATTTGAAGGAGAAGTTTGACTACCTTGTGGATGCTTATGGCGTGAAGCTTTTATATAATCCGGAGTATTCTACGAAGAATACCATCGGCACCCTGTATCATGCCCGAAAGGCGGTGGAGGGGAAAAACTTTTATATTCTTTCTTCCGACAACTGGATGCGGGAAAATATGTATCACAGCATTGAGCCCCTATCCTGGTATGCTGCCAGCTACATGGCAGGAGAAACCAAGGAGTGGGTTTTAGACTGTGGAAAGGACGGACAGATTAAAAGAGTGGAGGTAGGCGGAGAAGATGCCTACTGTATGTACGGTCCGGTGTTCCTGAAGAAGGAATTTTTTGCGGCTCTTCGGCCCGTTATAGAGGAATACTACCATAGACCGGGGACGGAAGATTTTTACTGGGAGGATGTGCTCCGTTTAGAGTTAAAGCATTTGCCCCCAATCTATCGAAATGAGCAGAAGGACGGACAGATTTATGAATTTGAAAATTTAGAAGAGCTGCGTCTTTTTGATGAAAAATACAATGACCATTCCGGCTCGGAAGCCATGGAGCTGATTTCTTCGGTTTTTCGGATTCCGGAGCGAGATATTGTGAAGCTTCGCTGCCTAAAGGCGGGAATGACCAATAAATCCTTCCTTTTCAGCATCCATGAGGAAAGTGAAAATAAAGACTATGCCGGAAAGGATTTCATTTGCCGAATCCCCGGAGTGGGAACCGGCAAGCTGATTAACAGAAGAGAAGAGGAGGAAATTTACAGCATTGTAAAAGATCTGGAGATTACAGAGGAGCTTCTGTACTTTAATCCGGAAAACGGCTATAAGATTTCACGCTACTATGAGGAAGCCAGAAATGCAGACTTTTCCAAACAAGAGGAAAGAAGAGCCTGCATGAAGCTTTTATTAAAGTTGCATGAAGGAAAAAAAGAGGTGAATCACGCCTTTTCACTGGGGGAAAAGATACAATATTACGAAGATATCTGCCTGGAAGGGGGCGGAGAAATCCCCTATCAGGACTATGGAAAAATCAAAGAAGCAATGAAAAGGATGCTTCAGTTTACGGAAGGAACGAATCCACCCCTTTGCCTTTGCCATATTGATGCAGTGCAGGATAACTTTATCTTCACAAAGGAAGGCGTGAAGATGATTGATTGGGAGTACGCAGGCATGGCAGACCCCTTGCTGGATATCGCCATGGGAGCAATCTATTCCTATATGGATTTTGAAGAAGCAAAGCAATTTTTAAAAGATTATCTGCAGGTGGCGAAGGCGGAAGGAAAAGAAAAACCGCTGATCCTGAGCAGAAGAACAGAAGAAGATTTGGAGAAACTACTGATTGCCTATATGGGATTATCAGGACTGCTATGGAGCCTGTGGTGTGCTTATAAGATGAGAAAAGGACAGGAATTTGGAGAATACAGTCTGAAAATGCTTAGATACTTCAAGGATGCCAAGAAGATTTTGGGAATTTAGAACCTGAATCGTTTTTAGATTTGAAAGCCATGAAGCTAGACTTGGCAATAAAGTATAATCTCAAAAGTAGCCATTCAGTCATTAGCTCAAAAGTCTTAACTCAGCCATAAGCCTAAAAGTGGCGAAGCCACTTTTATAAAAAGCAGCCGATGCAGATTTTTGCTCATAAGCTAGCTTATGGACAAAAATCCGTATCGGTTGCTTTAGCATTCCTACGGAATGCGTAGGCTTATGGCGTGCAGCCCGAATGCGTAGGCTTATTATGGCGTACAGCCAACGCAGGCTTAAACGTATATAATTCATGAGTTTATAAGCTGCACAGGCTCAAAAGAGTACTGCCTACTCATTCTTATAACGCCTATCCAAATCGCCGATAAGAATAAGAACAATTCTTTATACTATTTTCACTTTTATTCTCCATAAAATAGTATAAAATAATTCTATTGCTAAAAAAATATCAAAATTCAAGGAGGAATCCCATGGCAAAAACAATACTAGTAGGAGCTAACCACGCAGGAACAGCCTGCGCAAACACCATTCTGTCCTATCCCAATCAGGAGCTTACCATTTATGACCAGAACAGCAACATTTCCTTTTTAGGATGTGGAATGGCACTCTGGATCGGAGAGCAGATTCATTCCGGAGACGGCCTGTTCTATGCAAAGCCTCAGGACTTTCTGACAAAGGGAGCAAAGGTAAACATGGAGTCTCAGGTGCTTTCCGTGGATTATGACAAGAAGACCGTTAAGGTACAGCTTAAAGACGGACAGGTGATTGAAGATCACTACGACAATCTGGTTTTTGCTACAGGATCCATCCCCAACAGAATCCCGGTAAAGGGCTTTGATTTAGAGAATGTGCAGATGGTAAAGCTTTACCAGAACGCTGCAGAGGTTATCGAAAAGCTGAAGAACAAGGGCGAGTTCAAGAAGGTGTGTGTCCTTGGAGGAGGCTATATCGGAGTGGAGCTTGCGGAAGCCTTCCAGCGTCTTGGCTTGGAAGTAACCTTGATCGATATGGTGGATCGTATCCTTGCAGGATATTTTGATGCTCCCTTCTCCGATGAGTTAAAGAACAGAATGGAAGAGCATGGCATTAAGCTTGCTTTAGGGGAGAAGGTAGAAGAGTTCTTAGGAGAAGGTAAGGTATCCGGTGTTAAGACCGATAAGGGTGTATATGATGCGGATATGGTCATCTGTGCTGTGGGATTCAGACCTAATGCAAGTCTGGGAGCGGACCACTTAAAGTTGTATCAAAACGGCGCTTATCTGGTAAACAGAAAGCAGCAGACCAGCGATCCTTCCGTTTATGCCATCGGAGACTGTGCAAGCCTTTATGACAATGCAAGAGGCAGAGAAAACTATATCGCTTTGGCAACCAATGCGGTACGCTCCGGCGTTGTAGCAGGCCATAACATCTGCGGAACTCCTGTAGAGAGCTTAGGCGTTCAGGGCTCCAGTGCTTTAGGAATCTACGGCTACAAGCTGGCTTGTACCGGACTTTCCTTAGCGGCAGCGGAGAGAGAAGGCATGGACGTATCCTACGAGGATTACGAGGATACCCAGTTCCCTGCTTTCATGGAAGTGGAGAATCCAAAGGTAAAGATTCGCATTGTTTACAAGAAGGAGGATAAGAAGATTGTAGGTTGCCAGTTAGGCTCCACCTACGATGCAACCGCTATCATTCATTTCTTCTCTCTGGCTATTCAGAAGGGACTGACCATGCCGGAGCTTCCCTTGGTGGATCTCTTCTTCATGCCTCACTTCAATCAGCCCTATAACTATGTCACCAGAACAGGATTGAACTGGCTGAATAAAGAATTAGGATTAAAGGGCTAAGAAACATCCTTAAAAACGGAAAAAATTCTTATAATTGTTAAGGAAAAGTAAGAGCTTAGTATAGAAATTTGAAAGCTTGCTATGCTATAGTTTAGAAAAGACGAAAATAGGCAGTTTTCTATAAGAGAGCTGCCTTTTTCATAGACTTATACAGAATCCGTTTTAAAGGGAGGAAGATTATGAAACTGGGAAAGAAATTCGGCATAAAAGCTTTGGCACTTGGGCTCTGTGTAGCCAGCCTTTCGCTGACAGCCTTTGCGGCGGGATGGGGACAGCAGGACGGAAAGTATTACTTTGTGGATCCTAAGACCAATCAGAAGGTTAGCGGAAAGTGGATTCATACATCTTCCGGATATTATTACATTGGAGCCGATACCTATATGGTAACCGGCTGGAAGAAGATTAATAACGCCTGGCACTATTTTCGTCCATCAGGTCTTATGGTAACCGGTTGGAGAGAGATTGATAAGCAGTGGTATTACTTAAAGACAGACGGTACCATGCAGACCGGCTGGTTGAAGCTGCAGAAGGACGGAAAGGACGTTTGGTACTATCTGAAGGCTTCCGGCGTTATGGCCAAGGGCTGGAGAAAGATTTCCGATAAATGGTATTATTTCCGTCCGGAAGACGGTTCTTTGGTTATGGGACAGTGGCAGAAGATTTCCGATAAGTGGTATTATTTTGGAAATGACGGTGCTATGCAGACCGGATGGTTACAATTAAACGGAACTTACTATTATCTTTCCGCAAGTAACGGCAATATGGAAACAGGCTGGAAGACGGACACCGACGGCAATAAGTATTATTTGGATCCGGCCAACGGTAAGATGGCAAGAGCTTGGACCAAGATTGAGAATGCTTGGTACTATTTCCAGGATAACGGTAAGATGGTTAAGGGATGGTTAAAAGAGAAGAGCCATTACTACTACTTGCAGGACGGAAAGATGCTCAGCAATACCACCGTTAATCTGGAGGGAAGAGACTTTAGCTTCAATGAGCACGGTGTATGTACCTCCGATACTTCCAATGTAACGGCTACCGAAGCCAATGCGAATGCCAACAACAATAGCAACAATAACAACAATAGCAACAATAGCAACAATAACAACAATAACAACAATGTAGGACCCGGCGGAACCGGCAGCAATACTCCGGGAGGAGACAGCAATACCCAAAGCAGTCCTGCAAACGGAGATGGTCCCAGCAGTAACGGCCCCGGTGGAAGCAATTCCTCTTCCACTACTCCCGGCGGTGCTCAGGGACAGGGAACCATTCAGGAAGGCAATACCCAGGGACCACAGTAATATAGAATTGCAGGGAGTCTGATAGGGCTTTTTGTCGGGCATTCTCTATAGAATTTTTGATAAGTGCTTCAGCACAGGTCTTGCGGTAAAAAAATCAAATAAGAATAATGCTTTTAAAGAATAGGTCTGAAGATGGGGATTTCGAAAATACCCCGTTTTCAGACCTATATTATATGGAGGCTTTTACAGAGCTAAGCTTTTATACAGAGCTAAGGTTTTATAAAGAAATATGGTTTGGTATGGAACTAAGGTTAATAAAAATTTACGCTTGTATATTGCCGCAAAACAGGGAACTTATGCTAAAATATGGCAAGAAATTTACTCGTCAGGAATCGGCTTATTGTTTCTTAGAGAGGAGTAGTCATGATAGAGGATTATTTAGAAGCCAAAAAATTAGGAGACAGAGCCTATAGAAATGCTCTTTTGACAGGACAGTATCCTTATTTGGAAGCTTTGGATGATAAATTAAAGGATGAAGATATACAGGGAGAGAACCGCCTTGGCGTCTTGGAAATACCCTTGGAAGATATTGTAGGAACCAAAACCACCGGAAGACAGCAGGCCTTTGCCAAGAATTTCATGCCGATTTTAGGGGCAAAAACGGAATTTGCCTTTAAATGGTCGGCTCTTTATGATTCCGTCAAGGAAGAGGGCGTTCGTGAGCCTATCTTGGTTTATGAATATATGTATAAATTCTATGTGCAGGAGGGAAACAAGAGAGTTTCCGTCAGCCGCTTTAATGATGCGGTTTCCATTCCCGCTACAGTAATACGTATCTTACCTAAGCGTACGGAGGAACGGGAAAATAAGCTGTATTATGAATTTGTGGATTTTTATAAATGTACCGGAATCTATAGAATTCGTTTTTCCGAGCTGGGTGCCTATGACCGTCTTTGTCAGGTAATGGGGAAAAAACCCGGAGAGCTTTGGGAAGAGGAGCTTTGCCGAGACCTTCGGGCGGCCTATTCCCGTTTTGCGGAGCTTTATATGCAAATGGGCGGAGGAAAGCTGGGAAATACCATCGGAGATGCTTTCTATGTTTATCTTACCGTCTTCGGGATAGAATCTATTTTGCATAACAGCACGGAGGAAATTAAAGATAATATCGAACGTCTTTGGAATGAATACAGAAAATCTGCCGGAGATGTGGTGCTGGTACAGAATCCTGAAGAAGTGAAAAAAGTCAGCGGTTTTATGGATCTTTTCCAGAGCGGAAAGCTCTATAACGGAAAGCATCCTCTGAAGATTGCTTTTCTGTATGAACGTACGGTACAGGATTCCACCTGGGCCTACGCCCATGAGCTGGGACGAAATTACATTATGGAGAAGTTCCGGGGCTTGGTGGAAACGAAGATTTTTGAGTCCTGTAATACGGAGGAGCGTATTCAGGACAGTATAGAAGAGGCTATTCATTGGGGGGCGAAGCTCATTTTCACTACAGCCAGTTTGATGGCTCAGGTCAGTATCAAGATGGCTCTGGAGCATCCGGAGACCTCCATCCTGAATTGTTCGGTAAATACCTCTTACAATTCTATTCGTACCTACTATGGCAGAATGTATGAAGCCAAGTTTTTGATGGGAGCTTTGGCGGCATCCATTACCGATGGAAATGATTTAGGCTATGTGGAGCAGTTTCCGCTGTACGGAACCATTGCCAATATCAATGCCTTTGCCATCGGTGCCCAGTTTATCAATCCCTGGAGCAAAGTACATCTTTCCTGGAGCGGCTTGCAGGACGGAAACTGGAAGGAAGAGTTTCGGAAGCAGGGAATCAAAACGATTTCCGGACCGGAATTTGCAAAGCCGACAGAAGTCAGCAGAGAATTCGGACTTTACATCAGAGAAGAGGGAGAGAAGGTCTTTAATGTGGCGGCTCCGGTTTATGACTGGGGAAAGTATTATGCTTTGATTTTGCAGTCCATTTTAGAGGGCTCCTACCATGCCAACAGTTTAGCCAAGGCTCACAATGCCTTGAACTATTACTTTGGACTGAAGGAAGGGGTTATTGATATTATTCTTTCCCGGGATTTAAGCTATGCTTCTAAAAAGTTGGTTTCTATCCTAAGAAAAGAAATCGTAGAAGGAAGTCTGGCGCCATTCTCCGGAGAAATACACAGCCAAAGCGAAAAGCTTAGAAGGGAAGGAGACGAGAGCTTGGACTTGGAAGCAATTGTAGATATGCGTTGGCTAAATGATAATGTGGTGGGAGAAATCCCTCCCTTGGATCGATTTACCAAAGAATCCCAAGAGGCTATCCTGTCGGGAGGATTTTTACTGTGAGAATATTATGTATAGCAGATGAAGAAAATAAAGGGCTATGGGACCATTTTGACAAGGGGAAGTTAAAGGATATTGACTTGATTCTTTCTGCGGGAGATTTGCATTCCGATTACCTGCAATTTTTGGTTACCATGGGAAAGGCACCTCTTCTTTATGTGCACGGAAATCACGACCAGGGATACGAGAAAAGACCGCCTTTGGGCTGCGAGTGCATTGAGGACAAGGTCTATGATTTTAAAGGTCTTCGTATACTGGGACTGGGAGGTTCCCTCCGTTATAAGCCGGGAGATCATATGTATACGGAGCAGGAGATGCAGAAGCGGATTCAGAAAGTAAGAAAAGACATTGTCTTAAAAAACGGTTTTGATATTTTACTGACCCATGCACCGGTGAAGGGGTACGGAGACATGGAAGACTTGCCTCATCAGGGCTTTCAGGCCTTTGAGGATCTGTTGCAAAAATACAAACCCAAGTACATGATTCACGGGCATATTCATAAAAGCTATGGAGCGGCCTATAAGCAGGAAAGCATACATTCCTCAGGAACAAAAATTATTAATGCTTTCGATAAATATATTTTAGACATTGGAGAGGATGAATATCCCAATGAGGGAAAGACGGGATCTTTCCTTTATGACCTTTACAAACAAGTAACCAATAAAAAGGGAAGAGGAAGCACATGATTGAAGGGCAGTGGCTAAGCAAGCTACAGGGAGAATTTCAAAAACCCTATTATAAAAAACTTTATGAAACCGTGAGAGAAGAGTATAAGCATCATACTATTTTTCCTCCCAAGGAAAAGCTTTTCCGGGCCTATAGCCTTTGTCCCTATGAAAAGGTAAAGGTCGTCATTTTGGGACAGGACCCCTACCATAACTTCGGGCAAGCCCAGGGGCTATCCTTTTCCGTGGGAAAAGGCATTCCCTTTCCTCCTTCATTACAGAATATTTTTAAAGAATTACAGGAGGATATAGGCTGTAAAATTCCGAAGAGCGGAGAGTTGGATGCATGGGCAAAGCAAGGGGTGCTTCTTTTAAACACGGTGCTTACGGTTCGAGCCCATGAGGCCAATTCTCATAGGGGCATCGGCTGGGAGGAGTTTACGGATGCAACCATACGGGCCATAGAAGAAAAGGAAGAGCCTGTGGTTTATATCCTTTGGGGATCTTCCGCCCAGAGTAAGGCAAAGATGATTCATCAAAAAAGACGATTGATCTTAAAAGCCCCTCATCCAAGTCCTTTAAGCTCTTACAGGGGATTTTTCGGATCCAAGCCTTTTTCCCAGTGCAATGCCTACCTTCGAAAGGAAGGGCAGGAGGAAATTGATTGGGCTTTGTAAAGATAAAAATAGAAAGGTTAGAATATTCCATGAACATTGTTGAGTTATTAAAAGTCATTGTTTTCTCTTTGGTGGAGGGCTTTACCGAGTGGCTTCCCATTTCCTCCACAGGACATATGATTTTACTGCAAAGTATTATTCCTTTGCGGCAAAGCAAGGAGTTTTTCTCCACCTTTGAAGTTTTGATTCAGCTGGGGGCGGTTGGAGCGGTGATCAAAGAATTCTTCTTCCGTATCTGGCCTGTAGCAAGAAGATCTCAGGGGAAAGGCTACTACTTGGAGCAGGGAAAATGTATTTTGATCGGAAAAATTTTAGTAGCTTGTCTTCCTGCAGCGGTTTTGGGACTTTTGCTGGATGATTTTTTGGATGCTCATCTTTACAATGCCTTTGTGGTGGCGCTGATGTTGATTCTTTACGGTGTCTTCTTCATTTACTGGAAAGAAGAAATGAGGGACATCAGTTTCATACTTTAACGGTAGAGGATATTTCTTGGAAAAATGCGCTTCTGATTGGACTTTTCCAGTGCTTGGCCTTGATTC
>NZ_CAUTEG010000012.1:0-34566 GCF_963537195.1 Oribacterium sinus | reverse complement strand
TCTTGAATTACGTCTTTTCCGAAAATGAGTCTTGTCGAGGTTTGATAGTCAAAGTTTTGCATATTTTCCTCCTGTTTTTAGATTTCCATACTATCCGGATTAAGAAGAAAATCATAAACGCTCATCACCAATATGCCTTCTTCATTATAAAGTGGTGCCACAGCATCCTTTGTAATAATAATCTTTTTAAATCCATCGCCTGTATTCACCAACGAACGTTGCTCCTGTTCCATCTTTTCTTTATCAGGTAATGCATAGGCCGATTGAATATAAAATCTCTTTGAGCCTTTATTGCAAACGAAGTCCACTTCCAACTGTTTTCTAATTTTCTTACCATTTTTATCTACTTCATTCATCACAACAACCCCTACGTCCACATTATATCCACGAACTTTTAGTTCATTAAATATAATGTTTTCCATTACGTGAGTCTCCTCCACCTGCCTAAAATTAAGTCTAGCATTCCTAAGTCCCAGATCGGTAAAGTAATACTTTGATGGAGTATTAATGTACTTTTTGCCCTTAATATCATATCGAATTGCACTATCTATAAGAAATGAATCTCTAAGATAATCTATATATTTGATTATCGTATCTTTGCTTATGGACTTGTTCTTAACACTTTTAAATGTCGCTGATAGCTTACTTGGGTTCGTAAGAGAACCAATTGCTGACGATAAAATATTAAGAAGTTCTTCTAATTCCGCCTTATTTCGTATATTATTTCTTCCGGTAATATCGGAAATGTAGGTTTCTTCAAACAGGGATTTTAAAAAATCGGATTTCTGATCAGCCGTTTCAAAACCTAGGACAAGCGGTATTCCACCAAACAGTACATAATCCCTCCAGCCTTCTTGTTTGTCACCATCATATACGCTCATAAATTCGCCAAATGTTAGAGGATACATATGAACTTCATCCCCACGTCCACGAAATTCTGTAATAATATCCTTTGATAAGAATTTTGCATTACTTCCCGTTACATATACATCTACATTTTGCTTTCTTCCGAGGCTATTAAGAACTGATTCAAAATCATCAAGCATCTGGACTTCATCTAACAGAACATAATACATTCTTTCATCCGACATTTTCTCCATTATATATGGAAATAAGACCTCCGGATCTCTATACCTTTTATTCTCAAAAGAGTCAAACGCAATCTCAATAATATGATTTTCAGCAACTCCTTCATTTACCAAATACTCTTTAAAAAGATTAAATAAAAGATATGATTTTCCACATCTTCGCATACCCGTCACAACCTTAATTAATCCGTTATGCCTTTTCGAAATAAGCTTATTCAAATATACATCTCTACCTATTTTCATATTGGTGCACCTCGTCACATATTAGACAAAAATACAGATTCCGCATTTTTGTCTAATAGAAGTATACATCCTATCAAAGGCTCAATCAATACTCTAGAGCCAAGAATGCATAAGTTTATCACTGCTTGTTTTTGCCATTGTAGCGGAATACCTATGATTAGGGCTATTTCCCTGGTATAAACGCTCCCATCAATGTATTTACTCTACCAACACAAAAATGGCCAGCCGCCAAAGTGCGCTTAGCCATGTATTGTTACTACATTATATTCTGTAGAAATTAATTTAGTTGCATTCCGTCCTTCAAGGCATTTCGTTTTTATAGTGATTCCCTGAAAATCTCCGCAATATCCTTCTCTAAAAGGGGTGCCCAAGCCTCTTCCAGTCCCTCATTTTCCGCAACATGCTTTGCCATTTCGTCGATTCTGCTCTCATCAATTCCCACATCTTTAAGATGCATAGGAATGTTAATGGATTCGAAGAACTTGTAGGTTGCATCAATTGCCTGCTCCGCAATCGCAAACTTATCTTGCTTCTCATCGATTCCAAATACATTTATGCCGTACTTTACAAAGCGCTCCACCGTCTTTTCATTTAAGATATGCTTCATCCATCTTGGCGTGATAATAGCCAAGCCCTCTCCGTGGGTAATATCATAGTAGGCGGAAAGAGCGTGTTCCATGCCGTGGCAGGGCCAGCCGGATTCACTGTTTCCAAGGGAGTAAATGCCGTTACAACCATAGGTACAGCAAAGCATCATCTCTGCTCTAGCTGTGTAATCTTCCGGATTCTCCAGACATTTCTTTGTATTAATCATCAGGCTCTTTAAAGCAGACTCCATAAAACCGTCATTTAAGAGGGTAGAGTCCTCACAGAAATACTGCTCGAAAATATGGTTCATGGCATCCGCACAGCCTGCTGCAGTCTGCTTCTTGGATACACTAAAGGTATAAACAGGATCCAAGAAGGAAACCACAGGATAAAGCAGGGGATCACTATAGCCCGTCTTATCATTGGTTTCGGTTCTGGAAATTACGCCTCCCGCATCATACTCACTGCCTGTCGCAGCAAGAGTAATAATATCCACAATCGGAAGTGCTTCCTTGGCCTTTACCTTATAGGTAATCAAATCCCAAGGATCTCCCTCATACTTCGCCCCTGCGGCAATGGCCTTGGTGCAGTCCAATACACTGCCCCCTCCCACCGCAAGAATCACATCAATATTCTTTTCTTTACAGATTTTCACGCCGTCAAGAACGCTGGGATCATACTTGGGATTGGGTTGAATATCGGGAAGCTCATAAATCTCATAGTCCTTTAAAAGCTCCTTTACCTTGTCATAAAGACCAATCTTTTTGATACTTCCACTTCCGTAGCTAAGTAGAATCCTTTTTCCGAACTGCTTCATTACTTCCGGAAGTTCTTCGATAACATCTTTTCCGAAAATCAATCTTGTAGGTGTCCGATAATCAAAATTTTGCATGGTTAACCTCCTGTATTCTCTTCCGATTTTATTGGGTCATTTATTGGGTCATTTATTGGGTCATTTATTGGGTCAGCTTGAACTGATAGAAACTTTCCAGATTTTCCTCTGATTTCCTTTGTTCTACTTTAACTCAAGAATGATTATATTTTAGCCCCCATATATTTGCAAATTCAAGCTTTATTTCGCTTACAACTCGTTCTGTTATATTTCCATTTTTCATTTATACAGGCATTTAAATCAAGACACAAAAATAGCCGACCGGAATCTTTCCGTCAGCTATTTTCTCTACTCTCTATTCTATTGTTTTACTGCAAACTCTTATACACGAAATAAGCCTTTCTGGGTCTTCCGCCTCTTTCATAGGCATCCTTTAATCCGAAGTGCATCTCCTGCAATGCCCCCCCTACATTGTGCATCTCTCCCGGCTGGTCATACTCTCTGGCCAGGAAGAAGGCTTCCACATAGGGATTATTCTTGGCAATGTCATAAGCCTTGGCAATCTGGTCTGCCTGCACATCCTCATTGGTGGCATTAAAGCCCTGCTCGGAAAGAATCAGGTGTCTTACCTTACCGCTTGGAGAAAGGTACTCCGGCTTCTGTAAATAATCTGTGAGAACATTTAAGTTCTTCATATTGATAATCAAAGAATTCTCACTGTTTGTTGCCTTTCCGTCATCCTCAAAGTTCGGGTCGGAAAGTCCTTCCGGATAGGGATGCCAAGCAATACCGTAATCCAAATCCCGTAGTCTATCATTTAATAAACGCAGTAAGTCCTTTGCCTTGTAGTAACCTGCGGAAGGAGAATGCTCTGTCCAAACATAGTCAAAGGGAATGTATACATTGGCAGAGGGGTTATTCTGCTTAATGGCTGTGTACCAAATGCGGAAAGCATGGGCATACTGGTCCGCATAGTTTTCAATACTGCTGTGAGGAGTAAAATTCCATACGTTAGGATAGTTTATCTCATTCCCGATAACCCAGTTATCCACGGAATCCTTATATAAGGAAGCAAAACGATTGGCAAGCCTGGTGGTTGCATCGATTCCGGCCTGTGTGGCCACATTATAGCCATAGTAATGGGCTTCCTGTCCGCTAATTCCATCAGGAAGAGACTGGGGCTCCGGATTATTTCTCGGAGTGTTTAACATAATGGCGGTAACACTTACCCCGTTTGCCTTGGTATTCCGGAAGTTATCCATGAAGTTTTGCTCATAGTTGGTAAAGTTGTAAATGATATGCTTTACCCCTAAATCTCTCACGGAAGTGGCATCAAAAAGGGTATCTCTTGTTGCCAAGCCCTTCTTGGAACCGAATCTGGAAAATACCGTATCATTCTGCGCCGCTGCATTCCCTGCGGAGGCTCCTACACCCTTGGTTTGCACGGCTCCATTTACCACCCAGGCACCGTCGCTGTTTACCTGATACCCCTCCACCGTTGTGTTTGTTAAGAGATATCCGTCATTTTGAAAATAATAGGACTCGGCAATACCGTCGCCGTTTCCATCCACCCAGTTCCAACCGGTAAGATAGCTTCCATCCGCATTTTCATACCACCATCCGGTACCGTTACTTTTCCATGTTCCTGCAAATGCTGTCAGGCTCATCCCCAAAACCATAGCCGAAGCCAAAAGGGGAATCCATGTTTTTCTTCTCATACTCTACTCCTTATACAGAAAATATTTTTCTTATTCTACCGAAAATTGCCAAGAAAGGCTAGTATATTTCCGACATTTTCTTAAATAATAATTATATTTCCCAAAAAAGAAAGATAAGAGCTATTAAAAAAAGTGCCCCGCAATTTATGCGGGACACTCTATTTCAAACAAAATTTCTGATACCGCAAGGAAGCTGATGCTTCCTCCTACAGCTATATTAAACTACTGCAGGAGCTACTTCTTCCGCTGCTACCTTTACCTTCTTGCTCATTCTTGTGCGGATATCATATACCAGCATGAAGGCTACAAGAATAAATCCAAGGTATCCGTTCAATCCGTAAAGCACATTTACCAAAGAACGATAGGGTAAGAAGCAAGCGATAACGCAACCGATAATTCCTAATACTACGGTATAAAGCTTATACTTCTTGGTTCCTTCTTTCTCAATTCTTCCGATACTGGTCCAAAGAAGAGGAACGGAGGTGGTATAAATTCCGCAGAAGATAATTACCGCAAAAATACTTGCCAAAGCAGGAGAAATGGTATTTGCCAAGATTAAAGCGGGAATATCCGCCTGGCTGGTTACATCAATATGAGAAATCAATGCAACGCTGGCAATCACCATGGTTCCCATAATGAACGCTGCAGAGAAAAGCATTCCGATATTTACTTCCTTTACCCGGTTCTTGGAACCGATTTCTGCCAGAAAGCTGGCGAACCACAGAAGCATGAAGCCTGCATAGGAAGCTCCGGAGAGGAAGGGATTACCGTTACCTACCTGAACAATTTTATGCGTTCCGGTATCTACTGCCTTTAAATTCTCCCAGAAATTGCCTGCACCGTTAAAAATACTGATAACGGAAACTACAAGGATGAAAAATACGATGATGGGTCCAATCTTTCCTAAGGCTTCGATAACACCGTCTAATCCGAAAATTACGGTAGCAATAACAAATACAGTAAGGATTACGGCTCCTACACCATTGGGAAGTCCCCATTGCTGTGCAGCTGTAGCATTGGCTCCGCCACACATTACGATAAAGCAGGCATAGCAGAACAGTGCTGAAAAGTAGTCGAAGAAGTTTCCAATATACTTTCCACAATAGTGGGTGTAAATATCTCCACCTCTCTTTAGCTTCAAACGATTTCCGTTTGTTGCGAAGGAAAGATCGGTATAGATATAGATTGCTGCATTCACAGCGATGACAATCCATAGCTTTGATCCGTAAGAAGCCACGTACTGAATAATCTCTTGCATGGTGGCAAATCCGGCCCCAATGTAGAAAGCGATGCAAGCTCCACAGAAGCTAACCACTTTCATGAACTGCAAACTCTTTTTTTCCATTATTCTACTCCTTATTTTTCTTTTAATTCATTCATTTTTTAAGATGAATGTAAAGCAAATTGATAGTTTCGTTCTTCCTCCTTTCCCCTGATGTTTAATTGTTACTGTCCTCTATATTGTTTCCACATTATATCCGATAATTGAATACTATTCAATCTATTTTTCGGATATTAGGGAAATTTTTTTAGTTATTTCTTACTATTTTTCGTTTCTTGTCTCGAGCTTTTTTGTTTATTTTTTAACAAGTCTGTTTATGTATAAAATCACTTTTTCCTTCATTTTTGGGTACAAAAATAAGCGTAACCGCAAGAATGTATGTCATGCCCACAGCTGCACTTCTTATACAATCGGCCCGGGGCTTGCCTATAACAACTAAATTGTACGCAAAACAACTGCATTGTGCACAAATTGTATAGGCAACCCCTGCCTTTTGTTTTCTTTACGGACTTTCTTTAAGACACCTTCTCCAAAGGAAGGAGAACAGCCCGAAAGTTATATACTTTCTCCGAGAGAGATTAGGAAATGTATCCCTTTGCTCTTAAAATCTCTTCAGACTTTGCTAAATTGCTTTCAGAAACGCGGATAATCGGCCCTGTACAGCCCATTCCGGATTCCGCATAAATCTTTTCTTTCCAAAGCTCCAATACCGCATCATCCAAATCTGTTACTTCGATGCCGTATACAGCTGCGGTAACAATCTCCTTTGCCGGCATGGGAACAGATTCTCCCTGCTCCTTTGGCTTATTTGCCTCTCTGATTTCTGCAAGAATGCCATCTAAGCCGGCTTTCTTTGCCAATGCAAACTCTTCCTTCGCTACCGCAAAGACATTGCCCTTAATCAGATCTCTTGCAAAGCGAAGAGCATTCGCCAAAACCGGTGCTCCGGAAGCTCTGGATACAATCATCACCAGCTGGTTATAGTTCTCTCCGATTCCCGGACCATAACCAAAGCCCTGAGCCTCGAAAGAGCCTCCGGTGTTGAAGGAAGATAGCATCTTGGACAATACGTTTCCGGTTAAGGAATCACACACCAATACATCCGGTGTTCCCCGAAGAACGTCATTTCCACGAAGAACCGCACCGCCGTCGGATCTGGAGGACTCTGCGAAGTGAAGAGGATAGCCATTGGACTGTAATTTCTTTAAGGCCTTCTCTGTCTGTCTTGCACCGTCTACATTTAAAATACCTACAGTAGGCTCTTTGATTCCGCAAGCCTTTGCTGTGATGATTCCGTAAAGGGCATTCTTCACCATTCCTTCAATACGATCTGTACTGGAGGTTCCTGTAGTATTGGCAATGAACATCTCCTTACCGAATGCAGGAGTAATGGCTCTTCCTACAGTGGATACACCGATGGGGAAGGGATAGTGCATGGTTACCGCACCGTCAATCTTATGCTCCTTTAAAAGAGCATCCATCTTGTCATGTCCCTCTTCATCATTGTCCACCACAAGGGTTTCTACCGCATCATTTTTCAAAGAACCGATATAGAGTACGTCCACGCCATCCTTAGCCGCATCCACTGCAGCCTTCATGGAATTTTCCTCTCCGTGCTCCGAGCCCATACCTGTTAAAGCAATTCTCGGTTTCTTAGAAAAAGAGCCTGTTTCCAAACCTTCCGCCATAGCCAAAAAGGTATCCGCAATGAGCTCTTTTATTTCTTTTGCCATAATTCTCACCCTTTCTTCTATGCGCCCAAAATAGACTGTGCAAATTCCTTCATGGATTTCGCGATTAAGGAACGGATTTCTTCTTCAGATACTGCTCCGCCCTGACCCTTTCCGGTATTTTTCTGAATCAGGAAGGAGACACCGTCAAAGAGGTTTGTCATACGGCCAAGGAAGAGAGATCCCTTTCCGATAATCATAACTCTCTCCATATCTCCCTTTTCAATGCTTTCCTTGGCAAATCCCACATAAGGAACACCGGAAGGAATATGACCCTGGGTTGGAGCATATCCTACCAGGCCCTTCTCCTCACAGAACTTTGCTAAATCAGCCTTCTCAAGCCATCCCTTCTTAACAGCAAGAGCAGCAATCATCTTATAGTTTGCCATAGGAACATCTCCGGCTCCGGCAGGCTTGGTAATATCCGCATTCTGCATCTCAGGAGAGAACTTATCCACATCATTTACAGTAAGGCCTGCCTTCTCCAAAGGATCCGCTACTAAGGAACCGATAACGTTCTGTGGTGCGGCACCTGTTCCAACGGTATGTCTTCCAATAACATCCAGGTTGATTTCTGCGGAAACGCCGTCATTTTCAGAAACTACTACAGAGAAGGAGCCCAAGCAATCCTCCAGCATGGGAAGCTCTTTCTTTACATGGTCTTTTCCGTTCATGGCAAGCTTAGGTACGCAACCTCCGCCGATTACAAGTACGGTATGGAAAGCGCCTGCCTTTACCAAAGAAGCTGCCTCAATCATAGCATGGGAAGGTCCGGCACAGAAGCCTCTTGCATCGGAGCCGGTAGCATTCTCCAGTCCTGCAATCTCCGCTACAGCCTTCGCAAAGTTTCCGCCACCTCTCTGGTTTACGTCTCCGCAGGCTTCCTCGGAACAGTCAATAACATATTCAATGGAAAGCGGGTCTACATTGGAGGACTTTAAGGAGTGAAGAACAGCCAAAACGGAGCTTGCCTTGTTCATCAAGTTCTCCAGCATTACTTCAGCGGAAAGGTTTACGTCAATATCATGGGCTCTCTTTACGCATCCTACCAGCTTACCTTCATAGAAAAGAGGCTCTGCCTCATGAGCATCCACAAATCCCTTAATCACGGAATTCTCTACACCTTCTTGTACTCTGGCAAGGATTGCTTCTGTGATTACAGGATCCTTAGCAAGCTCTCCCTTGTTTGCTGCTACGAAGTCCTTATCCAAATAGAAAACCTCAAAGCAGTCACAAGCCTGTGCCAAAAGAAGGAACTCGTTCTCCGGCATAATCTCTCCGAAATGACCATAACGGTTGGCATTTTCTACCTTCTTATCGAAATAGGGGAACTCCACCTTGGCAAACTCCTCGGGAGTCTTGTTTCCGATATATGCCTGGTTTGGCCAGTAAGCTACACAATCCTCAAAGCTACGAACGTGCTTTCCCATTTCCTTTAAGAACTCACCGTCAGGATTTACCAGTCTTTCCTGCACAATGGTGGAGCCGTGCTGCAACATCAAGCCGGGAGTATATGCCAAACAATATCCGGAACCTTTAATGACACTATTCATTTTGATCACCTCATAATTTATTGTTAAGTTTTACAAATTTACCAAAGAAAAGATAGTTCTTTTTCTATTTTTAGTACTTTTTTTGAAAAGAATTTTGAGAAAAAAGGGAGCCCGTAAAAAGCTCCCTCGGTTTTAAAGGTACTTGCAATATTCAGAGCGAATACTATTCATTTCGTTGACAATATCGTCTACATCTAAAACCATTTCCATCATACTAACCTGGTCTTCATAAACAGATTCGTCAAACTCTGCCTTCAACTCTGGTTCGCAAACATGATATACCGTGAGTCCAAGCTGGACCCCAGTCAATGGGCCGGCAAAAGTAGGATCCCCTGCTGTAACGGTCTCAGCTGCAAGTCCTGCAGCCTCTCCCTCAGCAGCGCCAAGTACAACAACCAGATTCTCTGGTCCGAACTTATCAGCAAAATCCTTTACTCTCTTTTGATTTTCCAAGTCCATTGCGCCTGCGCTCGTTCAAACGAAGCACTCGGTAGAAGCAAATACTACTTCTCCGCCGGCGGTCTCTACACAAGCCTGAATAGCAGGTCCTGGTACACCGTCACGGTCACCGATGATGATAACTTTTTTACCCTTTAAAATAGCCATCTTTTCTCTCCTTTCTTTAAAGATATGTATCGTAATGACTTTCGTCAAATACGCAAATTAAATGATTGCTTACTGGTTTAAAGCAACATACTTTTCAACCATCTTCTGGATGGACTCTTCTGTTGCATCATCCTTAACCAGCTCTTCCACCTTCTGTCCATCCTTATAGATAGCCATAACGGGAAGTCCTAAAATCTTCTGGCCGATAGCCAATCTTCTAGCCTTTGTAGTATTCAGAGAAGTGAACTTTAACTTACCCTCATACTTGTCAGCCAAAGAATGTACGAATGGCATAAGTGCAGCACAGGGAACACATCCATCTCCGAAGAAATCTACAAATACATAGCCGGATGCCTTCAGCACTTCCTCTTCGAAGGTATTCTTATCAACCTCTAACATCTTGTCCTCCTTTATTTGTGTTCGTTAATATATTTCTCTGCCTGGGTGGCTGCAATAGCACCATCCGCAGCAGCAGTAACCACTTGTCTAAGACTCTTTACACGTACATCTCCAACGGTGAAAACGCCGGGAATATTGGTGTGCATATCTTCGTCTGTAGGGATATATCCTCTGTCATCCATTTCCAGATTGCTTTCCTGGAAAATCTCTGTAGTAGGAATTCTGCCGATAAATCCGAAAATTCCGAACATTCCGTCCTCTTCACTGGCTTCCAATACCTGTTCTTCTCCGGTAACTACATTCTTCACCTTAATCTTCTGAAGAATATCATCTCCGGACAGCTCTTCTACTACGGTATCCCACATAATATGCAGCTTCTCATTCTGGAAAGCTCTCTCCTGAATAGACTTTGCCGCTCTCAACTCATGTCTTCTGTGAATAAGAGTAACGGAGCTTGCAAACTTTGTCAAATACATAGCCTCTTCCACCGCAGAGTCTCCGCCGCCTACTACAAATACGGGAAGATCCTCGAAGAAGTTGGCATCACAGGTTGCACAGTAGGAAACGCCTTTTCCTAAGAATTCCTTCTCTCCCTTACATCCGATTGGACGTGGATTAGCTCCTGTGGCAATAATCAGAGTCTTACCCTCGTAGGTCTCCTTGGTACCGATGAGTCTTTTAACATCTCCGTCCAATTCTACAGCCTTGATGGTATCATGAGCTCTTTCACAGCCAAAACGCTCTGCCTGCTCAGTCATTCTCTTAATCAGAGAAGGACCGGATTCACCTTCCACAATCTGTCCCGGATAGTTCTCGATAGAATCGGTAATGGCAATCTGTCCGCCATCCTGTCCCTTCTCCACAATCAAGGTGGAAAGTCTGGCTCTTCCTGCATAAAGACCTGCAGCCAATCCTCCGGGGCCTGCTCCCAGAATAAGCACGTCATAAATCTTGGACATGGTTTTTCTCTCCTTTAGATATTAATAATATATGATTATACAAAACAGACTACGTCTATCTTGTGTGTAGCCGATAGGAATGGTCTTTGTTATGATAACAAAAACAGCTTTTCTTTCTCAATAGCCTTCTCTCTTTTTAGAGATAAAAAAAGTTCAAAGTATAATAAATAATTGTTATAGTGTTCGGTTTATATTCCTTATATAAAATTTCTTCAGGGCAGGGTCTCTGCCCTGAAGAATGAGTATTACGCAGTGTTTTTACAAAACACAAGCTTACTTGAAAATAGTCTGATCGGAAACTTCTGTGCAAAGAGCCTTTAAGGACTTCTCTACAATCTTTCTTCTCAGAGCCTTCTCCTCTTCCGGTTTCATAGCCGGATTTCCCAGTGGGTGAGGAATAGCGATTGCCGGAACGATACGGTTAGCACCTACTGTCATAGAGATAGGTGTAACTGTACAAATGTGTACTACAGGAATTCCTGTTGCTTCGATACCTTTTACCATTGTTGCACCGCAACGTGTACAGGTTCCTCACGTGCTGGTAAGAATGACCGCATCTACATGGTCCTTCTTAAGTTTTGCACCGATTTCCTCAGCAAACTTCTTAGCAGAAGCTACTGCAGTTCCGTTACCTACCGTGGTATAGAAGTAATCGTAAAGCTTTCCGATCTTTCCTTCCTTCTCTAAATCTCTAAGAACGTCAACAGGTAATACTCTGTCGGCATCCTGATTTGCATAGCTGGGGTCATATCCGCCGTGAGCAGTCTCATAGGTCTCTGCTGTTAAGTCATTTACGCCCTTTAAGCTGTACTCACCGTAACGAGTAGCGTTGGAAGATTCAATATGATCCGGATTGCCCTTTGGAACAATACCGCCGGAAGTTACTAAAGCGATGGTAGCCTTAGACATATCCTTGATAGCGGGCATTGGAGCCACACGGTCGAAGGAAGGCATTGGATACTCTGTGGTAAATTCCTTACCGGAAATCTTAGCCAAAAGCATCTCTACCGCACGCTTTGATCCTCTCTTCTCCTCGAAGAAGTTTACACGGATTCCCTGTGGGATATATCCCTCCTCCTTGGAGGAACCGATCTTCTCTCCTCTGGCAAGCTTCAAGCCAAGAGGCGCCATCTTCTTCACGGCATCTCTCATTCCGGCTGCACTGTTTTTGGTAGAAACGATATAAATCTTGCTCTTTGCCTCGTCAGCTCCCGGGTTCTCAACATACATACCTGTTATAACAGGGATGTGAAGTTCTTCCTGAACTGCTGCAGCAATAGTAGCGCAGGCAAATCCATAACGGCCGGCATTGAATGCAGGACCTGCAATGAATAAATCCGGCTTAAGCTCAGCAACCTTCTTTAAAATCTCCGGCTTTACCTTATCGGTATTCTCACCGAAGTAGCTATCTCCGCAAACGATGGTTCCAACGATTTCAGCCTCATCACCGAAAGCCTGCTGGAAAGCAAGTCCCGGTCCCATAGCGCCCTCATGGTACTCCATAGGATAGTCTGCCTTATCCTCTCCACCGACCTGAGCGAAGAACTGGTTAATATATTGAACAACCTTTAATTTTCCCATTTTCTTCTCCTTATCTTGCACTCAGCTTGTTAAAGCCAACCTCAGAGGTAGCACCGGTAATAACCTGAATTTCTACTTCCAAGGAACCGTCAGCCTTCACTGTAGTATCACTAGCTCCCGCAATCTTGGTCATGTAATCCAGAGTTCCGATTACCTTATCCAACTTCGGAAGGGTGATAAGCTGGTTAGCATTTCCACCGGTAACTAAAGCATTGGCTGCCACATCCGCATCTGCCAAGGACTGAGACTTTCCGTCTCTTCCTGCATACTCATCAGTGATGATTACCGTCTTGATTCCCTCAGCCTCAATCTTCTTACAGTTCATGATTAAGTCGGTATCCGGGTTTCCGAATCCTTCCTCAGTGATGATTACCGCATCTAAGTGAAGCATCTTGCAGAGCTTAGCGGTCTGGTTGGAGGAACGCTCTTTATCAGCAAGGTAAACGTTCTCGTTGGTAATAATATGAGCCACAAAGTTAATGGTCTTGCCGTGCTCTTCGAAAAGATCCTCTATAACAGGGTTGTTCTCGTGAACATAGCTTGGGTTCTTATCACAAGCGGATACGCAGTTTCCGGAAATGATAGCGCCGTCCATAGACTCTGTCGGATACAGAATGGTGGGAAGAATCTTCTTCGCATCTACGCCGTAAACATAGGTGTCATGAAGCAATCCCTGGGACTGAAGCATCTGAACATATCCAACTCTTGGAAGATCCGGGAATGCCTTAGCGCCTTCCATCAGATCCAAAGTCTCATATACCTTAGTCTCATCAGGAGTAAGCTCTTTAGCCTTCTCTGCAATAAATGCAGCAGTCTTCAAGCCTGCCAAACGAACAGCCTGCTCGTAGTCATGGGACTCTGTTCCCTCTACCGGCTTGCATACACAGGTGAGGTTTACAGTCTTGGAGAACGGAGTATACTCTGCTCCAAGTCCGCACATATCGATAACACCCTCCTGGAAACCAACGATAGGTCCTGCAGTAATTACTGCCATTCCCTTTAAGCAATAGGTCTTTCCGGATCCTACGGTATCTACAGGAGCAACCACTCCGGGGAATACGCCGCCCTTTCCTTCTACCTTTACTCTTGGCTCAATCACATCCTTAACCGGTGTGATACGAACGGATTCACCAGGTCTTGCCACATCAAATTCCACTTCTTTAATCTTCTCTTCTGACAGAAAAACTTCGCTCAGTTCTTTCTTGGATACATAGAGAACGTGGTCTTTGATTTCTGTTTTCTCGGCAAACTGGATGTCATTAATGAAAATCTTACCTAATTCCAGCTTCACTTTCATTTCCTCCTTTTAAGTATGATTCATAAAAAGCGCCAAGCACAATGCCTAACTGCTCCTTTATGTCCTTAATGTAACACTAAAGACTCTAACCCGCTGTCCAGCAGGGTCCAGTCCAAGGTCTGAAAATCCTTCTGTACCTTTTCCTCGTGAATTCGTTCGTTTTCTTCGAACTTCTCACAGGTATTCAAGGCATACTCAATCAAATCCAGGGACTTCATATCAAATCCTTCTTCCGGTGTCTTGTCCAGAAGTACAGATTCGTACGGAGTTTCATTGGGTTTAATGGAGCCATCTAAAGGATGGGTCAGAATCTTTCCTCCCATATGTACCATATCCCGTACCGCCTTAAGGGTATCCATGAAAGAAATCTCCTTGTAGTCAATCTCTATCTTCACGCTTGGATATTTCTTCGGTACATTTTCCTTCACCAAAGGGTTATTGGTAACAATCACTAAGGTTCTCATTACACTTCTCCTTTCTACAAACACAAAACAGGGGAACGAGAAATTTCTCGCATCCCCTGTTTCATTAGATTCAGAGTCCCCAACATATTCATCCTTTTACCTGAAAGATTCATCGTTTTTCAACAACTTGCCTCTTCGGTGGCTTTCGCGCTCTCTGAACATGCCTTATTTATGGTGCTTGTCAGCATTTTAACAACACTTGTAGAGTTTTTCAACAAAATTGTTTTATATATTGTTTTATTCTATAAGTATTTTCTACAAAATAATTTTTATGTCATCAAAAAATTTTTTATATTTCTAAATCCGTATTTCAATAAATTGCTTTGTCAGATTTTTACAAGATATTTATAAAAATTACGTTCTTATCCATAGTAAGTTTCTATAAGTCCAAAGCTTTATGGAATTGTCCAATTTCACAAAAGAAGATCTCCAAGGTATAATCAAATTACCCTAGACGAAAGTCTGAAATAGCCATAACAAATACAAAAGAAAAAAGTGCTGCCGGGCAGCACTTTTTTCTTTACTACTATTTAAGGAATAGAATTAGAAAAAAGGATTATTCATCCTATATTTCTTTTATTTTTTCACATGCTCTTTCACTACACGGAATAGAGCAAGCAGAGCCAATACATTCGGAATAACCATCAGACCGTTAAAGAAGTCCGCCATATCCCAAACCAATTCTACCTTTAATGTTGTTCCTACAATAATACAAGCTACAACAATCAGGGAGTAAAGAGTTACCGCCTTCTTTCCGAAGAGATACTGTACGTTTACCGCTCCGAAGAAATGCCATCCCAAAACAGTGGAGAAAGCAAAGAAGAACAGACAAATGGCTACAAAGAAATGTCCAAAATTGCCGAAGCCCGCTACAAAGGCTCTCTGGGTTAAAGCAATACCGGTATACAGAGGCTTCTGGGTTGCAGGATCCAACTGTCCATAGATACCGCTGGTTAAAATAACGAATACCGTAAAATTCAAAACAACAAAGGTATCAATAAATACGGAAACCATTGCGCAAAGTCCCTGATCATCCGGGCACTTCGCCTTTGCTCTGGCATGAGCGTGAGGAGTGGAACCCATTCCGGCTTCGTTAGAGAAGAGTCCTCTTGCAACACCGAAACGAATAGCTTGACGAATGGTGATACCAAGTGCCGCACCGGTTACTGCCTGAGGATTAAAAGCACCGATAAAGATAGATGCCAATGCTCCCGGCAAAGCGGTGATATGCATAAGGATAAAGACTACCGCACCCAGAATATATACGCCTGCCATAATCGGAACAATTTTCTCCAGTACAGCTGCCAATCTCTTGGTTCCGCCAAGGAAGATGAAGGCTGCAATCGCTGCAACAAAGACACCGATAGCTATAGGAGGAATTTCAAAGTTCATAATATGGAAGACTTCCTGGAATGCTGCACCGATAGAGTTGGACTGCACCATATTTCCCATAAAGCCTAAAGCCAAGATGATGAATACCGCAAAGAGTCCGGCCAAAACCTTACCCAGTGCACCGGAAAATGCAGCCTTAATGTAATATACAGGACCTCCGGTTATATCGCCATCCTTCTCTTCTTTATACACCTGAGCCAATACGGCCTCGCCATAGATGGTTGCCATTCCAAAAAATGCGGAAACCCACATCCAAAAAATTGCACCCGGGCCTCCACTGACAATCGCTGTTGCAGCACCTGCCAGATTACCGGTTCCTACCTGGGCCGCAATCGCAGTCGCAATGGCCTGGAAGGGTGACATCTCTCCTTTTTCATGCTTCTCACCCTTTAAGGAAAAGTGTCCGAAAACCAACTTAAATCCTTCTCCAAGGCGTCTTAGCTGAATAAAACGCAGGCGAATCGTGTAATAGATTCCGGTTCCACACAGCAAGAAGATCAGCAGAAAGCTCCAAAGGAACGTATTTCCTTTTCCAATAAAATCCTGTAAAACATTCATGGCTTTTCTCCTTTTCATTAAAGAAAAATGTTTGATTGTGAATATTTTATCCAGAATTGTTCTCTATAGCAATTTTTTCCGACTTTATATAGTAAATTTCTATATACATAGTCCATTTTGCTGAATTTTTCTTGCTATTTTGTATATTTTTTAAAGCTTTCTAAAATTTTAAACAATTATCTCCCATGCAGTTTGGCAAGACCGAAATAAAAAAGAAGCCATAAAGAATCAAAATCGTTTGCACTACATTATTTTGATTCTTTACAGCTCTAATTCGTCTTATTACGCTAAAAAATCTTTTTCCTTTATAAATTGTAAAAGCACTTCTCCCAGAATAATCTGCCCTTCAGGAAGAAGATGTACCCGGTCCGGAAAGCGGGGAAGGGCTAAAGCAAAGGGACTAAAGCACAGAATTCCTTTTTCCTTGCAAAATGCCTTTAGAGAAGCATCCCATTTTCCATCCAAGGTAGAAAAGGCTTCATAAGAACGATCTCCCGGAAAGGACAGAGAGGGAGGCGCAATATAAAGGATATGTTCCTTCGGGAAGGGAATTCCGTAGCGAGGACAGTCCTCCAAAAATTCCGCCAGCCTTTTAATGACTCTTTCTCCGTCAGGTCTTCCAAAGCTTAAGTAATCGTTGATTCCCAGAAAAAGAATCATTCTATCCTCAGGTTCAAAGTCTTTACATGCCTTTTGCAGATCCTCCCACTCAAAGGGAAGCTCCGGAATGCATCTCCCCACCTTTGCTTCTACCAGAAGGGAATAGTCAGGAAATGCCTGTTCCAAGGCATAATAATACCGTTCTTCCAAGGGCAAGCGCAGATCCTGATGCTTTTCATTGGGAAGATAACCGTAGCTGATAGAATCTCCGTAAATCAGTAGTTTTTTCACCTTGCGCTCCCTTCTTATTTTGCAGCGGATCCCGCCACACGCTCCGATTCTCCGGAAACTTTTTTCGTGATTTTTTCCCGGTCAAAATACTGAATCATGGCTTTTGCACATTTTCTACTGGTAGAAAATGCATCCTTAAGGGTAGCAATGCCCAAGACTTCTTCCTTTTGAAAATATTCCAATACCCAGGCCTTAACCTTCTCCAAATCCTGTGCAAGGATCAAAAGCTCAGGATCCTCTCCCACCTTCACCACTCTTCCTTCCACTACGGTATTTTGCAAAATATCCTGAAAATCTTCTTCCTTGGCCTTTCCTCTTTCCAGCTCTTCTAATTTCAAGAGCTGGTAGCTGGCATTTTCCAGAGTCGTTAAAATAGATTTTTCTATACCTTGATAATTTGCGTCTTTAAAATCCTCTTGGGAGGAAAGATAGAGCAGATCCCCCTTAGTTTGCAGTTCGGGAAGGAGAGAAAGCAGGGCATCAAAGACCTTGGCATTGCCCTTTTTCCATAACTTTTCCCGTAATTCTGCCTTTGCCATACCGATGCGATAGGGATGGGCTTTTCGGAATTTTTCCAACTCTTCCTTACATTTACTCTCCCAATAAAATTTATTGTCTCCATAAAGATAAACTGTTCCCTGCTGCAAAGGAAGCTCACAAAGCTTTCCGTTACCGCGTAGCTCCTCCACAAGGGGAAGCAATTCCTCATTTTCCAAAGAAAGGTCTTTTCCCGCCTCCTTTAGTCCGGCACCAAATTTTGCCTCCAGGAAATAACTTTCCAAAGTCTCCTCTAAAGAGCCCTCTTCCTTTCGTCTTAAGGCATCAATTTCCTCTTCCCGGAAACGCTTTTTCTTCTTGGCATTGGCCTCCAGAACAGTTCCTCCGCCAATGGTTTCCACAGGGCTGTAAAACCGAAGAAGGAAGGGATCCCCTTTGCCAAAAACCATTTCCTGCTCTAAAAGAATCTGACAATATCCCTCTTCCCCTGCCTTAAGCTCCTCTTTGTCCAGAAGAATAATACGACAAAGCAGTTCTGCGGTACCGGTCAGAAAATGCAGTCTCTCTCTGTTTTTAATGGTTCTTTGGGAGGAGGGAAGAATGCGTACCTTAGCATCCAAAAGCTTGGTATTTTCAAAGCTGTTTTCCCGAGCCAGTACAGCGCCCTTCTTGATATCGCCCTTCTTTAATCCTGTTAGGTTCAAGGCCACTCTCTGTCCTGCCACCGCCTGCTCTGCATCCTGTTCATGAACCTGGATATTTCGGATGCGCACCGGAAGACGCTTGGGATAAATCTCCACCGCATCCCCCTTTGTCAAAGTTCCGGAAATCAAGGTGCCGGTAATAATGGTTCCCAAGCCCTGAAGGCTGAAGATCCTGTCAATGGGGAGTCTGGGTAGACCGCTGGGGCTTTTTTCCGGAAGAGTTTTCACCATTTCCAAAATAGCATCCTTGCAGCCATCGATTCCCGCTCCGGTTTTCGTGGATACCTCCACAATCTTAGCCTTCTCCAGCATGGTTCCCTGGAATTCCTCCCGAATATCCTCTTTTACCATGGAAATCCAGTCCTCATCCACCAGATCGCATTTGGTCAGTACCACAATACAATTCTCAATGCCAAGCAGAGAAAGGATGTCCAAATGCTCTCTGGTCTGGGGCATGATTCCCTCATCCGCCGCCACCACCAGGAGCACCATATCCATACCGCAAACTCCGGAAACCATCTGCTGAATAAATTTCTCATGCCCCGGTACATCGATGACACCGCAGCGGGTGCCGTCCTTTAAGTCAAACCAGGTAAAGCCCAGCTCAATGGTAATCCCCCGATCCTGTTCTTCCTTTAAGCGGTCCGTCTCTCTTCCGGTTAAAGCACGAATAAGAGAAGTTTTACCATGGTCAATGTGTCCGGCAGTTCCGATAATGATATGTTTCATGAAGTCCTCCAAAGCAAGTATTTACAGGCTCCCCTTCTTTTTGGCATAAAGGATGACCTGGGCGATGATACTGATCACAAATAAAAGCAAAGAAAGCATCTGACTAACCGCAATGCCGGTTCCGAAGAACATCAGGGAATCCGCCCGAAGCCCTTCAATAAAGAAGCGTCCAAAGCCGTATAGCATTAAGTAAAAGAGAAAAATCTGTCCGTCATAATTCTTTCTTTTAGAGTAAAAATAAAGAAAGGCAAAAATACAGAGATTCCACATACTCTCATAGAAAAATGTGGGATGCACCTGAATATAGGATACGCCGGAAATATATTGCAAATTCGAGAGCACATCGCTATTCAACATCCCCGGATTCACAATACTTTCCTTAATCCGCATGGCCAGTAAGGAATTCGTATATCCCCCAAAGGCTTCCGCATTGAAGAAATTCCCCCAACGGCCGATAGCCTGCCCCAAAATCAATCCGATGGCACCGGAATCCGCCATCGGCAGAAAGTTCAGCTTTCTCTTCTTACAAAAGCCTATACAGGTGGCAATGGCCGCCAATACACCGCCGTAAATTGCCAATCCTCCCTGACGAATATTGGGAATCTCCAACAAATGCTTGGAATAATATTCCCACTCGAAAATCACATAGTAGAGCCTGGCGCCAATGACTCCCAGAACAATCACAATCAAGGCAAAGTCCTGAATATCATCCACCTTGTGGCCATGCTTGGCATAATCCCTTGAAGCCACAGACATGCCCAGAAGCATTCCGATTCCGATAATAATGCCGTAGAAAGCTATAGAAAAACCAAAAACCGATATACTGTTCTGTAATTTTTCAATGCCGATTCCCAGGTGGGGAAAATATAAATCATAGTTTTCCATTCTCTGTCCTTCCCTTTTATGATATGTGCCCTATCTTCCGACACATTAAGTCTCAAATATAGCAGCTCAGAAGCTCGCCGCTATCTCTGCAATCCCTTCACTATCCCTTGCCTTTCTTGAACGGCAAAACCTAAGCCTCCAAAAGCTTTAAGAACTCTTCCTCCGTTATAATCGGAACTCCCAGCTCCTTGGCCTTCTTGTTCTTACTGCTTCCGGAAGTACTGTCATTGTTGATTAAGTAGTCTGTGTTTTGAGACACGGAAGAGCTGCTCTGCCCCCCGGCCTTTCGGATTTCCTTCTCTAAAGCCTTTCGATTGGGAAAATGATGAACCGCTCCAGTAATCACGAAATGCTTTCCGCTGATTCCACTTTTTTCCTCTTTCTCTTCCTTTTCCAAATGCAAAATAGAGAGAAGTTCCAAAACTACGCGCCTATTTTCTTCCTTTTGAAAATACTCTGCAATACTATCTGCCAAGACCTGCCCAATGCCCTTCACCTGAAGGATTTCTTCTTTTGTAGCGTCCATCAGCTTGTATGGATCCTGAGAAAAGGCCTCTGCCAACATTCTACCGTTGCTAACACCGATTCCCTCTATTCCCAGACCATAAAGAAGTCTACCCAGATTGGAAGTTTTAGCCTTTTCGATATTTTCCTGAATTTTCTCAAAGGACTTTAGGCCAAAGCCCTCCATACCGATAATTTCTTCTCTATACTTTTCCAAGGAAAAGAGATCCGGAAACTCCTGGATAAAGCCTCTGCCCAGCCATTTTTCCAAGGTCATCTCGGAAAGTCCCTCGATATTCAGGGCATCTCGACTGACAAATAGAGCAAACTGCTTAATCCGCTTTGCCGGACAATGGGGATTTGTGCAATAGAGCATCTTGGTTTCTTTGTCCTTAACAATCTTGGTTTCTCCCTGACAGGCGGGACAATGCTTGGGAATCTCCAAATTCCCTGACTTTGTTTTGTTTTCCCCAATCTGGGGAATAATCATATTTGCCTTATAAACCGTGATTTCATCCCCGATACCAAGGGCCAAATCCTCGCAATAGGTGATATTGTGAAGACTGGCTCTGCTGACCACTGTGCCCTCCAGTTCCACCGGAGTAAAAATCGCCACCGGATTAATCAAGCCTGTTCTGCTGGGAGACCATTCCACGGAAAGAAGCTTTGTAGTCTCCTCCTCATCCTGCCACTTAAAGGCAATGGCATTCCGGGGAAATTTCGCGGTTCTTCCCAAACTTTCTCCATAGGCGATATCGTTATATAAAAGCACCAGTCCATCGGAGGGGAAGTCATTTTTCGGCATCAGCTTGGAAAACTCCGCTACCGCCTCTTGGATATTTTCAGCGTTCACCATTTTTCTATGTACCACGGAAAATCCCTGCTTTTCCAGAAAGCGGAACTCTTCCTCATGCTGGTTATGAAAATCCGGAGCTTTTCCCTCTTCCTCCGCAAGCACCAGGCTAAACAACGAAATCTGCACCCTTCTTTCCTTCGTCACCTTCGGATCCAGCTGACGAACGGAACCGGAACAAAGGTTTCTGGGATTTTTGTATTTGGCGCCCTCCTCCGGAAGCTCCTCATTGATTCTTTCAAAATCGGAATAGGAAATAAAGGCCTCTCCTCGCACCACAAGATGCCCCTTAAAAGGAATCTGTAATGGCAAATTTTGGAAGGTCTTGGCATTTTCCGTAACCAATTCTCCTATGATACCGTTTCCT
The DNA here is from genome assembly GCF_963537195.1 of Oribacterium sinus. Taxonomy (GTDB): domain Bacteria; phylum Bacillota; class Clostridia; order Lachnospirales; family Lachnospiraceae; genus Oribacterium; species Oribacterium sinus_A. Next base: position 12,845 of record NZ_CAUTEG010000012.1, on the reverse strand, counting down.
CTGGTTACCGCCTTTAAAAGCTTTCCCTCCTGATAATGCAAAACGATGGTTAATCCGTCCAATTTCCAGGAAAGAATTCCCTCCTGCCCCTGCAAAAAGCTTTGCAAATCCCCTACAGACTTGGTTTTATCCAACGAAAGCATCGGTGTTTCATGGGCTTCCTTGGGTAGAGCGGTAGCTACCGCATAGCCTACATTTTGGCTGGGGCTTCCGGAAAGTACCACGCCGCTCTCCTTTTCCAGACTCAGCAAAGTATCATAGGCCTTGTCGTACTCTAAGTTGGAGACAATCTCTCTTCCCTCCTGATAATAGGCCTTAGCCGCCTCATTCAAAAAGGAAATCAACCCCTTCATTCGGGCAATACTATCCTGCTTATCGGCTTCTTGCAATCCGCTATTTTCTTCTATTTTGCTATTTTCTTGACTCCCCATACTATCCTCTTACTTCCTAAGCTATCATCCTTGCGCTTCGGGCTATCCCTCAAAAAAGCTCTAACTCTTCTCTTTTTATCTCGAAATATTCTCCGGGTTTCATTTTTCCCAGTTCTATATTCATCACCCGAATCCGCTTTAAGCGAGTCACTTCATAGCCAAGGGCTTCGCACATTCTACGAATCTGGCGATTTAAGCCTTCCGTTAAGACAATGTGAAACTGCTTCCGCTGAATCTCCTTGGGCAGCTTTGGATCCTGCCAAAGCACTGCCCGTCTGGTAGTTCTCTCCAGTTCCGGAAGGTAAACGCCTGAGGACATTTCCTGTAAAAATTCCTTGGTCACCGGCTTATCCACCGAAACAATGTATTCTTTTTCCTTATAACCGCTGGCTTTATTAATTCGATTCACCAAATCTCCCTGATTGGTCAAAAGCAACAAACCTTCAGAGTCTTTATCCAGACGACCGATTGGGTAGATTCTTTCCTTATAGCCGATGGCCTCAATGACATTTTTCCCTCTGTCCTTCTCTCCTGTGGTACAGATAATGCCTCTTGGCTTATAATATTTCAGCAGAACAGGCTTTGGTTTTTCCTTCTTATGCCCTTTTCCGGAAATAAGCTTCCCCTCTAAGAGAATCTCCTCTTTTCCCAGAATTTCCATACCAAGGCTGGCTTTCTCTCCGTTTACCCAAAGCTTGCCTTCGGAAATATAACGGTCCGCCTCTCTTCTGGAACAAATCCCCATGGCACTGAGCCATTTATTGATACGCATCCTTCCCCCTTATTCCTAATGAATAAACATGGCATCCCCAAAACTGAAGAAACGATACTTTTCCTTAACCGCCTCTTCATAGGCATGCAAGATTTTCTCCCTGCTGGACAATGCGGAAACCAGCATAAGAAGGGTGGACTCCGGCAAATGGAAGTTGGTAATCAAGGCATCCATCACCTTAAAAGAAAATCCCGGATAGATGAAAATATCTGTCCAGCCGGACTTGGCTTCTATTTTTCCACTTTCTCTTGCGGCGGACTCCAGGGCTCTGCAGGAAGTCGTTCCGGTACAGATGACTCTTCCCCCTCTTTTTTTGCAGGCTTCTATCTTCTCCGCCACCTCTTGGGAAACGGAATAATATTCGGAATGCATGTGATGCTTCTCCACTTCCTCCATTTTCACCGGTCGGAAGGTACCAAGGCCTACATGCAGGGTGATACGAAGAATCTCAACCCCCTTAGCCTCACACTGCTCCAGTAATTCTTTTGTCCAATGCAGTCCCGCCGTAGGGGCTGCCGCAGAGCCCTCTTCTTTAGCATAGACGGTATTATAACGGGTTCTGTCCTCTAATTTATGGGTAATATAAGGAGGAAGAGGCATCTCTCCCAACTTGTCCAATACCTCTTCAAAAATTCCGCTGAATTCAAAGCGAATCAGCCGGTTTCCCTCCTCTAAAATATCTATAATTTCTGCCTTCAGTCTTCCATCCCCAAAGGAAATCCTTACGCCGGGCTTTAATTTCTTTCCGGGCTTTACCAGACACTCCCAGTGCTCCTTATCTTTTCGATGTAATAAAAGCACCTCCACCTGCGCTCCGGTATCTTCCTTCACCCCGTATAATCTGGCCGGAATCACCTTGGTTTCATTTAAGACCAGACAGTCTCCCGGATGCAAATAGTCCAGGATATCATAAAAATGCTTATGCTCGATTTCTCCCGTTTCCTTATCTAAAAGCATGAGACGAGAGGAGGAGCGATTCAGCAGGGGATCCTGGGCAATCAATTCCTCCGGTAAGTCATAATAAAAATCTTTGGTATTCATGGAATTCCCTTCTATAACTCTATCTTCTATCCGTTACCGGCAGTCGTACTTTCTATATTTCCTTCTGAGGCTGTCGTAGCTGTTGTTTCCGTACCGACATCTGCCAAAGTGTCTCCACCGGCATTTTCTGCCGATGTCAGGTTTTCGGAAGCTGAAGAACTTGCCTCCCCACCGGGAGACAGAGAATCACTGCTATCGGATTCTGTAGCCGCAGCGGGGCCATCATCATTTACCTCTAAAAGAGATACCTCAGAATCAATGGAGGCCTGATCCTGGGTATAGATTCTTCCGGTCTGGAAGGCATCATAAAGAACAGCCAGTCGAGAATCTGAAGACAGAGCCTCTAAAAGCTGAGAATCCACCGCATTGATTAAGTCCTGCACATTGGTATGAGTGGCGATATAGGCGTGGATAAACTTTGTTTGCTCCGGAGTTTTATTTTCTACCAATTCAAAGGAATTCTGATCGTTTACCCGCATATAGCAGTACATCAAAGCCGGTGCCGGCGTTTTTGCCCTACGAAAATGTACCTGGTACTGCAGGAAAATAAGCTTTTCATTTTTCCCTATACCGGGCACCGCGTAGGTTTTTATATTGTCATAGGCTTCAATGTATCCGGCTTGGGTTTTCAGCTGCTTTTGCAACCTTTCTCTTTGCTCCTTGCTTTGATTTTCCACACCGCTAAGACGATAGAGAGTGTCCACATCCGCAGCAAGCTTCGCTTGAAAATACTCCTGGAAAAATTTCACCAGCACATCATCATTGTATTCTGCTAAAGTCTGATCTTTATCCTCTTCCACATCTGAAGAACTGACAATGTTGGAAGCGCTGGCCTTCAGTTTCGGTTTCTCCTGATAGGGTGATGCACCGAAGCCTAAAGCTTCCAATATTTTAATCAGCACAATCAAGACCAACACAATAATCGGTATCAGAAAAAAGGATTGCTCATGAAAATCCCTTCTCTTTTTCTGAATCTTATGAAGTTTTCTTTGTCGTTGATTTCTTTTCTTTAAAATAATCTTTTCTCGACTTTTTTTCGACAACATTTTCTTTACATCATCTAAATTATCAAGATTTTTTCCCATATTTTTTGTCCTATCTTTGTTCAGTTTAACTTTTCTATCATAACGCACTTTAGGTAAAAAATACAGCAAAAAAGCGTGTTCCTTGCGAAACACGCTTTTCTTAAAGATTCGTTTAGGGATTCTTTCTAATTACTCAAGAATCTTAACAACTCTTCCGGATCCTACAGTTCTTCCACCCTCACGGATAGCGAAACGAAGTCCCTCTTCCATAGCGATTGGGTGAATAAGATCTACTTCCATCTCAGTGTTATCACCGGGCATAACCATCTCTACGCCGTCTGGCAGCATGCAGATACCGGTTACGTCAGTGGTTCTGAAATAGAACTGAGGACGATAGTTGGTGAAGAAAGGAGTATGACGTCCACCTTCATCCTTTGTTAATACGTAAACCTGAGCGGTAAACTTCTTGTGGCACTTTACAGAACCCGGCTTACAGATAACCTGTCCTCTTTCGATCTGGTCACGGTTGATACCACGGAGAAGAAGACCAACGTTATCTCCTGCCATAGCCTCATCAAGCTGCTTACGGAACATCTCGATACCGGTGATAACGGACTTCTGAGTCTCCTCGTTGATTCCAACGATTTCAACTTCATCAGATACATGAAGAACTCCACGCTCTACTCTACCGGTAGCAACAGTTCCACGTCCTGTGATGGTGAAGATATCCTCAACAGGCATAAGGAAAGGCTTATCAGTCTCACGAGCTGGCTCTGGGATATAGCTGTCTACAGCATCCATAAGTTCCATGATCTTATCGCCCCACTCGGACTTCGGATCTTCAAGAGCCTTTAATGCGGAGCCCTTGATTACAGGGATGTCATCTCCAGGGAACTCATACTCGGAAAGAAGCTCTCTAACTTCCATCTCTACAAGCTCAAGAAGCTCTGGATCGTCAACCATGTCACACTTGTTCAGGAATACAACGATAGCAGGAACACCTACCTGACGTGCAAGAAGGATGTGCTCTCTTGTCTGCGCCATAACACCGTCGGTAGCAGCTACTACGAGGATAGCTCCATCCATCTGAGCAGCACCGGTGATCATGTTCTTAACATAGTCGGCGTGTCCCGGGCAGTCAACGTGAGCATAGTGTCTCTTCTCTGTCTCGTACTCAACGTGAGAGGTGTTGATGGTGATTCCTCTTTCTCTCTCTTCCGGAGCCTTATCGATGTTAGCGAAGTCTGTTGCTGTGTTACCAGCTACACGGTCTGCTAAAACCTTGGTAATAGCAGCTGTAAGAGTTGTCTTACCGTGGTCTACGTGTCCGATAGTTCCGATGTTACAGTGTGGTTTGGTTCGCTCAAAATGCGCCTTTGCCATTTCAATACCCTCCTAATAAATGTAATACAACGAAAATCATGCCAAGCACCAACGCATGCATAGCATGCGAATTGCAGTACATCCCAAGTTCGTCCGAAAAAGAACCCAGTGACCATGATTTTATCATTAGTTTTCCTTGAAAGCAAGCCTTTTTCTGTAGTCTGAAGGGCCACAGAAAAGGCCTGTTAAATCTTCTTTTTTCTATCCCATAGTTAAGTTTTTCTATGGAATAAATACATTCTTTTTCCTACGTAATTCTATTATTTCTTTACGTTGGAAAGAACCTTTTCCTGAACGTTCTTAGGACACTTCTCATACTTCTCGAAGAACATGGAGTAGTTTGCTCTACCCTGAGTCTTGGAACGAAGGTCTGTTGCATATCCGAACATCTCTGACAATGGAACGAAGGCATTAACCTGCTTTCCGGAAGGGATGTCTTCCATGCTTTCGATTCTACCACGACGAGAGTTTACGTCTCCGATTACGTTACCCATATACTCTTCCGGTGTAGTAATCTCCACCTTCATGATAGGCTCTAAAAGGATTGGATCAGCCTTCTGCATAGCGTTCTTGAAGGCAATGGATCCGGCAAACTCGAAGGCACGCTCGTTAGAGTCGACCTCGTGGTAAGATCCGTCGTAAACATTGGCATTAACACCCAATACAGGGAATCCTGCAAGTACTCCGGAGTTAGCCGCTTCACGAATACCCTTCTCGATTGCAGGGATGTATTCCTTAGGAATAGATCCACCCACAACGGTAGACTGGAACTTGAAGAGCTCTTCTCCATTCGGATCCATAGGCTCGAACTTAACCTTACAGTGTCCGTACATACCGGAACCACCGGACTGGTGAATGTACTTTCCTTCCACATCAACAGGCTTTGTGAAAGTCTCTTTGTAAGCAACTTCGGGAGCACCAACGTTTGCCTCTACCTTAAACTCACGAAGCAGACGGTCTACGATAATCTCAAGGTGCAACTCTCCCATTCCGGAGATGATGGTCTGTCCTGTTTCCTCGTTGGTTCTAACACGGAAGGTAGGATCTTCTTCAGCAAGCTTTGCCAAAGCCTCACCCATCTTACCCTGAGAAGCCTTAGTCTTAGGCTCGATAGCCACAGAGATAACAGGCTCCGGGAATTCCATGGACTCGAGGATGATGGGGTGCTGCTCATCACAGATGGTATCTCCTGTGGAAGTAAGCTTAAATCCTACTGCCGCAGCGATATCTCCGGAGAATACCTCATCCAACTCGTTTCTCTTGTTTGCGTGCATCTGCAACAAACGTCCAACTCTTTCCTTCTTTTCCTTTGTGGAGTTCAGAACATAAGAACCGGTCTTCAATGTTCCGGAATACACACGGAAATATGCTAACTTACCAACGAAGGGGTCAGTCATAATCTTGAAGGCAAGAGCAGCGAAAGGTGCATTGTCGGAAGAAGGTCTGCTGTCAGGCTCTCCATCCATATCGGTTCCCTGAATATCGGGAATGTCTGTAGGTGCGGGTAAGAAATCAATAACCGCATCCAAAAGCTTCTGCACACCCTTGTTACGATAAGCAGTACCGCAAAGACAAGGAATAGCCTGTCCTTCAATGGTACCCTTACGAAGGGCTGCCTTTAATTCCTGCTCGGTCGGAATCTCTCCCTCAAGGTATTTCTCCATAAGGTCGTCATCCAACTCGGAAATCTGCTCTACCAACTTCTCACGATATTCCTCAGCCAAGTCCTTGAACTCTTCAGGAACATCTGTGATCTCGATATCTTCACCCTTGTCATCCTTGTAGAAGTAAGCTCTCATCTCGAAGAGGTCGATTACTCCTTTGAAGGTGTCTTCTCTTCCCATCGGAACCTGGGTAATGATACAGTTCTTACCCAAACGGTCTACGATAGTCTGTACAGAGTGGAAGAAATCCGCTCCTACAACGTCCATCTTGTTGATGAACGCCATACGGGGTACATTGTAGGTATCTGCCTGACGCCATACGTTCTCAGACTGAGGCTCTACACCGCTCTTTGCGTCAAATACACCTACTGCGCCGTCCAAAACACGAAGAGAACGCTCAACCTCTACGGTAAAGTCTACGTGTCCCGGGGTGTCAATAAGGTTGATTCTATATTCCGGTGCTCCAGGGATCTTCTTGTGCTCCTTCTCAGGAATCCAGTGGCAAGTAGTTGCAGCGGAGGTGATGGTGATACCTCTCTCCTGCTCCTGCTCCATCCAGTCCATGGTAGCACTACCTTCGTGGGTTTCTCCAATCTTGTGGTTTACACCGGTGTAATAGAGGATACGCTCGGAAAGTGTTGTTTTACCGGCGTCAATATGCGCCATGATACCAATATTTCTTGTGTGCTCAAGGGAATACTGTCTTTCAGCCAATGTCTTTCCTCCTATTAGAATCTGTAATGAGCAAATGCCTTATTGGCCTCAGCCATTCTATGCATCTCCTCTTTACGCTTTACTGCAGCACCTGTGTTGTTGGCTGCATCCATAATTTCATTTGCTAATCTTTCTGCCTGAGTCTTCTCAGAACGCTTTCTGGAAAACTCTGTAAGCCATCTTAATGCCAAAGTCTGGCGTCTCTCAGGCTTTACTTCCATTGGTACCTGGTATGTGGCACCACCAACTCTCTTTGCCTTTACCTCAAGTACAGGCATGATGTTGTTCATTGCTTCTTCAAATACTTCTACAGCATCCTTCTCTGCCTTAGCGGCAACCTTCTCGAATGCTCCATAAACGATCTTCTGTGCAACACCCTTCTTACCATCTAACATGATGGAGTTTACAAGCTTAGTTACAATCTTGGAATTGTAAATTGGGTCTGCCAGTACATCTCTGTGTAGCGTATGTCCTTTACGTGGCACGTTACTTCCCTCCTTAAATACTGGATTTAGATCAACGGTACTCTCTTAGGAAAATGTTTTTCCCATCTTCTTTGAGTTCATGCGGAAATGGACACAGGCTTATCTATCTTTGTGACCAAATTTTCCGTCATAACCATGTCTAAATGAAACTACGATTTCGGCTTAAGCCTTCTTTGCCTTAGGTCTCTTTGCGCCGTACTTGGAACGAGCCTGCATACGGTTTGCAACGCCTGCAGTATCCAAAGTACCACGAATGATGTGATAACGTGTACCGGGAAGATCCTTAACACGGCCACCACGAATCATAACAACAGAGTGCTCCTGAAGGTTGTGTCCTTCTCCGGGAATGTAGGATGTTACTTCGATTCCGTTGGAAAGACGTACTCTGGCGATCTTACGAAGAGCAGAGTTCGGCTTCTTCGGTGTTGCAGTCTTTACGGCTGTACAAACACCTCTCTTTTGTGGAGCGCTGTTCGTAGTTGCTCTCTTCTGTAAAGAGTTGAACCCTTTCTGAAGAGCAGGGGCAGTGGACTTTTTCTTACTGGTCTCTCTACCCTTTCTAACGAGCTGGTTAAATGTTGGCATTTTGGTCTCCTTTCATAATAGTTTTGCTCCCTTTATGTGACCACCTTGCGAAAGGCATGCATAAAGAAAGGCGCGAGAAAACTCACGCTCAACAAATATAAGCTTGAGACAAAGAAAAGTCAAGAAAAATCATGGCTTTTTTCAAGGGAAAAATCGTTCCTGAAAATGGAATAAAACAGATGCCTCTCCTCTCTTTACGCTCCCCTCCATTTCCACTTTTGATATTACATTTTCTTTTCTTTCTATTTTTTATGGGTTTTGTATAATTTTAACGCATTGTGCCCTTTCACTATTCACAAATCCACACTTCTTATCTTTTTAAGGCCTTGTCATTATTATAATTATTATAAATATTAGCAATTAATTATTTTATAGTTCATGGATATTGACTAGCTTTTGCTCTTGTGATAGTTTAATCTCGTTTCTTAATGGTTAGATTTGACTAACTTTATTTTCGCATAAATAAAGATTGACAAGAACATGGTTAGTTGTATAACACAATCATTTTTCTTCCCTTCTAACCACATCATCACACGCACTATCTCTTGTAGAGATAGAAAGGAGATCCTTATGAAAAGGAAAGCATTTTCATGCGCTGTCCTTTCCATAGCCACAGCAATGCTGCTTCCCGGCATCAGCCTAGCCAAGCCGGTAAGTACCCTTGGGCAATGGTTTAACCGTTCCGGAAAATGGTATTATGGAAAAGACGAAGAAAACTTACGAAAGGAATGGATTGTCTTCGAGGGTGACTGGTTCTACCTCCAAAAGGATTCGGGAGAGCTTCAGTCCGGTTGGTTAAACTTAAACGGAAAGAAATATTTCCTCAATACTTTACACAACGGACAATTCGGAAAATTACTGACCGGCTGGCAGTGGATTGACGGTTACTGCTATTTCTTTGAGGCAGAGGATCCGAAAACTCTGGGAGAGTTAAAAGTATCCGGCTTAACCAAGGATGGATACAGGGTAGACGAAAACGGACGCTACCTTTCCAATGGCAAGGTAGTGTATGAAGCCGGAAAAGGACTTCCCGGCACGGAAAGCGGTCAAAGCGTTGCCGGTGTCAGCAGAACACTTCCTTCCGTCTCCGGTGATTCCTCTTATAGAAGCCGTTCCCGCAGAAGCGCTTCCACAGGAAGCGAGTCCACAACAGGAAGCACCGTTTCTCCGACACTCCCCTCCAAAGAATCGCAAAGCGAGGCAAAGAAAGATAGCGAGAAGCAAGAGAATATAGAGAAGAGCTCCGGCAGTCAGATGGAGAAGCCTAAGGAGGAGACAAAACCGGAACAGCCTAAGGAAGATAAAAAACCTGAAAGTCCCAAGGAGGACAAGAAGCCTGAAGTTCCTAAGGAGGATACGAAGCCTGAGACTCCTAAGGAAGAGGAAAAAAAGCAAAGTCTTATGGACGGTGTTTATTTCGGAACTTCCAAGGAGGGGATCCACTTCCAAGAAAAAGGTCCAAATATTGTTAAGGTTCGAATTGAAAATGGAAAAATCGTCTCCGCAGAAAGCGTGGTTTTTACCGATGACACACAACCGGACTTTTTTGCCAAGTTCAGAGACCGGCTTCTGGAAAGAGTCAAAGGCTTGGACTCTGTTGATGAGGTGAAAAAATCCGTTAACAGTAAGAGCGGAAAGTATTATGACGGGTTGGCAGGAGCCACCAGAACTCTTCGTTCCCATACCTCAGCCCTGGAAAATGCTTTATATCAGGCGAAGAAGCAAGAAGGTCGGGAGGCTTTCCCCTTTAGCCATATGGAGTTTGAAAGCCGCCCTAACCCCAGTCAGAGCGGTAAGACTTTGGATTTAAGCGATACCCGCCTAAAGCTACATTTTCCCAATGGAGAAACGAAAGTCGTAAGCCCGGAGGAATTTGCGCAGTACGGTATCGGCACCAGTCCTGCACAGGGTTCTCCCATTAAAGAAGGAACCAAGGAGATTTTGGTACATTTTCTGCAAAAGGATATGGATATCGACTTGGTCAGCGCCATCGTACCGAGAGCAGAGATTCGCAAGAAATATCCTACAGAAATCCACGTACATTACGCAAATGGAGACAGCTCTACCATTACGCTGGATAAAGAGAACTTCCGGTATACCATTCCTGCTAAGGGAAAGATTGACCACATGCACTTAATGGATGGGGATAAGGAGGTGGCAAGATCCGTGTATGATGCTGCTGCCAACCAGTGGAGCTTCTCCTTAAAGAATGTATCCCACGAAGGCTTCAGCTCCTGGGGCTATGAGCTTTATACCGTTAAGGTGGACACCAGCAAGGACAACTCCCCTATCGCTTCCTTTAAGCTGGATTCTCGTTTGGCAAAGAAAGAATACCATGTGGGAGATGCTCTAAAGATTGATGATTTAATCGTGGAAGCTGTTACCGAGCAGGGTAACAATAAACTGTATCAAAACTGGGAGCTGGCAAAGGCCGCTGGCTTTAGCTCTACTCCGGAAAATAACACAAGCTTAAATACCGTAGGCGATAATACTGTTACCATTCGTTACCACAAGGGCGACACAGATTTGTCCCAAAGCTTTACCGTAAACGTAAAGGATCTGGCAAATCAGATTCCTGCCAAAGTGGAGATTCGCACCAAGGCGGGAGAACTGGTAAAGCGCTATAGCTTTACACAGGAAGAATGGGAACAAAGTAGCGGAGGAATTAAGCGTTTTAAGCAGTCTATTCCAAAGAAGTTCCAAGAAGCATGGAATACCAAGGAGTTTATGGCAAAGGCCTATAATAAGGACGGTGAAGAGTTAACAACAGAGAGTACTCGCAGGGGAATTATGTTCCGTATAGAATTCCCGAACTACAGCTCCGGTAGCTTTGTAGGAACAGGAATCTTCTCCTTAAGCTTCCAGTTTGACGAAAATGCGCCGGTTGAAAAGGAAGAAAATGAGACACCAAAGCCGGAAACACCAAAGCCGGACACTCCAAAACCCGATACAAAGCCGGAGAATCCTAAAGAGGAGACACCGAAAAAGGACGAGAAAACTTCCTCTTCCACCATTGAGAAGCCGACTCCCTCCGACACAGAAGCCAATGACGCTCTTCTTCCCGCCCATGTAGAGGTTTACTGGCACGGTGAAAAAGTGGTAGATAATAACTATAATTTGGATGAAGTAAAAAAACATAGAGGACAGCTCATTTTCAAAGGTATAAAGGTTCCGGCAAAAATGAAAGGACATAACAAAAGGGAAGACTTTACCGTTGTAATAAAAAACAGCAAAGGGGAAGACCTTCCTTATACAAAACTGGATACTCCTTATTCGAAAAGTCATGCCAGAATTCACATCGAATTGAAAAAGAGATATCCTGAATGGACTCCCATGCGGATAGACTATGTCTGGAGCTATGAAGAGGATCCGACGGAAACTAAACCTTCCACAGGAGATGAAAGCTCAGTAGATGATCTTCTTCCCAGCCATGCAGAAGTTTTTTGGCACGGAGAAAAACTTGTGGAAAAAGACATTTCCAAAGAGCAGATTCAAGCTGCAAAGGGACGTTTAACATATGATGTTTCTATTCCGGGCAAAAAGAAGAGAAATTTCACCAGCGATTACAGCGTAGTTGTTAAAAACCAAAAGGGCAAGGAGCTTCCCCAGAATCATGTCGCTTGGAATCCCGATAAAATATCCAGCCTTATAGTAAACCTTAAGAATCCCCATCCTCAGTGGGGAAAAATGAATTTGACCTTCATTTGGAAATATGAGGAGGATACGGAAAATACCACTCCCGAAGATCCTAAGAAGGAGGAGGAAAGCAATCCGGCAGAGAAGCCTAAGGAAGAGACAGATCCCAGCTATATCAAAACCTTCTATGGAGAAAGCGAAGTTGTCCCCTATGACTACACCGTAAAGGTAAAGGTAACCTGGGATAGCAAGGCAAAGAAAATTATCAAAGTAGAAGATAATGACACCTTTGCCGACACAAATGCTTCATTTTGGAACAAGGTAAAAAGAACTGCCATGCCTGCTCTAACAGGAAAGAACAGAGATACTGTAGATGACATCGACGCCGTTGCGAGATGCACCTTCAGTAGAAATGCTTTAGTAGAAGCTGTTCGAAACGCTATTCCGGAGGAATAATTGTAATAGAAATGCAGGAGGTAGAACTCAGTCTTCTACCTCCATTTTTCTAAACAATTTCAAAATTTTTATGATCAAAATTCTAAAAATTCTATTGACAAAATATTCACTTTTAGGGTAATATAACGACGTTCCTTTCCTCTACGGAAGGAACTCCGAGGTGTGGCTCAGTTTGGTAGAGCACCTGGTTTGGGACCAGGGGGTCGCAAGTTCGAATCTTGTCACCTCGATTTTTTTATTTAAAAATTTAAGGAGGATTGGATTATGACTTTAGCATTGGCTTTAGCTTCTGTACTCTTGGCAAATCATACAGACAACATTTTCTTCAATGTTTTAGCAATTCTCTGTTTATCTTACAATGTGTCAAAGGATATCAAGAAGCTTTGGAAGAGACACCATTCTTAGTCCGGCATGCCGAAGTTTAAAGCTTTTCCGGTATTTAAAAATTAGTTTCGTTAAAGAACATCAAAGAGGCCTTTAAAGCCTCTTTTTTCTTTATTTTTCTTCTTCGCTCTCATTTGCACATTTCAATGTAGTATTTGCACAAAAAGCTATTTTACAGTATATTTCAACAAATAAAACCAAAAAAAAGGATATAATATAGCAAAATATTTCAAATCAAAAAGCTGCTCAGGAGTGTAGATCGGAAGAGC